>DXFZ01000061.1 GCA_019114175.1 Candidatus Corynebacterium gallistercoris
CACCTAAACGCTCCCTGGCCTCCTGCACCTCCGCCAGATCAGCCTCCTCCTTGGTGAACCCCACCGGGAATCTCCTCCCTATCAGAGCGCATGCCCCCGGATACAACAACAGGGCTGGGATCCACCGTAGGATTCCAGCCCTGCCCCGCTTGGTTATCAATCGTATTATCATCAAACCCCGGCTCTAAAGGCTCTAACCCCTCCCTACCCGGGGCAACCTGATCCACACCATTACGCGCGACGTCCTCACCATCGCCTCCGTCGCCGATCGGGGCATCGTGGACCTGCTGCGGGTAGAGGTTATCGATCAACACCTGCCGATCCTGCGCACCCGCCACCTGCACGCCACCCACAGCGGTACACACCACGGTCACCGCCGCTAGTAACGCCTTCTGCAAAACCCTCATGGCCAATCACCTTTCGTGATCCAGTTCCTTCCACGGTGTGATATAGATTACACTTGAGTTACCTTGAGAGCAAGCGTTTGATCGCTCTAAGTTTTCTTTCGCTTAAGAATTGGGCTGACCTCCATGGTGCGATAGATCGCACTGCCGTGAGCATGATCGCCGCCCGATCTGCGATACAATTAGCAAAAAGAAAGGTCTTTAGTGATGAAACTATCACAGTCTAAGCCTCTAGCAGCTTCCTTGGTCGCGATCCTTGCCTTCTCAACCAACCTCTATGCCGGGCTGGACACTGCTGTTGCCCAACCGGGATCAAGTCTTGGACAATCCGCGGGCGCGCTGGGCTCGGTCGCCTATCTCACACCACCGCAGGCAGTGAACCCTGGCCAGGCTCTGCGCGAACCAGCACCCTGGTCCGGTGCGAATCGCAATAGCGGACTGGACTTGGCCGAGAGTCAAAGCCCACCTCCAGGGGCCGTTGCGGGCGAGCCTCTCCGCCAGGTTCCGCTCAACCCAGCCGTGGGGTTGGCAAACGCGGGACAACAGTTCCGCTTTAGCTACACGACCACGGACCAGCACGGCGCCATAGCAACATCCACTGCGGCGCTGTTCACACCTCAGGGACACCCGCCTAAGGGCGGATGGCCCGTGCTCGCATGGGCGCATGGAACCGTGGGGCTCGCAGATCAGTGCACTCCGTCCATGAACCCGCGTTCGGACCGGGATGCCGCCTATCTCAACCACTGGCTTGAGCAGGGTTATGCCATCGTGGCCAGCGACTACGCGGGCCTCGGAACTCCGGGATTGATGAGCTATCTGAACGGCACAGCCACTGCAGCCAGCATGGTGGATTCCGTGATTGCTGCGCATAAGCTTTCCACCCCTGCAGTTCAGCTTTCGCACAAGTGGGCGGTGATCGGCCAATCGCAGGGTGGTGGTGCGGCGCTGCACGTCGCGCAATCGGCTAGCGCCCGTAGCGTGCCGGCGGGGTTGGACTACGTGGGTGCCGTCGCCACAGGAGCACCTGCCTACATCGAGGAACTTGTCCTCGCCGCTGGACCAACCTTCCCGCCGGTTCCTCTACCCGCGGCGTTGAACGCCTACGCGGGATACATCGTGGCGGGCTTCAGGGAAGCTCGGCCGAACATAGACGTGGATTCCGTACTGACAGATGAGGGCAAGCGATGGGTCGCCGCTGCAGAAACAGCATGCTATACGGAGTTGGCGGATGCAGTCCGAGGGATGAATGTGGCACGGGCCTTCTCTTCCCCTTTAAGCTCCGTGCCTGGGCTAGAACCTGCCTTGCGGGAGTACATGGAGACCCCGGCCACCGGCTACGATAAGCCAGTGTTCCTAGCTCACGGCATGAAGGACATCGACGTACCTTCACCAATTGGGATCATGCTGAACTCAAGCATGTGGATCAACCAATTCATCGGCGCGGAAGGCACCCGCAACAACCGGGTGGAGGTGCACTGGTACCCCACGGACCATGGGCAGACCGTTCCAGTTTCACTGGCGGACTCTACGCCGTTCCTTCGGGGACTGTTCGGCTAGAGGGTGTTCGGCTAGAGGGTGTTCGGCTAGAGGGGTATCTCGGGCCTGGGATCGGGCGGGTTTCAGGGGTTGTTGGGAGCCCTTTTGCTGTTGCTCTTGACGTTAAGAGGGTGCCTGTTTCCGGAGGTCAGCGGCTGCCAAGGCAAAGGCATAAATCTTGTCAAGGCAGCCATCCACTTTTCATCAGTTTTTTCGCAACCTGCCTTGACAAGATTTGTTCCTTCGCCTTGACACCGCCCGCAGGCTCTAGCCCGCAGGGCCCGCTGTTGCGGTGACAGTGGTCATGGATGCGGCTGCGAGGGAACTGGTGATGGAGGCTCGGCTCACCGTGACCGTCACGGTCTCATCAGCGGTGCTCAGGTTGCACCCCTCAAGCACGGCCCCGTTATTCCGAGCCACAACACGTGCGGTGGAGCAGGGATCAGCATCCCCGGACAAATACACCGCGGCCGCGGAAATAGCCGTGAGGTCCGCCGCGGCCGTGAGTGTTTGCTGCGCCCGGAGGGCGGAAGCTCCAGAGGCCACGGTGATCACCACAGAAAGTACGGCCAGGATGATCGCCACACCATACGATGTGCTCACGGCTTGTCCGTTTCCGCAAAACCCGAGGTCTCCGAGTACGCGTTATCACCCGGCTCCGCGCTGTCACCCGGCTCCGCGCTATCATCCGGCTCCGCCACCACCACGGCCTGGCCTCGAACAGTGAGGAGGGGTGCGCGCTTGGACACGGTCACGCGGATGGCCTGGGTACCGCCGAGCTCCACGTTCTGGATCTCTACGGAAGCCTCCGGGTCCCGGGCTGCGCCGTGACTAAGGCCGTCAACACCCATGGCTTCTGCCCGGGCCACATCCCGGGCCAGCGCGTGCGCCGCCTGAGACTGAGCCACGGTTACAAAACCTGACACCGCGCCACCACCAACTAGTGTCAGGGCTGCGAAGACCATCGCCCCTTCGACTGTGTTCACGCTGCATCCCCTCCTGCCCCATTAGCCCTCATTCAATGCGCGCTCAAAGATGCTGCTCAGTGCAGACTCCACGGCGTCGCTGGTCACAACGGTGTACAGCAGTGCCCCTAGGGCTGCTGCCGCCACACACCCCAGGGCGTATTCGATGGTGCTCATTCCTTCCTCATCCTCCCAGTGGCGTGCCAGGGCATCCAGCACCTTTCCCCACACTCGGGTCAGCGGGTGCAGCTCATCTCCAGCGGAAGGTACGGCTGCCGGGTAGGTTTCAGTCATCGTGTTGGACATGGTTCAGTTTCTCCTTCAGTGAGTAAGCGTGTTTGCAAGTGATTGTTCTTGAGTAGTTGCTCGTGAGCAGCTGTTGGCACATAGGTGTTCTTGTAGTTCAGATCCCAGCCAACCCCAGCGCCAGGGGAATCAACCCCACCAGCACGAAAGCCGGAAGAAAGCACAGCGTCAGCGGTGCCGCCAAGACCACCAGCACTTTCTGCGCCCCGGCAGTGGCCTCATCGGCCGCGAGCTTTCGCAGCCGGATAGCCTGGGCGGTCATTCCCGCGGCCAGACCTGCACCGGACCGCTGCTGCTGGGCAGCCTGCCTGGCTACTGGGCCGATCAACGGATCACCCGCTAGTTCCGCCCAGGCCTCCGGCCCGGCTCCCAGCCGCAGCAAAAAGGTTGTTCGTGAGGTTCCCATCGCCACCAGCCAGGCTTCTGCCACAGGCATACCCGCGCGGAGCGCAGCCGCCGCAACGTCCAACCTGCTGGCAGTTTCTAGGGGGTCGGCGCGGCTGTTGCGGGGACCAGCACGCCGACCAACCCCGCCCAACCTGTGATGCCCCACGCACGCCGCGCTGAGCTTCTCCGCCCACCACGCACCAGCGCACATCAGCATCACGCCGCCCAGACTCAGAGCCACACCCAAGGGGTTCAT
>DXFZ01000062.1 GCA_019114175.1 Candidatus Corynebacterium gallistercoris
GCCAACGGCATCGTCTCCGTGTCCGCCAAGGACAAGGGCACCGGCAAGGAAAACACCATCAAGATCCAGGAAGGCTCCGGCCTCTCCCAGGATGAGATCGACCGGATGGTGAAGGACGCCGAGGCTCACGCTGACGAGGACAAGAAGCGCCGCGAGGAGCAGGAAGTCCGCAACTCCGCCGAGTCCATGGCTTACCAGACCCGCAAGTTCGTAGAAGACAACAAGGACAAGGTGTCCGAGGAGACCCAGACCAAGGTTGAGGACGCAGCCAAGGCTGTGGACGAGGCCCTGAAGGGTGAGGACATCGAGGCCATCAAGGACGCCGTGGAGAAGCTCTCCGCTGAGTCCCAGGAGATGGGCAAGGCTCTCTACGAGGCCGAGGCCACCGCAGCAGGCGCTGAGGGTGCCGAGGGTGCAGGTGCCGCAGGTGCCGCCACCGAGGACCCCAACGTTGTGGACGCTGAAGTTGTTGAGGACGACGAGGAAGACAAGAAGTAACCTTCTATGACTGACCGAGACCTAAGCCAAGACCCCGGAGCCCCCGAGGTCACCGATCCAGAAGCGACCTCCGCGGAAGCGGCGGAAGCTGCGGAAGCGGAAGCTGAACGCGCCGCCGGTGCGGAAGACCCCGCCGGGGCAGGTGCCGCCGAGGATAACCCCGGCTTCACCGTGAGCGATCCGGAAGCAGACGCTGCCGTGAACGAAACCCTGGGCGAAGCGGATGAGGCAGCCGCCGCCGATGCCGGCGCAGACGCTGCCGTTGCGGACAACCAGGACTCCCTGGAAACCCAGCTGGCCGAGCGCACGGAGGACCTCCAGCGCGTGACGGCGGAGTACACCAACTACCGCCGCCGCGTGGAGCGGGACCGTGTGGCCACCATCGATGGCGCCAAGGCAGACGTGGCAGCCCAGCTGCTGCCGATCTTGGATGACCTAGACCTGGCGGAATCCCACGGGGACCTCACCGGCCCGCTGAAGGCGACCGCGGACAAGCTGCAGGCTGTCATGCGCTCTATGAAGGTGGAGGCCTTCGGTGCCGAGGGTGATGAGTTCAACCCGGACCACCACGAGGCCGTGCAAGACATGAGCAGCGGTGATGACAAGGTTGTCGGCACCGTGCTGCGCAAGGGCTACCGCCTGGGAGACCGGGTGCTGCGCAACGCGATGATCGTTATCGAGGACCCAGCGTAGTCCCCGGATCCTCTGGGCCGTCCGGGCCGTCCAGCCCCTCACTGATCTTCGCCATCAGGTAGGGGCTGGGCTTTACTTGTATCTCTGCCTGCCGCTCGTCGGTGCCCCACACGATGTCCGTGAACGTCTGCACCTGGCCTTCGTGCCACAGGTGCAGACGGGGGCTCAAGCCCCCGGGCTGGTGGGAGAATTCTTCAGCCGTGAGGGAGACCATTAGGCCGATAGAGTTCATCAGCTCCGCGCCGTTTGTCACGTTCTTCACCAGCGTGAGGTGCCGGTGGGGCATGGCGAAGATGACACCGTTGCTGCGGTCCACTTGGGGCAGGTAGCGGTCCATGAACTCCTCGAGGAACAGGGGGATGGAGCCGCCATAGAAGCTGGAGGATTCGATCATCCAGCAGCTCTCCCCGGCCTCGTTGTTCCGCAGCTCCGGCGGCAGTGCCCCCACGTGCGTGGACCGGAAGGATTGCTCAGCGTCCGGCGTGAACTCCACGACCTTCAGGTCCGAGTCCACGAGCTCCTGCCACAGGTTGCGGTACCCCATGCGGTAGAGGTCTTCCACCGGACCGCGGTCATCAAGGAGCTCCGGGCTGAGTGCTTGCACCGCGTTTTCGGTGTCAAAGCTCAAGTGCACCACGGTGTCCTCGCTGAAGGGCTGGATGGGGGAGTCCGGGGTAAAGAGCGCTTCGATCTTCTCGCTATCGAGCTGCACGTCCCCCGCGCCCGTCAGCCCCAGCGCTTCCATGGCCCAGCTTTCGGTCTCGAGGTGGGGGATGGGGAGTAGCCGCACGCGCATGCCGCGGTAGAAATCCGCTTCCCGGTAGTCCGCTGCGCTGCGGACGGCCATCATGTTGCCCACGTAATCGCGCACCACCATGTCCATGTCTTCATCGATGGCCTCCAGCTGTGCGACCTCCCGGTAGAGGTTGGTGAGGTTGACATGCTGTTCCTTGCCGGAGCGGGAGGTGATCCGCAGGTCGGTGCCGTTGACGTCCGCCTGATAACCGTGTTCGTTGAACGCGCTGATGACGGTGTGCTCGAAGTTCATGCCCTGGTCAAACGTCAGCGCGGTGAAGTGTGGGTGCGGTTCGGCGAGCTCGTCCAGGGCGTCACCCAGTGCGTCATTTGGGTGAGCAGAGGTATCGCTGAAAAGTCGGTGCAACCAGTTGCGCTTTCTGTCTGACATGACTTCCACCTTATCTTTTTGTTTTTGGGGGCGACGCCACCCCGAGCCTCTATGCCACCACGCCAGGCATGGGGGCTGGGCGGGGAATATTGCCCCACCTCGATGGTTGATAAAAATAGGAAAGAAAAGTTGCTCGGGGTACACTCAAGGCTGAGTGACGAGCTGAAGAATTTTTAAGGAGTTTAACAATGGCACAGAAGGAGTGGGCTGACAAAGATTACTACAGGGATTTGGGCGTGGCTTCCACGGCGAGCGCTGAGGAGATAAAGAAGGCCTACCGCAAGATAGCGCGGGAGGATCACCCGGACAAGAAGCCCGGTGATGCTGCTGCGGAGGAGCGCTTTAAGAAGGCCAGTGAGGCGTACAGCGTGGTGGGGGATAAGGACAAGCGCGCTGAGTATGACGAGTTTAAGCAGATGCTGGCCAGCGGCGCCTTCGCGGGAGCTGGTGCTGGCTTCGGTGGAGGCGGAGCAGGCTTTAGCGGTTTCGGCGGCGGGAGCGCTGGTGGCTTCAGTATGTCTGACCTCTTCGGGGAGGCCGCCGGGGCCGGCGGTGGGCTGGGGGACATGTTCGGTGGGCTCTTCGGCGATGATCTCGGTGGTTCCGCAGCCGGGGGCCGCGGGCGCCGGTCCCGGCGAGCGGCGGACCGTGGCCGCGGTTCGGACGTGGAGACAGAGCTGACCCTCGATTTCCGGGAGGCCACCAAGGGTGTGACCGTGCCGATCCGGCTGACCAAGCCGGAACCGTGTGAGTCCTGTCATGGGTCGGGTGCCAAGGCCGGGACGTCGCCGGTGACGTGTTCCACTTGCGCGGGGTCCGGGATGGTCAATGAGCAGCGTGGGACGTTTGGCTTCGCCCGTCCCTGCACGGATTGTGATGGCACCGGCACCGTGATCAAGGACAAGTGCCCGGATTGCGCGGGTACGGGCCGGACAACGAAGTCCCGCACCATTACCGTGCGTGTGCCAGCTGGCGTGGTTGATGGCCAAAAGGTGCGCCTGGCTGGTCAAGGGGCTGCAGGCCAGAACGGCAAGCCCGCCGGGGACCTCTTCGTCACCGTGCACGTGCGCCCAGACAAGGTGTTCAGCCGCAGCGGCGATGACCTGAAACTCACCGTGCCGGTGAGCTTCAGCGAACTGGTGCTGGGTGGCGCGGTGACGGTTCCCACCTTGGATTCCAAGGTGCGGGTCCGCATTCCCCAGGGCACACAGGATGGCACCACGCTGCGGGTGCGCGGGCATGGCGTGCGCAAACGCAACGGTTCCAGCGGCGACCTGCTGGTGACGGTGGAAGTCGCCGTGCCGAAGGACCTCGATGAAGGCGCGATGAGTGCGCTGCGGAAGTTCGCGGAGGAAGAAAAGCGCAGTGGCTTTGACCCGCGTGCCGGTTGGGAGGGTAACTGATGAATGACCGCAATCAGGATCCCTCCCGCGGGGTGTACGTGATCTCCGTCGCGGCGGAGATCACCGGTATGCATGCCCAGACGCTGCGCACCTATGACCGGATGGGCCTGGTCACCCCTGAGCGCACGCGGGGCGGTGGCCGCCGCTATTCCCGCCAGGACATTGAGCAGCTGCAGGAGATCCAGCGCCTCTCCCATGAGGAAGGGGTGAACCTGGCTGGGATCAAGACGATCATTGAGCAGCAGCAGCGGATCACCGAGTTGGAGGATGAGGTGGCGGTGCTGCGTGCCCGTCTGGCGGAGGCCACGCGGGCGGCGCGGTCCGCTTCGCACTCCCAGGGCAACCATGGGTCGTCCCGCGGACGCGGGGAGATCGTCCATGTGCCCCGCTCCACCGCGGTGGTGATGTGGGAACCACGCCGGGGGAAACGCTAGGAAAAGCACTGGCCAGGCTATATGGTTTGACTATTAAAGCCCACGTGCGCGGGGTTTGCTGACGGGCCCCGCCTTTTAAACCCCGAAGGGGGCGTAGACCTTTCGCAATGGCCATCATCCCGCTCATAATCCTCCTGTGCCTGGCTGCATGGCGCGTGAACGCAGAGATGAATCCCATGGAGTTTCCGCTGCTGTTCAGGGAACTGCCGGTGGATCTCCACGTATACCTGCTGGGGGCCGATGATGCGCTGGGTGGACTCCCGCTCTACGACGGCGACCTTCTCCCCGGTCTCCCCTTCACCTACCCGCCCTTCGCCGTGGGCGGGTTCATGCTGCTGCGGCAGCTGAGCGACTCTCACGCAGCGATGGCGTGGCAGAGCTTCATGTTCGCCTGCCTGCTGGCAGTAGTTCTCATGGTCTTCCATGAGCGGAAGCGCAAGCTGGGGGTGCTCACCATCCTCGCCGCAGTGGCGGTGGCCCTGGCGAGCTTCGCGCTAACGCCTGTGCGCAGCTCCTTCTTCTTCGGGCAGATCAACATGTTGCTCATGTTCTTGGTCTTCGTTGACGTGCTGTACCTGCGCAAACTCGGGGGCATCGGCGTAGGCCTTGCCGCCGGCCTGAAGCTGACCCCCGCCTTTACCGGCCTGATTTTCCTCCTGGAGCGCCGGTGGGTGGCCGCGCTGGTGAGCATCGCCACCTTCGGCGCCACCGTGGTGGCGGGCTTTTTCTTCGTACCGGATGCCGCGCGCTTCTGGACAGAGGCGATGTTTGACTCCACCCGCGTGGGTGTGCACGAAAACCCGGGGGCGCAATCCCTGCACTCAGTGCTGGTCCGGGCGGGTTATGAGTCCTCCACCCTGTGGCTCGTCGTGGCCGTGGTGGTGACGCTGCTTGTTGCGTGGGCGGCGTGGGCTGCGCTGAAGGGGGGGAACCGCTCCATGGCCGCCGCCATCGTGGGCGTGGGGTCCTGCCTGGTATCGCCCTTCAGTTGGCATCACCACTGGGTGTGGATGGTTCCCCTGCTGCTCTCCCTGGCCCTGACCATCGGGAACTACATTCGCGCGTGGAAGCCCAGCAGTTTCGCCCTGCGGCAGGTGGCCGACCTGGTGGGGTTGGCGGTTGCCCTGGCCTGCGCGGTGCCTTACCTGCACTTCATTGTGTGGCCGGAGGTTTCCCAGGCCTTGGCGTGGCAGCAATACGGCACGTTTGGCTTGTGGCTTTACGTGGGGGCGGCTGTGGTGTTCATTGCTGTGTACGCCGCCATCGCCAGTGGTGTGCTGTGGTACCGGCGGCGCCGCGGGGTAGCTGGCGCAGGCCTGCAGGCTACAAGCTGACCTGGCCCTGCAGGATCAGCACCAGCGCCACCACTGCGGAGATCACCATGGCCGCGGAGATCACCCACTCGAAGAGGTTGAAGATCCGCTCCTTCGCCGCGATGCGGGTGTAGATGTAAATCGCCATGCCCGGCATGATCAGCAACGTGCCCAGGAGAACGAAGTGCAGCTCAGCGGCGTAGAGCAACCACAGGGAGTAGACGAAAGCCACCACCGCAATGAGAAGGTGGATGCGGTTGACGCGTGGCTCCACGGTGGGACCGGAGAGGTCGAACTTCGTACCGGCGTCGGGATGAGAAATACCGCGACCCCGCGTGGCGAGGAACAATAGATACAAGCTAGAGAACACATAAGGAACCAGGTACAGCGAGGTCGCAAGCTGAACCATTGTGGTGTACGTGGACTCGTTGAGGTAGAACACCACGATGAAGATCTGGATGACGATCGCGGACAGGAACTGCGCGATGTACGGCGCGCCCATGGAGTTGGACTTGCCCACGAACCGCGGCAACAGGCCGTCCTCGGCCATGAGCGTGATCGGCTCCGCGCATAGCATCTGCCAGGACACGTACGCACCCAGCACGGAGATGCACAGGCCGATGGAGATCAGCCCGCCACCCCACGGGCCCACCACGTGCTCCAGCACGGCCCCCATGGAGTTATCGCCCATCGCGGCCAGCTCCTCGCGGGGAACCACGCCGTAAGACAGGAAGCTCACGGCCGTGAGCAGGAAGAAGACGGCCACGAAGCCCAGGAACGTGGCCCAGGAGACATCCTTGCGGTGGCGCGCACGCTTGGAATACGTGCTGGCGCCCTCCACGCCAATGAACGCCCACACGGTGAACAGCATCATGGCCTTCACCTGGTCCGTCAGGGAGGAAGCCTGATCCGCGTTATCGCCGAAGGTGGGGTTATTGCCCCAGAAGTCCGTGGTGAATACTTCCGTGTTGAAGCCCATGAAAGCCACCAGCGCAAGGAACGCCAAGATGGGCAGAATCTTGGCGACCGTGGTGATGACGTTCATGATGGCGGCCTGGCGGATGCCGCGGGAGAGCACGATGAAGATGCCCCACGTTAGGGCAGAGACGAAGAGCGCCTGGATCAGTGGTTGATCGCCGTTGAAGACGGGGAAGAAGAAGCCCAAGGAGCTGAAGAACAAGGTGGCGTAACCCACCTGGGCGATGATGGTGCCCAGCCAGTAGCCCCAGGCGGAGGCGAAGCCGACGAAATCGCCCAGGCCCGCGCGCACGTAGGCGTACACGCCGGAATCCAGGTGCGGCTTGCGCAGTGCGAGGGCCTGGAAGACGTAGGCGATGCACAGCATGCCCACGCCGGTGATGGCCCAGCCGATGAGCGCGGCACCGGGGGAGGCCACGGAGGCGATGTTTTGAGGCAGGGCGAAGATGCCCGCGCCCACGGTGGAGCCGATGATGAGGCTGACCAGGGTGCCCATGCGCACCGTGCGGGGGTCATCCTTCACCAGCACCTCCGCGGTGGAGGCCTGCGGTTGGTAATGCGGCTGCTCGGCGGTGGCTGGCCCGCCGGCGTGGCCGATTGCTTGGGGTTCCCCATTATCCGTATTTTTCACGGTTGATACCGTACCGCGAAAGGGATGGGATTACTAGCCCTCGCTTTCCCTACAGCTCGTAGGGTTGCACTGGTCCCTGATGATTGGGCTGCCAGCCCAGGGCCGGCACCACGTGCTCGGCGAAGTTCCTGAGGATCCGCAGGTTGGCCTCCACGCCCAGCTGGCTGGGGATGGTCAGCATGAGGGTGTCGGCGCTCATCACCGCGGCATCCGCCTTGAGCTGCTCGATCAACTTGTCCGGCTCGTCGGCGTAAGTGCGCCCGAAGGTGGATTTGAAGCCATCGATCATGCCTATCTGGTCACTGCCGGATTGCATGCCGAACATTAGCCGGTCTTCCTCGCTGAGGATGGGGAAGATACTCCGGGAAACACTCGTGCGGGGAGTCCACCCGTGCCCGGCCTTCTTGAAGGCCTCGCGGAACGTGTCCAGCTGGCCGGCCTGCAAGTCCGCGAAGGCCTCGCCATTGGCTTCCGTGAGCAGGGTGGAGCTCATGAGGTTCACACCCTGCTCGGCAGCCCACTCGGCGGTTTTGGTGCTGCCGGCACCCCACCACACGCGCCGGTCCAGGCCGGGGGAGTGGGGCAGTACCGGCAGCTCGGCACCTTCGCGGTACATGCGGGGATATTGCTGGTCGTAGCTGGCCGCGGTGGACATGCCCTCCCCGCGGATGGCTTCTAAGAAGATGCGGAAGTGCTCCCGGCCGATGTCCTCGCCGCGGGGGTCGGTGGAGCCGTGGTAGCCGAAGGCCTCCCAGCCGCGGTGGGCGGGCTCTGGCGAGCCGCGGGAGACGCCAAGCGCGATGCGGTTGTTGGCGATCAAGTCCAGCTGGGCCGCTTCTTCTGCCAGGTAGAGCGGGTTTTCGTAGCGCATATCAATCACGCCGGTGCCCACTTCAATGTTCTCAGTCCGCGCGGCAATGGCGCTGAGCAGCGGCATGGGGCTGGCGGCTTGGGGCACGAAGTGGTGCACGCGGAAATAAGCGCCATTTACGCCGATCTTGTCCGCCTTCACCGCGAGGTCGATGGCCTGATGCAGCATCTCCTTCGCGCCGGGCGAGTGTGGTCCCACCGCGCGTGGGTCCAGGGTGTAGTGGCCGAAGCTCAAGAATCCGAAGGCTTTCATGCTTCCCATCCAACACCCATCTAGGTGATATATCAACTAACTGCTGTCAGGGTCTACTTCCACACCTCCCGCTCCAGGTACTTCACCGCCTCCCGGCCAGCTCTCCTCCCCGCCCGCGTGGCCCCGATGGTGGACGCCGTGGAGCCGTAACCCACCAGTTTCACCCGCGGTTCCTTCGCTACATCCACCTCCGAGGCCATCCTGATGCCCCCGCCCGGTTCCCGCAGGTGCAGCGGCCGTAGGTGGTTGAGCGCGTGCCGGAACCCCGTGTTCCAGAAGATCACGTCCGCCTCCACGCGCGTTCCGGCCGGGTAGGGGGCCCAGCTCTCTGGCACGGCCAACTCGCCTGCGGTGGGTTGGTCTGTTTTGTAGGCGACGCCACCCCTCTCAATCTCATCAAACATCCCACGGGACACCAGCACGCCCTGCTTCACCCCTTCGAGGTATTCCGGCCACTGCGGAATGCCCGTGGTGCTCACCACCGATGCTGGCGCCTCACCGTGAAAGGTGCGCTGCCGCACTTGCTCCTCAACATCCAGACCCCACGCCTTATTAAAGGAACGGGTGGCAAAGTTCGGCGGGCGGCGCGTGGCCCAGGTTGTGGTGGTGAACTCAGATAGCTGCAGGAGGAACTGCACAGCGGACATGCCGCCACCCACCACGAGGGTGTGCTTGTCGCGGAAGTCTTCTGCGCGGGTGAAATTCACCGTATGCAGTTGGGTGCCCTGAAAGGTGTCGATTCCGGGGATGAAGGGGACATAGGGGTGAGTCCACGTTCCGGTTGCTGAGAGTACGACATCCGCGGTGACGCTGAGTGGATCCTTGCAAGGCTCCCCGGTGTCATTCCGCGTGACGGTGCCGGTGACCCGCAGTGGTGCCCCTACGTCCTCGACGCGCTCCACCTCCACCGGCCGCAGTATCGGCAAGCCGAACTCGTGCTCATAGTTGCCGTAGTATTCCGCCACCACGTCCGAAGCGGGCCGGTGCGTATCCGGATCTCCCATAGGGAAATTCGGAAGGTCCGCGATGCCATGAGCCTTGCCGAGCGTGAGTGAATCCCACCGGTGCCTCCACGCACCGCCCGGCCCATCATTGGAATCGAGCACAATGAAGTCTCGCCACGGCTCCAGCCCGCGCCGGGCGAACTCGTGGGCAGCGGCAAGGCCGGCCTGACCTGCGCCGATGACAATTGCTGGGTAGTGCTCTTTGACTGGCATGCCACGATCCTAAGGAGTTACCTGGGGGTCTGCCACATACGAACTGTGAGAGTCGAGCTCGCCACGACTAATGACGTAACCATCGAGGAGCTTCCTCCATGCGTAACCACCCCATGAAGAAGCTGAATCATCCTTAGGCCTCATGGGATCCACACCGTGCACTCCACCCCATGGGCCGGTCGTGCCAGAAATGAGATCCCCCGGAGCGCTACGGGCACTCACCATTGGATGACCTGAGCCACCACTTGATGCAGGTTGGATGGGTGTACCTGGACTGCCCCAAAACTCCACGGCATCAGCCTCCACTCCAGGTGAAGAAGCTATCGCCGTTCCCACAACCGCGGACCCATAAGAGTACCCAATGACCTTGAGCTCTGCATGGGGATTGACTGCCCGCAGGTCCCGCTGAAAAGACGCGAGCTCTGGCGCGGCTTCGCGGGAAGCGAAGGGCGTAGCTCCGGCCACAAGGTTGGATGGTGCATTGTAGTCATGCCACGCCACCACGGCGATTGAGCGGCCCTGCTTGGCGGCCTCTTCAACCTGCGTCCTTGCCCAGGCAGTTGTCTTTTCGGTGGCACCCGGCTCGCTCGAGCCGACACCGCTGACCAAGGTGATGACCTGCTCCGCGCTTGCCACATCTCCCACGGTCACAACAGGCCCGGCCGAACCAAAGGAGATGTCCACAGATGCCGGCGCGTGTCCACCCAAGCCTGTGGGCAGGCCGCGCGGTGGCCCGGGGATGGCCGGTGACCCTGCCACCAGCGCCTGCAGTGCGGTGGATGAGCCAGCATCAGAGGCCCTAATGAACGCCAGGGCAGCCCGCAACACAGCAGACAGCGCCCCCGCCAGCGCATTGAGCGCAGTACCCAGGGCTGGCACGGACACAAGCGCGCCGGGAGTTACTGTCCCATCGGGGCTCACCATGCAGCCAGCACTCCGTGCTGCGGCACATGCGGAGTGCACCACGGTCTGCACAGCCTCCACTACGCGGGAGTGGGCCTGCGTCACCCAACCCCCGGCAACCAATGACAACCCAGTTGCCAGAACCGGAGCTGAGGAGGAATCCGCCGCATGAGAGGCAGCCTCTGCCGCTGAACCCTGCCACGATGGCCCCCAGTGGGTGGCCTCCAACGCTTCTTCCGCGCGGGCCTGCAAAACCTCGCCCAGCTCCACCACATTGTGGCCGGCGTTGGACAAGCCTTGGGCGTCGCTGGCGCGGATAGTATCCACAGTCACGGGAGGCATCAGCGCACCCCGCCCAGAGCCTTGGAGGTTAAGATCTCCTGAT
>DXFZ01000063.1 GCA_019114175.1 Candidatus Corynebacterium gallistercoris
GAGCAAGACTCCAGGCGGACCATTTCGATGATCTGATGGACCGCCTTCTCCTTGAACTCGACGGAATACTTTCTAGGCATAGTTCAATCCTTCCTTAGCTGAGGTAGGAACTAAACCCAGGACGCTTCATCTCCTACATCCATGGGCTATTCTCCTTTGCCATTCTCCCAGTCGGTGCCGGAATTCTACCTGTACTGGCGTGGCCCCAGTTGGACCGGTGTTGGGCAGTGATGCGCACAGAACATTTCACCATCGCACGGGACCTATTGCTGTGGTGTGGCGCATGTGTGCTGATAGTCAACATCTGCGCTGCAGCCTGCGGAGTGCTTATGGGCAACCAATTATTGGACGAACTCAGAAGACTCTTCATCGGTACCCTAGTGGGTTACGTGATTGTGCTGCTCAGCGTTCAATCACTGCGAAGAGTCGGTACTAGCGCCACAATGATCGGCGTCATTATCCTTACGGTTTTTTCAGCCACGTTGGGCGGTGACGTTCTCGCCGACACGCCGCTATGGGTGGTGGCATTTCCCGCATGGCCTGAGACAGCGGAGACTCCTCTCCGAGTTAGTGTTGCCATGGCATCGAGCTTCCTAGCAATCGGGGGTTTACAGCAGCCAACGAAACGCCTGCTTAATAGGCAGCTATGAGCAGGTAAAACCAGTACCCCCCAAGAGACTATTGCTAGCATCACGGGCATGACACAAAGAAGTACCCACGCCGAGGTCATCGCGCAGGCGCAGGCTCATGCTGAAGAGTTAGCGCATGCAGAAGGCACCCCCACCGCTGACAAGCCGTACCACGTAGTGGTGATGGGCGTCAGTGGTAGCGGCAAGTCCACCGTCGGAGCCGCCCTCGCTACCCTACTTGATCTTGAATTTGTCGACGGCGATGACTTCCACCCCCAGGCGAACATCGAGAAAATGAGCCAGGGCATTCCTTTGACTGACGAGGACCGCTGGCCCTGGCTCGCGGAGGTGGGAGCTTGGCTGGCTAACCAGCCGCGTGGCGGCGTGGTGGCGTGCAGTGCACTGAAGAAAACTTACCGTGATGCGCTTCTTGCCGCCTGCCCTCGGACTGCGTTTGTGCACTGCACGGGTTCGAAGGAGTTGCTCACGGAGCGGATGGGCCAGCGCACCAAGCACTTCATGCCCGTGCACCTGCTGGATTCCCAGTTGGCGACCTTGGAGGCACTATCCCCGGATGAGCCGGGGCAGGATTTTGACATCACTCCCCCAGTGGAAGAGGTTGCTGCGGAGATGCATCGCTGGCTCCTCGCTCGCTAGGTCAGGGCCTCAGCCCTTCCCCGCGCCTCTCTGCCCCAAGCTGCTACAGCAACGCAACGCCTACAGCAGCGCGCTCACCCCGTACAGCACCATCACCAGCGCAAACCCGATGAAGCTGATGAGCGTCTGGTTGACGGTCCAAGTCTTCAGCGTCGTGGCCGTATCCATCCCCATCAAGCGGCCGACCAGCCAGAAACCGGAATCGTTCACGTGAGAGGCGATCACGCAGCCTGCGGCCGTCGCCAACACAATAAGAGCCAGCTGCAGCTCGGAGAAACCACCCAGCTCCACCGCCGGCGCCATCAACGCCGCGGCCGTGGTCAGCGCCACCGTGGCGGAACCCTGGGCCACGCGCAGCGTCGCGGCGATGAGGTAGCTCGCCACGATCACGGGGATGCCCATGCCCTCCATGGAGGTGCTCAGCGCGTCGCCAATGCCGGAGGTGCGCAGTACGCCGCCGAACATGCCGCCCGCGCCCGTGATCAGCACCACGGAACAGATGGGGCCGAGCGCGCCGTCCATGGAGCGCTCAATCGCCTCGCGCGTCACGCCGCGTCGCGTGCCCAGCAGCACCATCGCGGCCATCGCGGTCAGCAGCAGCGCGATCGGGGTCTGCCCCAGGAACGCGAGGAACTTGACCCAGGTCGCATCGCCATCCACCCAGCCGGCGCTCGCGGCGGTGTTCATGCCCGTGTTGCCGAAGATCAGGATCATCGGCAGCAGCAGGATGGCAATCACGGTGCCAGGGCCGGCAGGGTTTTTAGGGAGCGACGCCTCCTCCGCCTCCTTGCCCAACAGCAGATCGGGGACTGGCAGGGGGTACTTCTTACCCAGGAATTGGCCCCAGAGGTAGCCGGAGACGTACCAGGTTGGCAGCGCGATGAGCAGGCCGAGCAACAGGATCAGCCCGATGTCCGCGCCGAAGAACTCGGCCGCCGCCACGGGTCCGGGGTGCGGGGGCAGGAACACGTGGGTGACGGAGAACGCGCCAGCGGCAGGGATGCCGAAGGCCAGGATGGGCCCGTTTAGGCGGCGTGCCACGGCGAAGATGACGGGCAGCATGACGATGAGGCCGGCGTCGAAGAAAATGGGGAATCCCATGATGAGGGAGGCGACACCCAGGGCGAAGGGCGCGCGGTCTTCACCGAAGCGGTTGACCAGTACGTCTGCCAGGGCTTTGGCGCCGCCGGACTGCTCCACCAGGCGGCCCAGCATGGCACCCAAGCCCACCAGCAGCGCCACGGAGGCGAGGGTCTTGCCGAAGCCTTCCGTCATGGTGGGCACGATGCCCTCCAGGGGGATGCCAGCCGCCAGGGCGGTCAGGGCGGAGACTGTGATGAGCGTGATGAACGCGTGGATCTTGAAGCGGATCACCATGATGAGGATGACCGCCACGGCCACCGCTGCGATCGCCAGCAGCGGGCCGGTTGAGAGAGTTGGTTCCCATGTTTCCATGGGGAGTTAAGCTACTCCTTACTCCAGACTCCAACCAACAGGCGCGGCAGGCCGGGGGTGCCGTAACAGGGGTATTAAAACAACCTCAGCACACCCTCATAGATGAGGAACCCACCCAGAATCATAAAGACCACGCCCGCGACCATCTCAATCCAGGGGTTAAACCGCTGTAACCGCGCCGCCCACGCGGGGTTGGAGACCAAGTAGGCAAAGCTGCAGAACCACGCCAGCCCGGAGGCGGTCATGAGAGCGAGGACCGCCAGCCGCTCCCCCAGGCTGATGCCCACGGGGAGGAACTGTGCGAACACGGAGCCGAAGAATAATAGGGCCTTCGGGTTGGACAGGTTCGTCGCCAGCCCCAGCCGCCACGAACGCAATGGACCCATCTGAGTGGTGGGTGGTTGGGGGCGCAGGGTGGCGTCGCTCTGAAAAGAAAGATCCGCACGACCACCACGGAAGGCCCCGAACCCCATCCGGAGCAGGAACGCGCCGCCGCCTAAGTAGAGGAGGGTGAGGATCCACGGGAATGCGGCGATGAGCGCGGCCAGCCCCGCCATGGTGACGACCGGCCAGATGACGTTTCCCGTGCAGATGCCCACCGCGGCCCACAGTGCGGAGCGGCGGGAACGCGCGCCGAGGCGCAACAGCTGGACGGTGTCCGGGCCGGGGGACATGATGGCGACCATCCAGGCGCCCAGCAGGCCGAGGTACGCGGCGAGAGTCATGAGAGAGATTGTTTCAAAAATTCGGAAATATTGTGAATAAGCCAGCCACAGCACTAGGATAATTTGAAAAATCGCGCGTTTTTTAAAATAAGCGGACACCGCAGGAGGGCTCATGGCCGGCTACCTTCCCCTGAAGAAGTTCCACCACATGACCGATGCTGGCACAGCAGAGCGGCGCTACCAGGCGCGCCTCAACGCGGAAACAACACTGCACCTCGGGGTGGAACTACACGGGTACCCGCTGTTTTATGTCCCTACCCCAGAGATCGCTGTCCTCATGGAGCAGATCCAGGCAACCGAACGGAACCTGGCCGTGAAACTGGCTGCGTTCCCCAAGGATAGCCAGCAGGCGATCCTGCGGCTGCAGCTGTTGGACGAGATCGTGTACTCCAACGAGATCGAGTCCATCCACACCACCAGGAAGGACGTACAGCTCGCGCTGGATCTGCGCCAGCCCCGGTTCCGCGAGGTCGCGCTACTGTACCAGCAGGTTTTCGAAGGTGGTGACGTTGCTGAAGCAGGGGCTACTACTGCCTTCCCCACCTCACTGGAAGAGATTCGCTCAGTCTATGACCGGATCATGGAGGGGGAGCTCTCCGCCGCTGACCATCCTGATGGGCGCCTCTTCCGTGCTGGCCCAGTGACCATCGGCTCCGGCACCAGGAAGGTTCACCAGGGGTTTCACCCAGAGAGCACCATCGAGCACGGCCTCACCCAGTGGCTGCGGCTGGTCGGCGGCGCGCCTCACGAGAAGCCCGAAGCACATGAGAAAGCACAACCCAGCACCATTTCAGCACTGCTGGGGCACCTTCTATTTGAACTCATCCACCCCTTCTACGATGGCAACGGCCGCACCGGTCGCTTCCTCCTCTCCTCGCAGCTGCTGGGCCCGTTGGGCGAGCCCACTGCTTTGGCGCTCTCCAAGGCCATCAACACCGCTCCCCGCGCCTATTACAAGGCATTCGGGGAGGTCGAGCACCCTCTCAACCGCGCGGAGGCCACGGGCTTCGTCCACACCATGCTCGGGATTATCGCCGCTGCCCAGCGGGATGTGGACGAGCTCCTCACCGACAAGCGCGCCCAGCTGGCTGCTCTGGAATCCTACGCGCAGGCTGCAGCGTCAAGCGATGCCGCCACCCGTGCCCTCTTGGTGGCTCTGGGTCATTCTTTTATATTCGACGCCACCCCGCGCCTCCCCCTCCCCACCCTCGCCGAGGGTGCCGGCGTATCAGCGGCCACCGCCCGTGCGCGGCTCAAGGACATGGAAAGGGAGGGCGTGGTGACCACGCCCTCCCTACGTCCCCTCACGTTCCGCCTCACGGACAAGGGGCGGAACCTATTGGGTCTATCAAGCTCGGCTCCCTAAGCCCGCAGCGCCACGTCCGTGGGCCGGATCGGCTTCGGCAGCGCAGTTTCACCCATGAGCACCCGGTCCAGCTCCGCGGCAGCGGAGCGGCCCTCAGAGATGCCCCACACGATCAGCGACTGGCCACGGCCCGCATCGCCTGCCACGAACACGGGGATGTCCTTGAACTCCTCGGCACCCACCTGAGCGCGGAACTGGCCATCGCGCACCAAGCGGCCGCGCTCGTCAGTATCCAGGCCCAGGTCCCGCACCACCTGGGACTGCTCCACGGACACGAAGCCCATGGCCAGCAGCACCAGGTCAGCGTCCATTTCAAAGTCGCTGTCCGGCACGTTCTCCAGGCCGTTGTCACCCATGCGGCACTCCGCACCCTTCAGGCCCGTGACCTTCTCGCCGTCTCCGGTGAGCTCCACGGTGTTGATGCTGAACTTCCGCACACCCAGCTCCTGGCCGACCTCGCGGTCGGCTAGGCCCAGCGCGGCAATCTCATCGGCAGACTCGTTGCCGGTGACGCGGTACTCGCCCTCCTCGTGCGCCGTGGCGGTGCGCCAGATCCGCGGGAAGGTGGGCCACGGCGTGGAGGCACCGCGGGACTTCGGCGGCTTCGGCATAATGTCGAACTGGCTCACGGACTTCGCGCCCTGGCGCAGCGCGGTGCCGAAGCAGTCCGTGCCCGTATCGCCGCCGCCAATGATGACCACGTTCTTGCCCTTGGCGTCAATCGGGGAGACCTCAAAGTCACCCACGGCCACGCGGTTGGCCTCCGGCAGGTACTCCATGGCCTGGTACACGCCCTTCAGGTCGCGCCCGGTCACGGGCAGGTCGCGGCCCACGGTGGAGCCCAGCGCCAGCACCACGCCATCGAAGCCTTCTAGGTCCGCGCCGGATGGCGCGACACCCGTGATGAACTTTGTGCCCTCGGCCTCCATCTGCTCTAGGCGGCGGTCGATCCATTTCTTTTCCATCTTGTACTCGGGCACGCCGTAGCGCATGAGCCCGCCGATGCGGTCCGCACGCTCGAACACGGTTACCTCGTGCCCGGCGCGCGTCAGCTGCTGCGCCGCCGCCAGGCCCGCCGGCCCGGAGCCCACCACGGCAACCCGCTGCCCCGTCTTAAACGTGGGCTTAATCGGCTTAATCCAGCCCTGCTCCCAGGCGTGCTCCACGATGGTGTACTCCACCGTTTTGATGTTCACCGGGTCATCGCCAATGCCCAGCACGCACGCGCCTTCGCACGGGGCGGGGCACAGCCGGCCGGTGAACTCGGGGAAATTGTTGGTGGCGTGCAGCCGGTCGTAGGCTTCCTTCCACCGACCTTGGCGCACCAGGTCATTCCATTCCGGGATGATGTTGCCGAGTGGGCAGCCATCGTGGCAGAAGGGGATGCCGCAGTCCATGCACCGGGTGGCTTGGACCTGCACTTTGTCGTCGCTGAATTTCTCGTAGACCTCGTTCCAGTCCATGAGGCGCAGTGGGACCGGCCGGTGTTCGGCGGCCTCGCGCTTGTGCTTTAGGAATCCGCGTGGATCAGCCATTACTTCACTTCCTCCATGATTGCGGCGGCGATGCCGTCCTTGTCCAGTCCTGCTGCTTCTGCGCGTTCGATTGCCTCGAGCACTCGCGCGTAGTCGCGTGGCATGACCTTGATGAGCTGGGCCGGGTCTACCTCCACGGTGGATCCGGTCAGTTCGCGGTGGGTCGCGATGGTCTCTTCCACCCACCGCAGTTCCTCGTCGTCCGTGATCTGCTCAATGTTGACCAGTTCAGTGTTTATTTTTTCGGCGACGCCGCTGCCGTCATCCAGTAGGTACGCGATGCCACCGGACATGCCAGCGGCGAAGTTGTTGCCGATTTCTCCGAGGACGATGACTCGGCCGCCGGTCATGTATTCGCACCCGTGGTTTCCGATGCCCTCCACCACGGCGGTGAGGCCGGAGTTTCGCACACAGAAGCGCTCGCCGACGGTGCCGCGGATGAACATTTCGCCGGTGACTCCGCCGAATCCGAGGACGTTTCCAGCGATGACGTCCTTCGCCTCGTCCACGGCACCGTTGTCCTTGCTGGGGCGGATGACGATCCGCCCGCCGGAGAGTCCCTTGCCCACGTAGTCGTTGGCGTCACCGTTGAGGGTCAGGGTCATACCGCGCGTGGCAAACGCCCCGAAGGAGTTGCCTGCCGACCCCGTGAATTCGAGGTTGACGGTGCCTGGCGCAAGGCCGTCGCGACCAGCAACCCGGGAAATGAGGGAGCCGGTCATCGTGCCCACGGTGCGGTTGACGTTGGTGATCGGGTAGCTGAGATCGATGGAGACATCCTGGCCATCCGCGGCCTTGTTGACCGTCTCCTCCACGTCCGCGCGGATCTGGTTGTCCAGCGCGGCATCCAGGCTGTGGTCCTGGTCCTTGGTGCGGTGCAGGTCCTGGTGCATGAAGGGGCTGTCCGGGCGGGCGAAGATGGGGCTTAAGTCCAGCTTGCCGGCGGTCTTGTGCTCGATGGCCATCTCGCCGCCGGTGAGGCACTCGGAGTGGCCCACGGCCTCTTCGATGCTGCGGAAGCCGAGCTCCGCCAGGTACTCGCGGACCTCTTCGGCGATGAACTTGAAGAAGTTCACCACGTGCTCCGCCTGGCCCGTGTAGCGCTTGCGCAGCTCCGGGTTCTGGGTGGCGACGCCGACCGGGCAGGTGTCCAGGTGGCACACGCGCATCATGATGCAGCCAGTGACCACCAGCGGGGCGGTGGCGAAGCCGAACTCTTCGGCACCCAACAGGGCTGCGACCACCACGTCACGGCCGGTTTTCAGCTGACCATCGCACTGCACGGTGATGCGGTCACGCAGGCCGTTCATCAGCAGCGTCTGCTGGGTCTCGGCCAGTCCGAGCTCCCACGGGCCGCCGGCGTGCTTGAGGGAGGTCAGCGGGGATGCGCCCGTGCCGCCATCGTGGCCGGAGATGAGCACCACGTCCGCGTGCGCCTTGGACACACCGGCGGCGACGGTGCCCACGCCCTGCTCCGCCACCAGCTTGACGTGGATGCGGGCATCCGGGTTGGCGTTCTTCAGGTCGTGGATGAGCTGTGCTAAGTCCTCGATGGAGTAGATGTCGTGGTGCGGCGGCGGGGAGATCAGTCCCACGCCTGGGGTGGTGACGCGCACCTCGGCGATCCAGGGGTAGACCTTGTGCGGCGGCAGCTGGCCGCCCTCACCCGGCTTGGCTCCCTGGGCCATCTTGATCTGGATGTCCGTGCAGTTGTTGAGGTAGTGGCTGGTCACGCCGAAGCGGCCGGAGGCCACCTGCTTGATGGCGGACCGCTTCCAGTCCCCGTTCGGTTCTTGGACGAAGCGCGCGGGGTCCTCGCCGCCCTCGCCGGAGTTGGACATGCCCTTGAGTCGGTTCATGGCGATCGCCAGGGTCTCGTGCGCCTCGGCGGAGATGGAGCCGTAGCTCATCGCGCCGGTGGCGAAGCGCTTGACGATCTCGCTGACCGGCTCCACCTCCTCGATCGGCACCGGCTTGCGGTTGGAGGTGAACTTGAACAGGCCGCGCAGGGTGGCCAGCCGCTCGGACTGGTTGTTGACCTTCTCCGTGTACTCCTTGAAGATGCGGTACTGGCCGGTGCGGGTGGCGTGCTGCAGCTTGAACACGGTCTCCGGGTTGAACAGGTGGTACTCGCCCTCGCGGCGCCACTTGTACTCGCCGCCGATCTCCAGCTCGCGGTGAGCCTGCTCCTCCGGTCGGGGCAGGAACGCCTCCCGGTGGCGGGCGGCCACGTCGGCGGCGATCTCGTCCAGGCCCATGCCGGAGATGGGGCTGAACGCGCCCACGAAGTACTCGTCCAGCAGCTGCTGGTGCAGGCCGGTGACGTCCGCCAGCTGCGCGCCGCGGTAGCTGGCCACGGTGGCGATACCCATCTTGGACATCACCTTCTGGATGCCCGTGGTGGCGGCCTTGATGTAGTTGTCCTCGCCCGTGGAAGCATCCACGTCACCCAGGCGGCCGGCTTCCGCCAGGTCCTGGATGGTCTGCAGCGCCATGTAGGGGTTGATCACATCCGCGCCGAAGCTTAGGAGCATCGCCAGGTGGTGGACCTCGCGGGCGTCGCCAGATTCCACCACGATGGACGCGCGCGTGCGGGTCTTCTCCGCCACCATGTGGTGGTGGACCGCGCTGGTCAGCAGCAGGGACGGGATGGGGGCGTTGCGCTCATCGGATTCGCGGTCGGTGAGGACGAGGATCGTCGCACCATCGGCTATGGCGGCGGTAACCTCCTTCTTCACCCGCTCGATGGCCTGGCGCAGGCCGCGGCCGCCGTGGGCCACGGGGTACAGCCCGGAGATGGTGACGGACTTGAACTCCGCATCCCCTGCTGCACCTTCCGCACCTTCTGCACCTTCCGCGCCCTCGCCCTGGCCCAGCTTCTGGATCGCGCCCAGCAGCTCGCTGCGCACAATCGGGGTGTCCAGGTGGATCCGGTGGGCCGCCTTCGGCCCCGGGTTCAGCACGTCCGCCTGCGCACCCAAGTGGGTGAACATGCTGGTTACCATCTTCTCGCGGTAGCTATCCAGCGGCGGGTTGGTCACCTGCGCGAAGCGCTGAGCGAAGAAGTCATACAGCATCCGCGGCCGGTTGGACAGGGCGGCGATCGGGGTATCGGTACCCATGGAGCCAATGCCCTCCGCGCCGATCGCGGCCATGGGGCGCACCAGCGTCTCAATGTCCTCTTCCGTGTACCCGAACACGCGCTGGCGCAGCACGGTGCGCTCGTGGTTCATCGGCACGGACTCGCCGGTCGGAAGGTCCTCCGCCCGCACCAGGTTGTCGTTGACCCACTGTTCGTAGGGCTGGTCGGCCAGTTCTTTTTTGATTTCTTCATCGGGGACGACGCGACCCTGCGCCGTATCGACCAAGAACATCTTTCCGGGCTCGACACGCGTGCGCTGCACGATCTCGGAATCGGGGATGTCCAACATGCCCGCCTCAGAACCGCCGACCACCAGGCCGTCCTTGGTGATCCAGATGCGGCCGGGGCGCAGGCCGTTACGGTCCAGCACGGAACCGATGAGCGTGCCATCAGTGAACACGAGCGCGGCCGGGCCGTCCCACGCCTCCATGAACGTGGAGTGGTACTCGTAGAACGCGCGGATCTTCGGATCCACGCTGGGGTTACGCTCCCACGCCTGCGGCACCATCATCAGCACCGCATGAGGCAAGCTGCGGCCAGCCAGGTGCAGCAGCTCCAGGGCCTCGTCCAGGCGGCCCGTATCGGAGCCATCCGGGTCACAAATCGGAAGCACGCGGTCAAAATCACCCAGGATCTCACTGCGCAGCTGGGACTCACGCGCCCGCATCCAGTTCTCGTTACCGCGAACAGTGTTGATCTCGCCGTTGTGAGCGAGCATGCGGTACGGGTGCGCCAAAGGCCAGGACGGGAACGTGTTCGTGGAGAAGCGGGAGTGGACCACGGAGATCGCGGACTCCATGCGCTCATCCTGCAGGTCCAGGTAAAACTCCTTGAGCTGCGGGGTGGTCAGCATGCCCTTGTACACCACGGTGCGTGCAGACAGGGATGGGAAGTAGACGGTATCGCCGCCGAGTCCGGAGCCTGCGCCGCGGCGGCCCAGTTCACGCTCCGCACGCTTACGGACGAACCACGCCCGGCGGTCCAGTTCGAGGCCCTCGAGGGGGGCGCCGGTGGTGGCGTCGCACCCAGAAATGAACAACTGGTAGAACAGAGGCTCGGCATCGCGGGCGATGGCGCCCAGGGAAGAATCATCGACCGGCACATCGCGCCAACCGATGAGAGTGAGCCCCTCCTCCTCCACGATCTGCTCCACCGCGCGGACGGCATCCAGCGCAGCCATACGGGAATTCGGCAGGAATGCGATGCCGGTGGCGTACTGGCCGGCCGGGGGCAGCTCGATGCCTTGGGCGGCCATCTCCTCACGGTAGAAACGGTCAGGGATCTGAATAAGGATGCCGGCACCATCGCCGGTGTTCTTCTCCGCGCCGGCGGCGCCGCGGTGGTCTAGGTTCACCAGGGCCTGGATGCCCTTCTCCACGATGTCTCGGCTGGCGCGGCCATGCATGTCAGCCACGAAGGCGACACCACACGCGTCATGCTCAAACTGGGGGTCATAGAGACCCTGGCGTGCAGGGTAGTTATTCATGATCTGGCCTAACTTTCGTCATAACGTTCTGCAGTTATCCCTTTGGTTATGCGCATAATCCCACGGGGGTGGGATGTGATCCAGACCAACAAGGGGGTCACCCTTCATGGCCAGAGTCATATTTCACGCTGTGATGGGCGTGCGTCGCGCATTGGTAGGTCTCTAGAGTGACCACAGGCCCCTCATCTCGCAAAATTAGGATCGCCTCAACTGGAATT
>DXFZ01000064.1 GCA_019114175.1 Candidatus Corynebacterium gallistercoris
GGGACGGTAGTGGGGGACGTCTCCATGCAGACCCCAGCCTCCCGGGAGGACTTCATTGCGACTGGCTTGAGTCACCTGACGGCCGTCAGCGGCGCGAACGTCGCAATCGTCACGGGTGCCGCCGTGGCCGCGTGCCTGACTCTGGGGTTCCACAGACGCTGGGCGCTCACGGCAGCGGCCGTGGCCCTGGCTGGCTACGTGGCGCTGGTGGGGCCGGAGCCGAGCGTGCTCCGCGCCGGTGTCATGGGCACTGTCGGCCTGGTTGCCATGTTGACGGCACACTGGTCAGACATCCTCGCCGCCCTCTCAGCCGCGGTGATTGTCTTGAGCCTTCTCATGCCCGGCCAAGTGGTGACCTACGCCTTCTGCCTGTCCGTCATCGCGACGCTCGGGATCGTAGTGCTAAGCCCCTGGATCGCGAAGAAGGTCCTGCGCGGGTGGAAGCAGGTATGTGAGTGCCACTGGGATCGATTTCCCACCCAGGCCGAGGCCATCCTCGTCCGCATGGTCTGCGTAGCCATCGCTGCAGACATCGTCACCCTTCCGATCATCGTCCACATGACAGGCAAGATTTCCATCGTCGCTGTGGTGGCGAATGTGGCCGTGGCTTGGGCGGTGCCCATCGTGACGCTCACAGGACTCCTCGCTGCACCCCTCTGCGCTCTTGCGACGCACACGGTTCTCCCAGATTGGTTTGGCCGACTCACCCTCGCCCCTGCGGCTCCTCCCGCAAACTGGATCGTCTGGGTAGCCGACCACCTAGCCCGAATCCCCATGATCCTCACTCCCGGTGGTTGGCCGTGGACGCTCCTCCTGCTGGCCAACCTCGCACTCTCCATCGCGACGATCCGCTGGTGGAGGAGCTGGCGCTTCTGGCGCTGGTCCTGGCTCTTCCTGGGCCTCATCTGGGCCTTCGCCTGGCGGTGGGGGATATTGAGCTTTGACATCTCATATCCCGTCACCATGTAGTTTGCAGGGTAAGGTGCCGCCGCACGTGGAGGGCCTCTGCAAAAGTGGTGGGGAAGTAGTATTCGTGTAATCTTAGGAGACCGCCTTGCGCTTACTTGACCCCAGCAACCCCAGTGGCATCACCACTGTCAACACCAGCTGTACAACCCATGATCGTGGGGAGGTCTTGGCAAAGGAGTGGGGTGTCACAATAGGTAGCGACGTTAAAACCCGAAAGGAAACACCGTGGCCAAGGCCTACACCCCCCCCAGGTCAGACAAGCCGTAATCGACGCCGTCGTTAACAAGCAACCACATCAATCCCGGCAAGACATCGCTGATGCCCACGGCATCTCGTTGACTACCCTCAACCGCTGGATGGCACGACACCTCAACACTGAAGGCACCGGCTCAGGCAGCCACAAAAACGTCCCGGCCCGGATGCTGAAACCGCGGCGGAAAAAGACCGCTACATCAAGCACCTCGAAGCAGAAAACGCTTTTCTAAAAAAGCGGCCGCCTTCTTCGCGAAACAGCAACCCTAGCCGACAAGTGCGGCTTCATTGCCCGTGAAGAAGGCCACACCACCCTGACAATCACCGCCATGTGTCAGCTACTGGATGTCCACAGGGCTAGCTACTACAACTGGAAAGCAACCCGAGCCGACACCGCTGTTAAGCCTCGTGCTGCCCGCCGCGCACGGTTACGCCCACTGATCGAGGACATCTTCATCGCCTCCGGTTATAGCGCAGGGATTCGCGAAATCACCAAGGTACTTTGGTACCAGCACGGTGAACGGGCCTCGCACTATCTCGTTGGGTGCCTGATGAAGGACATAGGTATTCACGGCGCTTATCCGCAGCGCAAACGTCGGAAAGTCGATATCGACCCAGATGAGCACGCCGATAGAGTCCACCGGCGGTTCATCCCACCGGTGCCGACGACGGTGCTGGTATCTGATATCACTTACATCCGTACCCGACAAGGGTGGCTCTACCTGGGGTGTCGTGCTGGATTTAACAACCCGCATGGTGGTTGGCTGGCAGACCTCCAGACGGCCCGATACCAACCTGGTCATCGACGCGTTGACGATGGCTAAAGCGCAAGGGTATGTCGCCGGCGGGGCGATATTCCATTCCGATCGCGGTGCCCAGTACACGTCATCTGCGCTGGCGGACTGCGCCAGGGCTAGTGATCTGGTGCTGTCCAAAGGACGGACCGGAGTCTGTTGGGATAACGCTGTTGCTGAAAGTTTCTTCGCAACGCTGAAAAAGCAGGCCTGGTACACAAAGCAATTCGATTCTATTGATATTGCCAGATACAGGATAAGCAATTTCATCCAGGTGCGGTACAACACTTTGCGCCCTCATTCCAGTATCGGTGATATGCCCCCGAAGCATGCGATGGATGCGTTCATGGCACGCATGGCCACCGCGACGGCTGACCCCGCTGATGCCGCTGCGTAGTACCCACTAAACACCCGATAATCTCATTAAAACGTCTCTCAAACTTGACACACTCCAGAGCAGTCTGAAGCGTCCTGGGTTTCGTTCCGATCCAACTGAAGAAGAGAATCGGAACATGCCCCAGAAGTACAGCCCCGAACTGCGCGAGCGCGCCGTGCGGATGGTTCTCAAGCGCCAAGCCACCCAGGGCGGTCCTCGCTCGCACTCACTACGCGTGATTGTCCCGCAGATCGGCGTGGGCGAGGAAACAACGCGGATGTGCTGCACCCCCCCACGGCCATGAGGTGGCCCAGCTGCGGGTCGGAGAGCACCTGCAGGAGGAGAACAAGCGCCTAAAAGCGTGAGCTCGCCGAGGCCCGCCGCGCGTATGAGATCCTGCGCAAAGCCGCATCGGCTTAATTCGTACGCGGAACTCGAGGTACCCCACGACGAGATGATCCGGTTCATCGACGACAACCGCGAATGTTTCGCCGGTTGTGGCCATTTGCCGCACCCTGGGGTGCGACGGAATGTGGGTTCATCACCTCGCGGGCCTACCGCGCGGCCAAGGCCCGGCCAACCTCGGCCAGGACTGTTCGCGATGAGTTGCTCCTCCCCGAGCTCCGGCGGGTCGATGAGGAGAACTACAGCGTCTACGGTGTACAGAAGATGCATCAGGCGATGGTTCGCGCTGGCTGGCAGATCGGCCGGGACCAGGCCGCCCGGCTGATGAAACTTAGCCGGGGTGAAAAGGCGTGCGGCGTGGACGCAAGCCGGTCACGACGAAGCCGGTGGGGAAGCCGGATACCCGCCTGTACCTGGCGGAACGCCAGTTCATCACCGAGCACTGGTTCCAGCCGCAGTGGGCAGGGGCTTGATCCACCACAGCGATAGGGGTTCCCAGTACGTCAGCCTGGCTTACTCTGATGCGCTGATCACCGCTGGAATGCGCGCCTCGGTGGGCACGGTCGGGGACTCCTACGATAATGCCTTGGCCGAGACGGTCAATGGCCTCTACAAAGGGCGAGCTGATCGGCTCCAAGCGGGTCTGGGAGTCCGTCGAGGCGGTGGAGTTGGCCACGATGGGGTGGATGCGCTGGTGGAACACGACCCGGTTGCATGAAGCTCTGGGCTACCGCACTTCCGCGGAGATCGAAGCGGGCTATACTCACGACCGAGACGTAGCGTCCGTTGCGTCCTGACCCCGGAACAAAACCCAGGACGCTTCACTTCCGGGATTTTCGCAATGCCGCCTTCAAAATGAGTTCCCACGCATTGACGACCAGGACGGTTACGACCTGCTCCCGGTACGTTGTCTGCGGCTTGTTGTAGACCTCGATCGCGGCGAGCATCGCGGCGCGTGAGTTGTCGCAGAGCTTCTTGTGTGACAC
>DXFZ01000065.1 GCA_019114175.1 Candidatus Corynebacterium gallistercoris
AAGCAGCACCGCGCTAGCCACCCCATCTGGGCCACAGACCAGGTTGCCTGCGCGGTGGATGCCGTAGCTGGCGTACACGTACAAGCGCCCGGCCGGCCCGAACATGACCTTGCAGCGCGGGGTGGGCCCGCGGAAGGCGTGGCTCGCTGCGTCCTCTTCGCCTAGGTAGGCCTCCACTTCCGTGAGCCGCACCGCTACCGGCCCGTGGCGCAGCACCGCGCCGAGCAGCAGCGGCGCGACCTCGTCGGCGGGGCGGGAAAGGTCAATCATCGCACCTACCAACCAGCACCCAGCACCAGCACCCAGCCCCACCTACAGCTCGCGGATCACGCGCGCGGGCGACCCCACAGCCAGCACCCCCGCGGGCAGGTCCTTCGTCACCACGGATCCAGCCCCGACCACCGTGTTCGCGCCGATCGTCACCCCCGCGCACACGGTCACGCCACCGCCGAACCACACGTTGTCCCCCACCGTGATCGGCGCGCCGTACTCCCACCCGGCCGCGCGCAGCTCGTGGTTCTCCACCGGGTGCAGCGGCGCGAGGAACTGCGCGCGCGGCCCGATCTGGCAGTTATCGCCCAGGATGATGGGGCACACGTCCAGGAACACGGAGTCAAAGTTCACGAACACGTTGCGGCCCAGGTGCACGTTGAAGCCGTAATCGACCTTGATGTCCGGTACGACCGTGCTGCCCTCTCCGAAGGTGCCGAGCAGCTGCGTGAGCAGCTCGTTGCGCTGGTCCAGCTCCGCGAAGTCCAGCCGGTTGATGCGCTGCGCCAGCGATTTCCCGGCGATCGACGCTGCCGTGATCTCTGGGTCGCTGGAGAGGTACAGCTGACCATTGCTCATGCGCTGGGTCATTGTTTCTTTTTGTTGGGCGACGGCACCCTGCAGCTCATCGGGCGTCAGCCTCAGTTGGTGGTGCAGTTCTGTGTGGTTGGGGGAGGTCATGGGGTGTAAGTCTACTGAAAGTTGTGGTGGGGCTGGGGCGGGGTGGCGTCGCCCCAAAAAACAACAAAAGCAGACCGCTTGGTCTATACTGGGCGAAACGACGCAACCCAAGGAGACAACAATGACGCACGCCGACCCTGCCCGTCCAGCCGGCTTTGACACCAACGCGATCCACGCGGGATACGAGCCTGACCAGGCCATGGGCAGCATCAACGTGCCCATTTACGCCTCCACGACCTTCGCGCAGAACGCCCCGAACGACCTGCGCGGCGGGTACGAGTATGCGCGCGTCGCGAACCCAACAGTAGACAGCTTAGCTCGCACTATTGCCGCCCTGGAGGGCGCGAAGTACGGGCGGGTGTACGCCTCCGGCATGGCCGCGACGGATCACCTGCTGCGCGCGCTGCTGCGCCCCGGCGACCACCTCATCATGGGGCACGACGCCTACGGCGGCACCTACCGCCTCATCGCCAGCGTGTTCGCGGAATGGGGCGTGGAGTTCAGCGTGGTGGACACGACCGACGCGGCGGCCGTGGGGAAGGCCGTGCGGGACAACACGAAGCTCGTGTGGGTGGAAACGCCCACGAACCCGCTGCTCGCGGTGACGGACATCGCCGCCGTGGCGGAGGTGCTGCGGGAGGGGCGCGCAGGAGGCGCAGGAGGCGGCGCTGGCGAGGCTGGTGCTGGTGGCGTGAAGCTCATTGTGGACAACACATTTTCCAGCCCCTACCTGCAGCAACCCTTAAGTTTGGGCGCGGATATTGTGCTGCACTCGACCACGAAGTACATCGGCGGCCACAGTGACGTGGTGGGCGGGGCGATCGTTTCCAATGATGCCGAACTGGACGAGCAGCTCGACTTCCTGTTAGGCGGGGCCGGACCGATTGCCAGCCCCTTTGATGCGTACCTGAACGCTCGCGGGGTCAAGACCCTGGGCGTGCGCATGGACCGGCACTGCTCCAACGCGCAGGCGGTGGCGGAGTTCCTGGATGCGCAGCCGCAGGTCAAGCATGTGCTGTACCCGGGGCTGCCGGGGCACCCGGGACACGAGGTTGCAGCGAAGCAGTCCACCGGCAAGGGCTTCGGCGGGATGATCTCCGTGCGCTTCGCGGACCGGGAGGCCGCGCTGGCCTTCTGCCAGTCCACGGAGCTGATCTGCTTGGCGGAGTCCTTGGGCGGGGTGGAGTCCCTGCTGGAGCACCCGGCCACGATGACTCACCAGTCCGTCGCTGGATCCCAGCTGGAGGTTCCCGATGACCTGGTGCGCATCTCTGTGGGCATCGAGGACTATGAGGACATTGAGGCGGACGTGCGCCAGGCGCTGGCGAAGCTATGAGGCTGCGGCACCAGCCGCAGGCTCCGAATGCCCTAGCACCGCGCCGCGCACTGGAGTAGATTCGGTTTTATGAGCTCCGCTAATAAGTCCAACAACCCCATCCCAAACAATGAGTACCCCGTGTACTCCAAGAACCAGGAGGAAGTGACTCACATCCGCCCGGCTCGCCCCAGCGAGGACGGCACCATTCACGCCATCATCATGCAGGCGTTTGCGGATGCGGAGCACTCCAACCACCGCGAGCAGCACGTGGTGGACGCCCTGCGCAACGCCGGCGCGCTCACCTACAGCTTCGTCTCCATCCTGGAGGGCCGCCCGGTCGGCCACGTGGCGATCTCCCCCGTCGCCGTGGAGGTCACCGATGAATCCGGCAAGAAGCAGCAGGTAGAGGGTTTCTACGGCATCGGCCCGATCTCCGTCCTCCCGGAGCTGCAGGGCCAGGGTCACGGTGCCGCGCTCATGGAGCACGCGCTGGATCAGCTGCGCGCCGTGAACGCCCGCGGTGCCGTGGTCCTCGGCGACCCCAGCTATTACAAGCGCTTCGGCTTCGGCCCCTCGGACATGGCGTACGCGGACGCGCCGAGCGAATACTTCCAGGCTCTTTCCCTCGACGGCGACGCCCTCCCGCAGTCCACCGTCACCTATCACGAGGCCTTTAACGCCTAAGTGGCTTAAAGGACTGTGGGGGCTAGATGTCCAGGTATTCCACCTCATCCCCGCCCAGGCCGCGCTCTGTGGCGGTGATGAACTCTGCGGGGATGGGGCCTAGCCCCTCAGTGCTGCCGGCGGGGCGGAAGGCGGCCTGGCGCAGCTCCTCCGTGGAGGAGAAAACTTCCAGGGATGAGGCCTCGGCGTCCTGAGGCTCGCTCGCGCGACTCGCGCCGGCTGCTAGGGCTCCTTCTTCCGTGTCCTGCCTCACCGGCACTGCGTTGCTGAAGCCACGGGACTGACCCGCAGTATCATTCGCGAACCCCAGGTTTTCTAGCCCCAGGTTCTCTAGGGAGCCGGTGAGGAACTCCCAGGCCATCCTTTGGATGCGCTGTCCGTGCTCCAGGTCGGGGGAGCGGCGGAACGTATTCTGGACTTGTTTCAAAGCCTCTTCGGCGGCAGCGACGCCGCGGGGCTTCGCCTGTGTGCGCGGGGAGGAGGGGGAGGCGGAGGTGGCGTCGCCCCCAATAACACCAACGAAGTCCGGGCGGGACGTGCGCACGACGGCGAGATTCTCCTTCGGCGTGACGTACGCGGTCCAGGTGATGCGGCGGCCGGGGAGGGACTGCTCCATGGTGGCGAGGCTGCGTCCGTAAAAGGCACGGCGGCCCGCGGTGGTGCCCGAAGCGTCCGTGACCTGCACCTCGTGGAAGCCCTTCTCCTGGGTCTCGGCGCGGTTGACCAGCAGCTTCATGCCCTCGACGGCCGCGGGGGAGAGGCCGCCGGCGAGCTCTGCGGCGCGTTCGGCGATGGGGAGATCGCTATCGGAGATGTAGATCGTCTTGTTTGGCATACGTATAAGTGTACATAGATGTGTGGGGTGGTGAAGTGGCGGTGTGTAGCGTGCGCTGCGCCGAGGTGGGAAGGGTGGTGTGGTGTGAGGTGGCGAAGGGTGGTCATGGGGGGCAGCTGGACGGCAGCTGGGCGACACCTGGGCGGTGGGGAGGACAGTGTTACTAAATAAGGGAAGAAAAATGGCGATCTTCGGGTACAAGTTGCGTAACAATGCTGCCAAGCTTCGTAACAAGCACCTCTGCAAGGGCTCCGAGGCATCGCCGAATCCTGAAGTGCCGCCGCAGGCGGTGGGCCATAGATATTGTGGGGATATGTTTGAGCACAATTCTGAGCACAATTCTGAGCACAATTCTGAGCACAACGGGGATCGCAACCGTGCCACACGCGCCGAGAGTCGAGGAGCAGAGCGCTTCGCTGTGGTCACTGGCGCCTCCGCCGGCATTGGCGAGTCCGCAGCCGAGCTTCTAGCCCAGGATGGCTGGCACGTCATCCTTGCGGCGCGCAGGGAAGACAAGCTCGCACAGGTCGCAAAACGCATTAAAGGCGCAGGCGGGCAGGCCTCGCCAGTCGTCGTGGACATCACGGACGCCGAATCCATCAAGGCATTCGCACAGCGTGTGGAAGAGCTTCTTGGCGGGCCCAGCGCCACCCTAGACCTGCTGGTCAACAACGCTGGTGGCGCACGCGGCCTCGAACCCATCTTGGAGACGGATTCCGAAGACTGGCGCTGGATGTTTGAAGCCAACGTGATGGGCACCCTGGAAGTCACCCGCGCCCTGTTCCCGCTGCTCAGCGAGGGTGTGGTGGCGCCCGCGAATGCCCAAGAACCTGGCGCTCAAGCAACCGCAGGACCTGGCGCGCAAGCAGCCCAAGCCACCCGCCCCGCGGGTGCCCCGCAGATCATCAACGTCGTCTCCATGGCCGGCCGCGGCGCCTACCGCAACGGCGCCGGCTACAACGCCGCGAAGTTCGGCCAGACCGCCCTCACGGACGTGATGCGCATGGAGTTCGCCGACCACGGCGTGCGCGTGTGCCAGGTGGACCCGGGCCGCGTCGCCACGGATTTCAGTCTCAACCGCTTCAAGGGTGACGCTACCCGCGCCGAGGAGGTCTACGCGGACAAGCTCAACCTCGTGGCCCAGGACATCGGCGAGGTCATCCGCTGGGTCGCCGCCCGCCCGCCGCACATGGATGTGGAGTCCATCATGATCAAGCCCCTGGACCAGGTTTAACCCCCGCGGCCTCCAGCGCCTCCCGCGCGCACTCCTCCGCGGCCGCCCGCTGCTCCGCCACGAGCCCCACGCGCGTCCGCCGGTCCAGGATGTCCTCCACGGTCCGCGCCCCCTGGTGGGTCACGGCAAAGCTGAACTCACACCGCAGCGCATCCACGCCCTCTGCCACGGGCTCCAAGGGCCGCTCTAGCAGGCACTTTTCCACCACAAGGCCGGCCTCTGACCCGAAGTGTCGCAGCCGCTCCTTATTTTTTTGGGGCGACGCCACCCCCTCCTCCCCGCCCACCAGCACCGTCGTGGCCGTGCGGCATTCCCCGGCCGCAGGCAGGAGACGGGCGCCGATGGCCGCGTCCAGCGTCTGCTCCGCCATGAGGCGGTATTCCGTTAGCTTCCCTCCAGTCACTGTGACCATCTTTCCCTCCGTGAATATGGCGTGTTCGCGGGAGAGGTCGGCCGTCGCCCCCGAAGGAGCATCGGCAAAATGCACAAGCGGCCGCAGACCTGCGAATGCGCCCTGTACGTCATCCTCCGTGAGCTCCACGGCGAGGGCTTGGTTGACGACGTCCAGGATGAAGCGGATGTCCTCGGCGGGGGCCTGGGGATCGTCCACGACCTCGGGCGCGGCCTCGTCCGTGATGCCGATGTACACGCGGCCCATCTGCACGGGCAGGATGAAGCAGAAGCGGTTCGTGGCGCCGGGGACGGGCACGGTCAGCGCGCCGGTGGGGTTGCCGAGCTTCGCGGCGTCCACGACGAGGTGGCTGCCGCGGGAGGGCCGCACGGACACCTTGTCCGAGAGGGTGCCGGCCCACACGCCTGTGGCGTTGATGACCGCGCCGGCCTGGACCTTGACCTGCGCGCCGCCCGAGCCGCCGCCTGCGCCCGCGCTGCCACCGCCGCTGAGCTCCAGCGTCACCACGCCACCCTCCGTGTCCACATCCACCACCGGCGCATGCGTAAGCACATTCGCCCCGTAACCGGCCGCGGTGCGGGCGAGGGCTGTGACGAGGGCGGCGTCGTCAAAAATCTGCCCGTCGTAGTTGATGTACCCGAACTGCACCGCATCGCGATCCACCGCCGGGCACAGCTCCGCGACCTTCCGCGCGCTCACCGTGCGGGACCGCGGCAGCGTCTTACCCGAGGTACCCGCCGCCATCCGCAGCAGGTCACCGGCGATAAACCCCACCCGCGGCAGCAGCCGGTTCGCCACCGAGAACCGGTCCATCACCGGCACCACCTGCGGCAACGCGCGTGTCAGGTGCGGCGCGGTGACCTCCATGAGGATCCCGCGCTCCTTCGCGCTGCGCCGCGCGATGCCCACGTTTCCGCTGGCCAGGTACCGCAACCCCCCGTGCGCCAGCTTGGAGGACCAGCGGCTCGTGCCGAACGCGAGGTCCTCCTTGTCGATCAGCAGCACGCTGTAGCCGCGAGTTGCGGCGTCCAGTGCCACTCCCGCGCCGGTGATTCCTGCTCCTATGACGGCGACGTCATAACGCGCCATCTCCCCCTCTTTCCCCCTGGTGAGCCGAGTAATCAGCTCCTGGTGCGCTGTGGGGGATAGTGCTGTGCGGGCGGGGTCGAACGTGTTCATACACCCGAGATTACCCCCGGATGTCACAACTGGTCGCTACACTACTGCCATGAAGCAAAACAATTCCCCCCTGCCCACCCCACCCATGGATTTCAACCTGTGGGGCACCCCGGATGAGGCGAAGGTCTTGAGCCCATCCATTAAGAAGATGCTGGTCAAGATGCTGGGGGTGACGGATCCGCAGCCGCGCATCCCCGCCGAGGAAATTCGTCTGACCCCGGTGCGGCTCAGCGCTGCGGACGTGGAGGCGCTGGGGAAGATCGTGGGCGAGGGGCACGTGTCCACCGCCCATGAGCAGCGCCTGCCGCGCTCCCGTGGCAAGTCCTACCTGGACCTGGTGACGTGGCGCCGGCCCCAGGAGGTCTCCGCCCCGGATGCCGTGGTGGCCCCCGGCGATGAGGCTGAGGTCCTGGAGCTGCTGCAGTGGTGTGAGGCCAATGATGTGGCCGTGGTGCCCTTCGGCGGGGGGACCTCCGTGGTGGGCGGGCTGAACCCCGTGGATGGCGGCCACCGCGCCGTGATCAGCCTGGACCTGGTGCGTTTTGACGCGGTGGAGGACGTGGACCCGGTCTCCGGACTGGCCACGCTGGGTGCCGGCCTGTCCGGCCCGCACGCGGAGATGAAGCTGGCGGAGTACGGGCTGCAGCTGGGGCATTTCCCGCAGTCCTTCCCGTACGCCACGATCGGCGGCTTCGCCGCCACGCGGTCCTCCGGCCAGAACTCCGCAGGCTACGGGCGGTTCGATGACATGGTGCGTTCCCTGACGGTCGTCACGCCCCAGGGGATCATCGAGGCCGGGCAGGCTTCCCCGGCCTCCGCTGCCGGCCCCGATCTCAAGGAGCTCTTCATGGGCTCGGAGGGCACCCTGGGCATCATCACAAAGGTGCGCGCCAGGGTCCACCCGGTCCCGGAGGCGAAGATCTATGAGGCGTTTAGCTTCCCCAGTTTTGCTGATGGGGTGAATGCGCTCAGGGCCGTCGAACAACATGGTGCTGGACCCACGGTGATGCGCCTCAGTGACGAGATCGAGTCCTCCGTGAACCTCACCAGCACTGACAACATCGGTGAGCAGGACGAATCCGAGCACAAGGGCTGCCTGGCCATCACCGTGTTTGAGGGCACGCTGCAGCACGCGCAGTCCCGCCACCAGGAAACCCGCGCGCTGATGCTCGCCGCCGGGGGCGAGTCCCTGGGCGAGGGCCCGGCCCGCAAGTGGGAGGCCGGTCGCTTCGGTGCGCCGGTGCTGCGCGATTCCCTCATGGACGCCGGAGCCCTGTGCGAAACCCTGGAGACCGCCACGGACTGGGCCACCGTGCCGCAGCTGAAGAAGGCCGTGGGGCACGCCCTGGCATCCACGCTGGTCAAGGAGGGCTCCCCGGCGCTGATCATGTGCCACGTCTCCCACGTGTACCCGGAAGGCTGCTCCCTGTACTTCACCGTGGTCGGTGCCGCGGGCGAGAACCCGGAGCAGCGCTGGCGCAAGGCCAAGACCGCCGCCAGTGAGGCCATGACCGGCACGCATGGCACCATCACCCACCACCACGCAGTCGGCACGGATCACATGCCGTGGATGGGCCGGGAGATCGGCGCGCTCGGCATCCGCGCGCTGCAGGCCGTGAAGCGGGAGCTGGACCCGAAGGGCATTTTGAACCCCGGCAAGACCTTCGCGCTGACTCAGGCGCAGGCCGCCGAGGATGCGGAGCGTGCGCTATGACCTTTGAGGTGGGGCACGCGGACATCGGCACCGTGGCGCTGCTGACGAACCCCGCGGCAGGCAAGGGCAAGGCCTCGGACGCGGCGGTGGCGGCAGCGCGCCACCTCAACGAGCGCGGCGTGAACGTGGTCAACCTCCAGGGCAGCTCCCCGGAGGAGGCGTCCAGGCTGGCTGGCGAGGCCGTGGCCGATCCTCGGGTGGATGCGTTGGTTGTGTGTGGGGGCGACGGCCTCATCAACCTAGCCCTCCAATCCCAAGCTCAGAGTGGACTGCCACTAGGCATCATCCCCGCTGGTACGGGCAATGACCACGCACGCGAGTACAACATCCCACTGGACCCGGTGAAGGCTGCTGATGTGGTGGCTGATGGGTTCTGGTCGACGACGGATCTGGGGCACATGCGTGCCGTCGCTGGTGTGGAGGAGGCCCTCGCGGAGGGGGATGCGGGGGAGGCGGGGGTGGCGTCGCCCACAAAAGAAGGACGATGGTTCGGGACGATCGCCTGTGCCGGATTCGATTCCCTCGTCAGTGACCGGACGAACCGCATCACGTGGCCCAAGGGGCGCAACCGCTACAACCTGGCGATCGCGCTGGAGTTCCTGAACTTCCACTCGCTGCCAGCGCGGATTGTGCTGGATCCCGGGACGGACGAGGAACGGGAGCTGGGGGAGAACGTGACGCTGTGCGCGATGGGCAACACGCGCAGCTACGGCGGCGGCATGTACATCTGCCCGGATGCGGACCACCACGACGGGCTGCTGGACGTGACGGTGCTCGGGCGGATGAACCGGGCCGAGGTGGTGTGGAAGTTCGGGAAGATCTTCAGCGGGGAGATCCGCGGGGAGAACGGGGTGGAGATGTACCGGGCGCGGGCGGTGTACGTGGAGCTGCGCGACCGCGGGGGTGTGGGAGCTGGGCCTGGCGGCGCTGGTGTGGGAGCTGGCGCTGGGCGTGGCGTGAGTGCTGGCGGTGCCCCGATCAATGGTTACGCGGACGGCGAGCTCTTCGCCCCCACCCCCATGCTCGTGCGCGTGGTGCCTGGGGCGGGGAAGTACATCGTCCCGAGGCCTTAGCAGGCGCCCAAGGACTGGAGCCGCCCCAGGGGCACCGGCTCAGGGCGCCCAAGCGCGCCAGCCCCGCCCCGGCTCTTGGCGAGCCCTGGGTGTTGGCCCGCCTGGGTGTTGCTGGTGGGGTCTAAGTGACAGCTGTGATCCTCGCCCGGATCGACAACACACTTAGGACGCTGGAACCGCGGATTTTCCGGTCGAAGTGTGTTGAACTCTTGCGTCAGTCAACGGGGGCGGATCGGCAACACACTTATGTCGCTGGAACCGCGGATTTTCCGGCGTAAGTGTGTTGAACTCTTGAACCGCCTCAACCGTCCTGCCCCTCCGATCACCCCAACCGCCCCGCCTCTCAGCCACCCCGCACGCTACTACGCTCAAAATCTGAGATTTTCGCAGTTCCAGCCGATTTTGAGCGTAGTAAATATCGGGTCGTTAGACTGAAGTAATGAACTCCGCCTCTGATATGCCCAACCCAGGCCACACCCAGGCCCCGGACAACCCAGCCCGCCGCCTCCGCAGCGACGGCCGCAAGTCCAAGGAGCGCATCCTCGCCGCGGCGAAGGAGGTGGCGGAGGAGCGCGGGTACGATGGCGCCACCATCGCCGAGATCTGCCGCCGCGCCGACCTCCCCGCCAGCTCCGTGTACTGGCACTTCGGGGACAAGGACCAGCTGCTCGTCAAGGTCATCGAGGAGAGCTACCGCGCATGGAACGAGGCCTGGGACATCGGGGATTCGCAGAACGTCATCATGCAGATGCCGGTCATCGCGGAGCAGATCCTGGATGCGCTGGAGCATCACTCGCTGTTCATTCGCCTGGGTCTGCCGCTCGCGATCCAGAAGCGCAAGGACAACCCGCGCCCGCGCCAGATGTACGTGCGCAACCGCGATCGGATCGCCAAGCGTCTCGCAGCCGTAGGCCGACGCCACTTCCCGCAGATCCCCGAAGCGCGCCGGGACCTGATCATCGGGAACATGATCTCGGGCGTGGAGGGGATCTTCGTGGCGGAGTTCATGCGGGAGGGCGTTGATGCTGATTCTGGGGCGACGGCACCCCACGCCCCCCTGACCCTCCGCGATCAGTTGGAGTTGCACGCGGAGATGGTCATCGCGATGATCCTGCGCGAGGCGGAGCGGTACTAGCGCGGCGGCGGCCCTATCCCCGCGGGCGCGGGGAGTACGCTCATTCGCGCACTTCTCAGGGCTCATCTCCGCAGGCGCGGAGCACCGCCGCTGGGATTAAGGTAACGCGGGGGTGGGGGTGTTGGCGAGATTGCTACCGGGGTGGAGAGGTTCGTAAATATTGAACTGAGAAGTTCGGGAATGTCTGAAAGGGTTGAAAAACTGTAGACGCTCGGAACTTTGTGTGCTAAACATGGATACAACGGTTTATTCGCATTCTCCATGAAGGGAGCCGGTGCCATGGTTTGCACTGCTGCACTGCCTGCAAGCACGCTGAGTTTCGCTGATGAGGCGGAAGGCTGGGTGGCTGCACGTAGTGAGCGAGCGCGCGCCTTGTGGGCCAAGTCTGGGGATGATTCCGGGTATCTCAACCTTCCTCAGCATCTGGTGGATTCAGCGTGTGCTGCGGCTGCTGTGTGGGATGTGTGGCTGTCTCGCTCTGCGAAGGAAGCAATCGCGGGCATGTTAGGGACCTCCATTGAGGACGCGCGGACCTTCGCCATTTGGCTGGCGGGAATTCATGATGTAGGCAAGGCTTGCATAATGTTTCAGACCCAGCTTGATGAGAGTGGAAAGTTTGGCCACCTCGTCGGGGCGCTCGATGAGGTTGGTTTGCCCCGAAAACTGAGCAGCCGAGAGTTGCGGGAGAAGATGCCACATGGCGTGGTCTCTGGGGTTATCGTACAGCGGTGGCTGGAAGCGCGGGGGACTTCCAAAAAAATTGCGCTGCGGATTTCAAGTGTGGCCGATGCGCATCATGGGATCCCTTCAGATACGGCGGAACGCAATCGGATCAGGAGCGTACTTTCTGAATATGATCCGGCGTGGTTGGAGATTCAGGATGAGCTTGTTGAAGCTATGGCTGAGCTCACCGGGGTTGCTGGAGTCTTGGATGAGCTCTCTCGACCGAAAGTGCTGGAGGGGCCGGTATTTCAGCCGCTGACCGGGCTCGTGGTGATGGCGGATTGGATCGCTTCCAATGCAGAGGCCTTCCCGATGGTGGTCAAGGGGTCACATAGGGAGCGCCTCGTTGCGGGTATGCAGGCAACCGACCTTACGAGCCCCTGGATTCCACAAGAGGCAGGGCCAGACGTTGATGGGTTCTTCAGAGAGGCGTTCGGATGGTCGGAGGACTTGGAGGCTCGCCCAGTGCAAAAGACGATGGCGCAAGCTGCACACTCTGTTGACCTGCCTAGCCTCATTATTGTGGAGGCGGAGACTGGGGTGGGGAAAACAGAGGCGGCCCTTGCTGCCGCACAGATCATCGGTCGGAAGACCGGAGCCCAGGGTATATATTTCGCTGCGCCGACGATGGCCACGGCGAACGGACTGTTGGAGCGAACCATTGAATGGGCCAAGCGGACTGCGGAGAACGAATCAGTGGTCTCAATGTACTTGGCTCATTCCAAGAACCAGCTTTCTGAGCCCTACAAAAAGCTGAAATTCCGGGGGATTGAGGAAGAGACTAAAGAGCACCGCGGCTCAGTGGTGGCAAGCTCATGGATGAGCGGCAGGCGCAGGGGACTGCTCTCCAACATCGTTGTAGGCACGATGGACCAGGTCATCATGATGGCGCTTCAACAGCGGTATTCCATGCTTCGCCACGCTGCGATGATGGGCAAGATCGTGATCTTTGATGAGGTACACGCCTTCGATACGTACTCTTCCGATTATCTAGAGACGACCCTCAGATGGTTGGCGCAATATGGCGTCACCGTGATCCTCATGAGTGCCACACTCCCACAGCAGCGGCGCGACGCGCTGATTGAGGCATACACGCTGGAAAAGCCAGCCGGATCGTCAAGCGCATACCCGCTGGTAACGGTAGCTAACAAGGGTGGGGTGGAGTACCTGGAAGTGGAGCCGTCGCCAACAAATCTAGAAGCAAGCGTGCAGATTATGAGCGATGGTCTGGACGAGCTGACTGACAAGATGGGGGACCTGTTGGGGGATGGCGGTTGTGCGTTGGTGATCTGCAATACGATCGCCCGTGCGCAGGCGGCCTATCGGGAGCTGAGTGCGCAATTCCCAGGTGAGACGGAGCTACATCACGCCGGGTTCATGGCATGGCAGCGAACAGAGCGAGAAGATGCGCTCCGGAAAAAGTTAGGGGCTGGTGTGCATCGGGGGGAGGGGCGCCCGGAGCGACTGATCGTGGTCGCAACTCAGGTTGCGGAGCAGAGCTTGGATATCGATGCAGATGTGCTGGTGACGGATATTGCGCCGATTGATTTGATCATTCAGCGTATCGGCCGTGTGCATCGGCATCAGCGGCCGGTTAGCGATCGGCCGGAGCGCTTGAGGGAGCCAAAAATATTCGTCAGAGGTATCGAAAAGATGGATACCGTGCCGGAGTTTGAGGGTGGTGCTGAGGCTATTTATGGGGAGCGGATGTTGCTTGCCACGCTGATGCATTTGCCTTCGACATTTCGGCGCCCGGACGATGTGGCGGGGTTGGTGCAGGCGGCGTACGCGGAGGAGCAAGAGGTTTCCAGTGGATGGGTTGAGGCGTGGGATAAGGCGGTGCAGGAGGCGAGGGAATCTGAGGCAAGGTCCCACGGGGCAGCGCAACAATTTAGGATTCCACCACCCAGAAAAGACATGAAGCTTAGTAGCTTGTTTGCCAGGTCTGCCGCCGCTTCAGTGGCCCTGGCAGATGAGGTGAAGGGTGCAGCTCAGGTGCGTGATGCCGAACCTACCGTTGAAGTAATTCCGATTGTGCAGACGGAGTATGGGTACCGGGCCCTAGGGGAGGAAGGAGAGGCTTTTTCCACTGGCGAGTTGACGTATGCCCAGGCATTTCGTTTGGCCTCCAGTACGGTGCGGCTCCCAGCGAGGATGACTCGTTTTGACTCGGATTTTGACGTGGTTGTTGGCGATTTGGAGCAGGCCACGCCGGGGCACTGGCAGGAGCACTATCTTCTTCGCGGGCAGCTGGCTTTGCCACTGGATGAGGAGGGTGAGCGTGTTATTGGCCGGTTTAGGGTCAGGTATACGCCCGAGCTAGGACTCGAATATGAGATCGAGAGTGGGGTCGGCATGTCGTAACCCATCTCTATGCTTCGAATTGAAGTGCCACAAGCAGTTCACACCCCACAACAAGATAACCAACACACAACAACAGAAAGGAGGGAGCCATGATAGACACAGCTGATGAGGCCGCCGTGGACGAGGTGACCTCGTTCAATCTGCTCGATGAACCGTGGGTTCTATGCCAAACGACCAACGGGGCAGCCACGCTGAGTATCCGGGAAATCTTCGATGGGAGCGCAACCGTGTTGAAGATTGTGGGAGACTCGCCCACTCAGGACTATGCAGTATTGCGGGTTCTCCTGGCTATCTATTGGCGGGCACATCATCACGCATTGGCTCCGCAGTTAAAGACAAAGGGTGATAGGGAGGCCTTTTCCTGGTCGGAGTGGTTCGAAGAGCGACTTGAGGAAGCTCGAGAATCCTCACGAGATGACGTGGTTCTGCGGTATCTGGACACGGTAGAAGACCGCTTTGATCTGCTGCACCCCACGCAGCCATTCATGCAGGTGGCAGATCTGCACACTGAATCCGGAAAAGCATCTGAAATCTCTCGTATCATCCCTGAGGCGGAACATGACTACTTCACCATGCGGACAGCTGCAGGGAGGAAGGAACTCAGCTTTCCCGAGGCAGCTCGGTGGTTGATCCATGTCCACGCCTACGACTACTCCGGAATTAAGTCCGGCGCGGTCGGGGATCCACGCGTTAAGGGTGGTCGGGGATATCCCATTGGAACAGGCTGGACCGGTATGACCGGAGGAACTGTCATTCGTGGTTCGAATCTGCTGGAGACGATGGTGCTGAACTCCACTCCGAGTGCGATCTTCCCAGAAGATTTTGAAGATCTGCCCGTGTGGGAGCGGAAGGCGGATACTGCCCAACAGCGGACTGTGAAGGACCCTCAGCCAACTGGCGCTGCGGACCTGGCTACGTGGCAGTCTCGCCGAGTCCGCCTGTTTACTCAAGGGGACAAGGTCACCGCGGTACTGGTCAGCAATGGGGATCGCATTCCAGATGCAGGCAAGAACGTCACTGTAGATCCCATGACGCCGTACCGGTTCAGTCCAAATCAATCAAAAAAGGGCCTGCTGGCCTATTACGCCAAGCCCTACGAAACCAACCGCACAATGTGGAAGGCGCTGGACGCCTTGATTGTGACGGAAGGCGACGCTGGATTTACAGACAAGAATCGAGCGCCAATTCGTCCGGAAACCCTGTCCTTCTGGGCAGAATTAGCAGAAGACGGCATAGTTGAGGGCGTATTGGACCTGAGCCTCGTGTCAATGGGGTACGGAGCACAAAGTTCGTCAGTTGCTACTACCACCAGCACAGACATTGGAATTCCTCTTCAAGCACTCCGGTCAAATGAGCTGAGTGATGCGCTGAGGCAAGATATCCGGAATGCTGCGACCGACGTGTCGAAGGCGGCTACCGCCCTGGGTGCTTTCTCGGGACAACTCTTAGTCGCCAGCGGCGGTGCTTATGAATTTGGCGCAGACACGGCAGATCGCTTGTATGCACTGCTGGAGCCATTGTTCATCGTGTGGATCCGGAGCGTAGGTCGCGTGGAACCCGATGAGCATGCTGCGAAATGGCAACGCGAAGTCAAGAAAAACGTGTTCCTTATTGCCGATGAGCTCGTGCGCGGGGCCGGCCCTCGCGCACTAATAGGGCGGACAGAGGGCGGAGAGGATGGAAACTCCTCAGGACGAATAGTTTCTGCTGCCACCGTCTACAGCGCACTTCGGCGGAAGATTGCGGAAGCCCTTCCCTTGGCAGAAGAAACTCATACAGAATCAAGGAGCTCTTCATGACAGAGACAACCCAGGTGGAACAGCTCGATAAGCTGCCACCTTCGCTGAAGGCCAGCGTTGGCATCACCGCTGACCGTCTGCAGAAAGACTATCTTCAGCGTGGCAGCACTCCAGCTGGGGCGGAAGCCCGCAGGTGCTTGGCGGAACTGAGAAAGTTCGCTGCTCGCCGAGTCCAGGATTCTCCGCTTGCGCTGGAAAATGTCTTGATGATGCTGACCCCATCACTCAGCGACGGAGAATTGGGCCGAGGCGAAGAACTCTCGCGTTCCGAAAGGGCGGCATTCCACGCGATGTCGCTTTTCGGTGTGCACATGCAGAGCGCGAATAAGCCCATGCACAGTACAGAGAATTCATTTGCCTTTGCATGTGGACAGCTTTTCGCCCGAAGCTCATCCAAGTCCATCAAGCCCAGGTTCGATGCGATGCAGGCAGCCGGGGATGAAGAGTCGCGAATCGTGCACCTCCGTTCGCTGGTCTCACTCCTCCGAGCACAACAATTGTCCTTTGACTATGGACGTTTTGCCCAAGATCTGCGATCGCTAAGCAATCCATCGCGCAAGAACGGTGTGCTCATGCGTTGGGGCCGGGACTTCGCCCGGGGAGCCCAAAACAGAGCATCAACCGCAGCCGAAAACTCTTAAATCATTTTCTCGAAAGGAACCATCATGACCCTCGTTGTTGACATCCACGCACTGCAGTCCGTACCACCATCACTCATCAACCGAGATGACACGGGTGCCCCGAAGAGCGCAATCTTTGGTGGGGTTGCCCGCCAGCGCGTCTCATCCCAATCCTGGAAGCGAGCAATCCGCCGCTACTTCGAAGAGAACTTTGATGCAGAGACCATTGGGGATCGTTCCCGCCGCCTGCCGGAGAAGATCGCAAAGCTCCTGGAAGAAAAGGGAGTCGACCAGGCCGAAGCAGTTGCTCGCGTTGAGAGCCTGTTCAAGCAAGCAGGGATCAAGGTTGCTATGGACAAGCCTTCGAAGAAGAACGAAGAGGCAGA
>DXFZ01000066.1 GCA_019114175.1 Candidatus Corynebacterium gallistercoris
GCCTTGGATAGGGCCGGGCGAGAAGAAGTATTCGGAAGGACCGCCACCGAAGGGGCGCCACTGGGCGCTGAAGACGAATTCGACGAGGTGGACCTGAACAAGACCGATGAGTTCGGCATCCCCTACATCGACCGCAACAGCCACGTGGGCCTCAGCGCTGGCGAAGGCACACGCATGCGGCGCAGGGCCTACAACTGGGACGGGGAGATCTCCGCACCCGGCAACACTGGGCTGATCTTCATCTGCTTCCAAGACGATCCGGACGAGGCATTCACGCCGCTGCAGCGCCGGTTGGCTGCCCACGACAGGCTCAACCGCTGGGTCACCCACGTGGGCTCAGCAGTGTTTTGGGTGCCGCCCGGGACCCAACCCGGGACCTACTGGGGAAAAAGCTTGCTGGACGGGTAAGATTCACAGTGTTTACAAAGGCTGTCACCAGGTATGTGACCGCCCCACTATCTGCGAATAAAGGAGAGCAGAAACACCGTGAGTAACACCGACCACTCATCGCAAGCCGCAGACCACCTGGCAGCGCCCGTGACCTTCACCGTTGCTGCCGGCGAGTCTGCCGGGGCTGCCATGCGCCCGCTCGAGCTGCCCAACAAGGGGCCTCAGGCCATTGTGTGTGTGCAGGACTCCGAGGGCAACCTCCGTGACCTGGCATGGGCGCCGGAGGAGGAGACCACCGTCACCGCCGTGGCGGCGGACACGGATGAAGGCCGGTCGGTCATCCGCCACTCGTGCGCCCACGTGCTGGCGCAAGCGGTACAAAAGGAATTCCCGGGTACGAAGTTGGGCATCGGCCCGGCCATCGAGAACGGGTTCTACTACGACTTCCAGGTGGCGGAACCCTTCACGCCGGAAGACCTGTCCAAGATCGAAAAGACGATGAAGAAGATCATCAAGTCTGGGCAGAAGTTCGAGCGCAAGGCCTATGACTCCGCCGAAGAAGCGGAGAAGGAATACACCTCCGAGCCGTTCAAGATGGAGCTCATCGCGGACAAGGGCAACGTGGATCCGGACTCTGACGAGGCCACGGAAGTGGGCGCAGGTGAGCTGACCGCCTACAGCAACGTCAACCCCCGTACCGGGGACGTGGAATGGTATGACCTGTGCCGCGGTCCGCACGTGCCCACCACCCGGTACATCCCGGCTTTTGCCTTGACCCGTTCCTCCGCCGCCTACTGGCGCGGGGATCAGGCCAACGCGGACCTGCAGCGCGTCTATGGCACCGCCTGGGAGTCCAAGGAAGCTCTGCAGGAATACCAGGAGCGTTTGGCTGAGGCGGAGAAGCGCGATCACCGTCGCCTGGGCGCGGAGCTGGACTTGTTCAGCTTCCCGGATGAGATTGGCTCCGGCTTCCCCGTCTTCCACCCCAATGGCGGCATCACCCGCCTGGAGATGGAGGAGCACTCCCGCCGCCGCCACCTGGCTTCTGGCTACTCCTTTGTGAACACCCCGCACATCACCAAGGGCGATCTGTTCCACAAGTCCGGCCACCTGGACTTCTACGCGGAGGGCATGTTCCCTCCCATGCAGCTGGATGGCGAGACCGATGAGCAGGGCAACGTGACGAAGCAGGCGCAGGACTACTACGCCAAGCCGATGAACTGCCCCATGCACAACCTAATCTTCGCCTCCCGCGGCCGTTCCTACCGCGAGCTGCCCCTGCGTTTGTTCGAGTTCGGTACGGTGTACCGCTACGAGAAGTCCGGCGTGATCCACGGCCTGACCCGTGCCCGCGGCTTCACCCAGGATGATGCCCACATTTACTGCACCGAGGATCAGCTTGAGGCGGAGCTGACGAGCGTGCTGGACTTCATCATTTCCCTGCTGCGCGATTACGGCCTGGATGACTTCTACTTGGAGCTATCCACGAAGGATCCGAAGAAGTTCGTGGGCAGCGACGAGATCTGGGAGCGCTCCACTGAGATCTTGCGGCGCGTGGCGACCGAGTCCGGACTGGAGCTGGTTCCGGATCCGGGTGGCGCGGCATTCTACGGCCCGAAGATTTCCGTGCAGGCTAGGGATGCGATTGGCCGCACCTGGCAGATGTCAACCGTGCAGCTGGACTTCAACCTGCCGGAGCGCTTCGACCTGGAATACACCGCACCGGATGGGTCTAAGAAGCGCCCGATCATGATTCACCGCGCGCTGTTCGGCTCCATCGAGCGCTTCTTCGCCGTCCTGCTGGAGCACTACGCAGGCGCGTTCCCGGCCTGGTTGGCTCCCCACCAGGTGGTCGGCATTCCGGTTGCTGATGAGTTTAATGATTACCTCGACGGCGTCGCCGCCGAACTGCGTGCACGCGGCATTCGTGCGGAGGTGGACACTTCCGATGACCGGATGCAGAAGAAGATTCGCACGCACACCACCGCCAAGGTTCCGTTCATGCTGCTGGTCGGTGGCAGGGACGTGGAGGCGGACGCCGTGAGCTTCCGCTTCCTCGATGGATCCCAGGTCAACGGCGTCCCGAAGGACGTGGCCGTGCAGGCCATCGCTGAGTGGATCGGGGCCCGCCGCAACGAGCAGCCCAGTGCGGAGCTGCTGCAGGCCAGGGTAGAGGCCTAAGAGGGGTTGGCGATCGACGTGAGCGCACAGGAACCGTACGTGGACCAAGGAGTGGGCGCATCTCCGGATCTCTCTGACGGCCTGCTGCGCCTGTGGGCGCCCTATCGATCCGCTTACATCACCTCTGATGAGGCGAAGAAGCAGGCGGACCCGTTCCTGACCTTGCCGGACAAGTCCGATGAGGAGGCGCTCATCATCGCCCGCGGAGATTTCGTCTACGCCGTGCTTAACCTCTTTCCCTACAACCCCGGCCACATGATGATCGTGCCCTTCCGGCAGGTTGCTGATTACACGGACCTGTCGGCCGAGGAGACCGCGGAGCTGGCGGACTTCACGAAAATTGCGATGACCACCCTGCGGACGGTGTCCAATCCGGACGCGATCAATGTGGGCATGAATCTAGGAAAGGCATCCGGAGGATCCGTGCCTACCCACCTGCACCAACATGTTGTCCCGCGGTGGGTGGGAGATGCGAACTTCATGACTGTGATGACGGGGACCAAGGTGCTCCCGCAGACGTTGCGGGAGACCTGGCGGTTGCTTTCGGATCAGTGGCCGCGCAGCGCGGCGCAATGTCACGGCGGTAGCTAGTGCCGGTAGCTAGTACTGTGTAGGTGAAGTGCGAACCCCCAAGGGAGAATGAATAGTTAATGCTCAGCGTGCATGGCCGCAAACCCGCGGCAGTGGTGATTGAACCTGTTGCCAAAAGCCTCCACAAGGTCGGCATCAGCCCCAACGCGGTGACCATCTTCGGCACCGCGGTGGCAATCATCTTCGCCGTGTGGTTGATCCCGGCCGGCCACCACTTCGCTGCGGCGCTTCTCATCGGCTTAACCGTCGCGACCGACATGGTGGACGGGACGATGGCGCGGTTGCGCGGGGGCGGAACCCGCTTCGGCGCTACGCTGGATGCCACCTGTGACCGGCTTTCCGATGGCGCAATTTTTGGCGCGCTGGCCGTGTGGTTCGCCCTGCAGGACCCGCGCGAGACAACGCTGATGGTGTTGAGCATTCTCATCCTCGTCACCAGCCAGGTCACCAGCTATGTTAAGGCCCGGGCCGAGGCCTCAGGGATCAAGGTTGTTGGCGGGCTCGTCGAACGGCCAGAACGCCTCATCATTTCCCTCGTAGCAGTGGGCCTGGGCGGGCTGGGGGTTCCCTACGTCCTCGCCGCAGGCCTCTGGCTGTTGGCGGCGGGTTCTGTGTACACAGTGATCGAGCGGCTGGTGATTGTCAGCCGATCGCCGCTGGCGCGCGAGACGATCGCGGCACCAGAAGGCGCAAAAGAATTCACCCAGCAGGAAGAGGCTTAGCAACCATGGCACTACCCGTGATCCGTTCGATCAAGGGAGCCGATGATTCGTGGGCTGAGGCAGCCAGTTCATTGGCGTACCGAGCCGGCTGGAAAATCACCGCGGCTCTCCCGCAACCGATCGCAGCGAGGTTCTTTACAGCGGTTGCGGACGTCGCCTCCAAAAACGGAGCAGGACCGGAGCAATTGCGCAAAAACCTCGCCCGCGTGGTGGGGCCGGAAAACGTCACGCGTGACTTGGTGAAAAGGTCCATGCGCAGTTACATGCGTTATTGGCGGGAGGCCTTCCAGCTGCCGGCGATGTCCGCGCAGCAGCTTGCAGACGTGTTGGACCACGCCTTCGTGGGGGAGTCGCGCGAGCACGTCGATGCAGCCGTAGCAGCAGGAAAGGGGGTCATCCTCGCACTGCCGCACGCGGGCAACTGGGACATGGCCGGCGTATGGCTGGTGCAGCGGCACGGGACGTTTACCACTGTTGCCGAAAGGCTGCGGCCGGAAAGCCTCTTCGATGCCTTCGTGGACTACCGCGAATCCTTGGGCTTTGAGATCATTGCCCTGACGGGGTCAGAGCAGCCACCCATGCGGCGAATGGAAGAGGTACTACGCGGCGGCGGGCTCGTCTGTCTCATGGGGGAGCGGGACATGAGCGGCCACGGTGTAGACGTGCAGTTCTTCGGGGAACAGACATCCATGCCCGCTGGGCCGGCGCTGCTGGCCCAGAAGACCGGAGCATCCCTCCATGCCGTGGGCGTGAGCTTTACCGGCGGCGATAGCTCCCCAGAAGGCGGCGAAGAAGGGTGGGGCTTCCGGGTCAGCCCACCAATTGATGCCGAGCGCCCACTGGAGCACGTGGTCCAAGACTTGGCGGATCACTTCGCCCACAACATCGCCTGCGATCCGCAAGACTGGCACATGCTTCAGCCGCTCTGGCACGCGGACCTCTCCGAGCGCCGCCGGCAGAAGATGGCACGAGTGCGCGCGAATCGCACACATGAGGCCGGGAAGGGGAAGTAGATGCGCATCGGGATGGTGTGCCCTTACTCCTTTGATGAGCCAGGCGGGGTGCAGATTCACGCCATTGAACTGTGCGCCGAACTACAACGGCGCGGGCACAGTGTGAGCCTCATTGGTCCCGGCGAACCCTCAGCCGAGCTGCCCGAATTCGTGGAACCAGGCGGCGCCAGCGTGCCCATCCGCTACAACGGCTCGGTGGCCCGGTTGAGCTTTGGCCCGCGGACGAGGTCTCACATCCGCCGGTGGATCAAAGCCAATGACTTTGATGTGTTGCACATCCACGAGCCCAATTCTCCTTCCTACTCCATGCTTGCCCTCACGCAGGTGCACGGGCCGGTTGTGGCCACGTACCATGCTTCCGCCAGCGGCTCGAGGCTTCTCAAGATCGTTTTGCCGGTGCTGCGCCCGCTGCTTGAACGCATCCAGGGCGGCATTGCTGTGAGTGAGGAAGCGCGGCGCTGGCAAGTGGAAAACCTCGCCGGGGACCCGGTGTTGATCCCCAACGGAGTGGATACGAAGGTCTACACACAAGCCCAACGCGTTGCTGAGTGGGATGCGTCTCGGCCGCGGCTGATGTTCCTCGGCCGGTTCGATGAACCGCGCAAGGGGCTGCAGGTCTTGTTGGGTGCGATGCCGGAGATCGTGGCGAAGTTTCCGCAGAGTGAGCTTCTCATCGCCGGGGGTGGGGACGTCCGGGAGTTGGAGCAGCGCCTCGAAGCCTTGGGCTTAAGCCATCACACCGGATGGGGGCCGTCAAGCGCCACGGTGAGGATTCTAGGGCGCATTAGTGACGCGGATAAGGCACGCGCACTGGCAAGCAGTGACATCTATGTGGCACCGAACACCGGTGGGGAGAGCTTCGGCATCGTGTTGGTCGAGGGGATGGCCGCCGGTGCTACGGTCGTGGCCAGCGATCTCGCAGCCTTCTCAGCCGTGGGGCAGCAGGGTGCCGCGGCTGCGCTGTTCTCCAACGGGGACAGCGCCGATCTCAGCAGGGTGATTACCTCACTTCTCAGCGATGAATCGGCCCGCCACGAGCTCGCCGACCGCGGGCGCTCGCGAGCCCAAGATTTTGACTGGTCCACGGTCGCGGATCAAGTGGAACAGGTCTACGCCGCCGTAGTGACTGAAGGCAGGAAGGTAGAGCTGTCATGATCACGATTCCTGTGTGGGCCATGATCGTCATCATCGTGGTGCTGTGTGTGCTCGTGGCGATTGCGGGGTGGGCGGCCGGGATGGCGTCACGGTTGAACAGGTTGCACATCCGCACGGATTCAGCGCGTGTGAACTTGGAGGGGGCTTTGCGCGCCCGCGCCGCTGCGGTGTATGCGCTGCAACCTAGCGCTGGTGCGGAGGTTGCCGCCGCCGGGCGCTTGCCGCTGCGGGCGACGGACATGGGCGCGCGGTCGGCCGCGGAGAATAAGCTTCTCGCGGCACTGGATCCCGCGGTGCTGAGCCACCCGGCGGTGGTGGAAACGTCCACCCGTGTTGATTTAGCGGCGAGGTTTTATAACGACGCCGTCGCCGATACCTTGGCTGTGCGCACCAGACCGGCGGTCCGCGGATTGCGCCTGGCCGGCAGGGCACCGTTGCCCGAATTCTATGAGGCGATGCAGGCCGGAGATGTGATCTAGACCCCTGGGAACTTCGGCGTCAACTAGACAGGTTAGACTAGTGCAAGTCCAACTTTATGTGCAGGGCGAACTGGTTGCCGCGGCAGCGGCGCAGCCAGCCCTCCTTGTTAAGAGATAGGTAGTGAACAACTGTGGCGAGTGAACGCAATGCAACCACGGGTACCGCACGTGTTAAGCGCGGTCTAGCGGACATGCTCAAGGGCGGCGTGATCATGGACGTGGTCACCCCGGAGCAGGCGAAGATTGCTGAAGATGCCGGCGCCACCGCCGTCAT
>DXFZ01000067.1 GCA_019114175.1 Candidatus Corynebacterium gallistercoris
GGCAGCGCAACCAAAACGGTCACGGTGAGCCGCGCGCCGGACATCGCCGCCTGAGACGTATCCAGGTGCGCCAGCTGCGCGTCAATGTCTTCCACCTGCACCTCACCCAGGTCAGCCAGGGACAGGCCGTAATCATGATTGTGCTGCCACAGTTCACACAGCCTGCCGAGGTGCTGCTTGGCGTCCAGCGGCACCCGACCAGCTACCCCTGCACCAATCATCCGTGCTTCGGCCAAGCCCACGTCACCCCCCTGGGCTTCAGCCTCCCACGCCTCCAAGGGCCCAGCCCCCAAGCGCACGGCCGCCGCCACTCGCTTCAAGGACTGAGAAGCATGCGCCGTAACCTGCGCCGGCACATGCGCCGTCACCTGCGCCACGGCCTGTTCCACGGCGTCCACGGACCGGGCTCCCACGCGCACCTCACGAGCAATGAAATCCACCAGTTCCCGCGCGCTCACCGCCGCAGCCCGGACACGCCGCAGCTGCAGCACGCCCAGCACAACACCCCGCACAGTCAGCGCCACCATCACCACAATCACCGCCCACACCAGTATCAACATGCCAGCGCCTCCAGCTCCTCCCAGCCGGGAAGGGGTTCACCGCGCCACACCACGTCGACCCGCAGACCCGCACCAGCACCCCGTACGAGGGCGATGTCGGTGATCCGGCGGGTACCGTCGCCCCCACATCGAGCCACATGAACCACCGCATCGATCCCGTCGGCTGCCTGCCTCGCCACCGCAGCCAGCGGCATCCCGGCCATCGCGCCCAGAGCCTCCAGGCGCCCCGGGATCGCGCCCGGATCGTTGGCATGAATCGTGCCGGCGGAGCCATCGTGGCCCGTGTTCAGCGCCACCAGCAGGTCCGCAACCTCCGCGCCACGCACCTCCCCCACCACGATGCGGTCCGGGCGCATCCGCAACGCCTGACGCAGCAACTGCCGCATCCCGATCTCGCCCGCGCCCTCCGCATTGCCCACCCGGGAGCGCAACCCCACCACGTGGGGATGCCCAATAATCAGCTCCGGTGTATCCTCCACCACAACAATCCGCTGATCACGAGCCACTTCCGCCAGCAACGCGGCCAGCAGCGTCGTCTTGCCCGCGCCCGTGCCGCCACTGATGAGCAGGTTGCGCCGCGCCACCACAAGCCCCCGCATCACGGCCGCCACCTCCTGACCACATAGGCCATCGCGGACCAGTTCCCCCAGGCTATTGCGCTGCGCCACCAACGTCCGCACTGAGATGCACGGCCCACCCGCAGCCGGCGGGGAAAGCACAGCGTGGATGCGCAACCCCTGGGCCGCAATCCCCTGCGGGAGGTTCGTGAGCACGCCATCGAAGAACGGCTGCGCGTCATCCAGCCGCTGCCCACACGCCGCCGCCAGACGCACCGCGATCCCCCGAGCCTCCGCCGCACCGATCTTCCCCGGCCACGGCGTCAAGTCAGCCCCGGCATCGACCCACACGCGCCCGTCGCCATTGAGCAGCACGTCAGTCACCCGAGGGTCCTGCAGCGGCACCGCCAGCTCCCCCAGTCCAGAGAACTCCCGGCGCAACCACACCACATCGTCCACGCCCGCGCCCTCCGGCAGGGCCGCCGCGATCTGCGCATCATCCGGGCTGCCGATGCCCTGGTCAGCGAGGGTGCGCCGCACATGTGTCAGCGTTTCTTTTTTCGGCGACGCCACCACGCCTCCCCCATTCCCCTCCACCCCTGGGGTGCCGGGGCTCCGCTGCCACAGCGTCTTCAAAAGTGTGTTCATGACCTACACCAGCTCCCGCAGGCTCGCCGCCCCTGCCGCGCGAGCGCGGTTGATGTGGTGCACGACCTCCAGCGCCATCGGGTGCCCTGAGGGGTACGTGTGGCACAGGTATTCCGCCAGATCCCCAGTGTCCACGGCTGCTGGGATGTGCGGGTCATAGGGAAGCACGGCCTGCGGGCTAACTCCAAGGATCAGCTGCGCCAGGTTGGTGGTGGTCATGGAGTTCGGCACTTCCCTCAGGATGACCAGCGGGGCCGGCTCGCCGTGTGTGGCGGCGGCATCGCATATCCTGCGCGCGCTGGTAACCCCCGGCACGGTCATGGGGACGATGAGCACGCGCGTGTGCGCTGCCATCGTGTCCCATGGGTGTTGGGAGTAGAGGCCGCAATCGGCAACCACGGTCCACTGCGGCGCCAGTGCTGCGTGAATGGACTGCCACGCGGAGTCTTGCGTGGAGGGCCGGAGGGATTGTGAGGTGTGCCGGTGGGAACCGTAGACGCCCTGGGCGACCAAGAGGCTGCCGCTGCCGAAGACCTCCGGCAGGTTCTTGTGTAGTTTCGTCAGGTCTACCACCTCGGGCACATCATGGATGCGCCAACCCGGTTCCATTTCTTTCCCCAGCATCAGGTCCACCCCTGCTGTCAGGTCTTGGCATTCCGCCAGGGCACACGGGGTGTCCGTGCTCCACAACGCGTGGGCGATGAGCACAGCGAGGGTGCTGGTCCCCGCACCGCCGGCTGCTCCCGCGATGGCGATGGTGGTGTGGTCCGCCGCCCCCAGCGCAGTGGCTAGCTCCACGGCTCCGCCTGCGTCCGGCGCGGGCGTCATGGTGTCCAGCCGCATCGCCCTCACCGCCGGGTGCTCAGCCAGAGGTGAATCCCAGTCAGCCAGTAGCGGCACGGCGCTCAGCAGGCCGTGGTGCGCCGCGGCATCCAGCGCAACCTGAACCGCGCCTGCCCGTGCAGCATCCTCACCATCAACCAACACCACACCCCGGCGCGCGGCCGCGGCAATCATGGCGGCCTCGTGCGCCCAGTCCGCGTTGCGGACATCGATAATCACGGGCATTGGCCTGTGTTCCCCCGCTGTGATCTTTCCCATGGCGTTCATCATTGCTGCAAGCCGGCACCTGTGGCCAGCACCAAATTGCTGACCTGTGGATAACTCACCCACCCGCCAGAGAAAGCGCAGCTCACACCCTGTGGAAACCGGTTTTCGGGTCTCTCCAAGCCCCCACAGGACCACCGCACACCCTGTGACACCAGTGACAAATGTGGCAGATGTGACTATCCTGTTGCCTGTGACCCCTTCACCGATCCTTGCGGTGTTTGACCTCGATAAGACGATCATTGACACCTCCGCATCCCTGGCCTACCGCAGGCCCATGGCTGAGCGCGGTCTCATCAGCACTGGCGAAGTACTCAAAATGATGAGCTTGCTGGGCAATTACATGCTCAGCACCCACACCGAAGAGAACATGAACGCCACCCGGGATGCCCTCACCGGCATCATCAAGGACCGGGATTCTGATGCCCTGCGATCCGTCGCCCGCGATGCCCTCCAGGAGGTCATCACACCCTTCATCTATGCGGAAGCCCGCGAGCTGCTGGAATGGCACCGCGAACAAGGCCACCACATCGCCATCGTCACCGCCAGCGCCTCCATCATGGTGGAGCCCATCGCCGCAGAGGTGGGCGTGGACCACCTCATCGCCACAGAGCTGGAGGAGAAGGAAGGCAAGCTCACCGGCGAAGTCCTCTTCTTCAATAAGGGACTAGCCAAGGTGGAGCGCATCAAAGAGCTGGCCGAGACTGAGGGCTACGACCTTGCCCAGAGCTACGCCTATTCAGACTCCGGCACGGACATCCCCATGCTGGAGCTGGTCGGCAACCCCACAGCGGTCAACCCTGACCGCCCCTTGCGCAAAATGGCGGAGGACAAGGGCTGGCCGGTCAAGAAATTCAACAAGCCCGAGCCCCTCTTTCCCCAGGCAGCGGTCCTCGTCGGTGCTGGAGCTACGCTCGCGCTGCTGGGCGCCGTCGCCACCGGCCTCGCTGTCTGGATGAAAGGGCGAGAGGACTAACAACCTCAACCACCAATCCGCGCCTCATTACGCAGGATCGCCAACAGTCTGGCAAACTGGTGGGAGTAATCTAGGCGCGAACTTATGGAGAATCGGAGAATTACCAGTGAGCACTAACGATCGCGAGGGCATGTTTACCGACCGCGATAGCTTCAACCCGCAGGTCAACTCAATCCCACTGTCGGACGTGGATACCCACCCCAAGGGCCAGGGCAGCATTGGTGACCTGGTGAAGGACGCGTCCTCCCAGATCTCCTCCCTCATCCGCTCCGAGGTCGAGTTGGCCAAGACCGAGGTCGCCACCTCCGCCAAGAAGGCCGGCATCGGTGCAGGCCTGTTCGGTGCCGCCGCGGTAATCCTGGCTTACAGCAGCTTCTTCCTGTTCTTCACGCTGGCAGAGGTCCTCGATACCTTCCTGCCCCGCTGGCTGTCCTTCCTCATCGTCTTCCTCTTCATGCTGGTGCTCGTGGCCATCCTGGCGCTCATCGGTCTGAAGCAAGTCAAGGGCGCGAAGAAGCCGGAGAAGACCATTGAGTCCCTGGGCGAGTTGAAGTCCGTGGTGCCACAAAAGGGCAAGTCTCGCGTGGAATCCCGCGATCCCGGGATGTACACCTAGGCCCGCGGTACACCCGCGCACGCCAAGCACTCTTTCAAAGCACGTGACATACGTTCATTCACGGGGCGTCCGGCTCTGGGCCGAAACCCAGGGGCCGCGGAACGCCCCTTTAGTGCTGCTCATCCACGGCTGGGGCGGCGGCTCCTTCGACTTCGCGCCGCTCATGGACCAACTCGCCCACGATGACCTGCACGTCGCCGCCGTGGACCTGCGCGGATACGGCAAGTCAGACAAAACCCCGCGCGGCTATGACCTCACCACCGCCGCCAGCGACATGGCCGGCGTCATCCGCGGCCTGGGGTACACCGAAGCGCTCGTGGTCGGCCACGGCTTCGGAGGCATGGTGGGCTGGACCATGGCCGCGCACTGGCCGGACCGCGTCACCGGCCTCGTCACCCTCTCCTCCGCGCACCCAGTGGCTCTCTACCGCTACGTGACCACGCATCCGCTTTCCCAGTGGAGGTTGGTGCGGCGCACTCTGGCAGCTCAATTGCCGCGCATTCCGGAACGCAGGCTAGTTCAGGGCGACGCCACCCTGACTGAGAAAATCTTCCGCTCAACCACGGGACCGGGCTTTAGAGATACCCCGCGCTATCACCAGATCGCCTCCGCCCGCAGGGCCGCCATGCAAGAGGACAAGGTGGCGCACCTCTCCGCCGAGTACCAGCGCTGGGCCTTCCGCAGCCGCTTCCGCCCGGAAGGCGCAGTCTTTGACCGCAGCTTCCCCAAGCGCATCAGCGCCCCCGTCCTCGCTGTGGAGGGGAGCATGGACCCGGACTTCCGCCCCCGCGTGACGGACAAGTCCATCAGGCGCTCCGTCTCGGGCACCTCCACCCTCCTGTTCGGCGTGGGCCACTACCCCCACATCGAAGACCCGGTGGCCGTGGCGGAGCTCATCCGCAGCCGCGTGGTGCGCTAGTTCACCACGCAGCCGCCGGTATCCACCGGCGTCCGCCACTGGTTCACATCGCCCACGTGGCTCAGGACTTCTTCCTTGGTCAAGGCGTAACCGGTGTCCGCCTCATTCACGTCCGCGCCGAACACCAACCCCAGCACGTGGCCCTCCGTATCAATCAGCGGCCCGCCGGAGTTGCCTTGCACGACCTCGCCCCGTACCGAATAGGCCTCCCTTTCCACGCGCTCATCAGCGTAGATGTTGGGACCACTCACGACGAAGGCGTCACGGACGCGCGCTGCCGTCGCCTTAAAAGGACCACCCATGGGGTAGCCCATGACGATGGCATCCTGGCCCTGCACTGCGCGGCCCTCCGCCCACTTCATCGGCACCAGGTGCAGATCGCTGGCGCGCAACAGCGCAATGTCCTGCTGCGGGTTGTAGTACACCACCTCGGTCTCCACCGGCCCGTTAGCAGTGGAGACCTGCACCCGGTCCGTCCCGGCGACCACGTGGGCGTTCGTCATGATCACACCATCGGCCACCACCCAGCCGGTGCCCTGCAGCAGCCGGCTGCACTGCTCCGCCTGGCCGGAGACGTGCAGCACGCTATCCTTCGTGTTCTGCACCGCCGCGGAGTTGTGCAGCGCGTCGTTCGGCGCATCTACCTGCGCATTCGGCAGCGTGTCCAGCGGGTCGGTGATGACCGGAAAACCGGAGGAGTTGATGAAGGCCGCGGTCTGGCTCGGCAGCTGCTTCAGCCACCCCGGCACCACCTGCCCCACCGCGCCCAGCACGTGAGAGCCGCGCACGGCCTTGGCGAAGCCGCTGGACCCGTTCCCCGCCACCGGCACGATGATCAACCACGCCACCATCAACGTGGTCACCACCTGAACACCCGCCCCCAGCAGGGACTCCACCTTGAACACCCCGCGGGTGCGGATCTGATCCCGCAGCCGCAGGCCCAGCCCGGAACCGATGGCGTACCCCGCCACCACGCACAGCGTCACGCACGCCAGGGCCGCGATGAACCGCACGCCGTTGGTGGCCTCCGTGTAGTCCTCCACCAGCTGCAGGACAAAGGGAATGGCCTGCACACCCAGGTAGCCGCCGCCGATCACGCCCGCTAAAGACAACGCCGCACTCAGCCCACCCTGCCGGTAGCCGGACAAGCACGCGCCGATCGCCACGAGCGCCAGCGCGACATCGAGGATCACAGAGCCCGTCACGGGGCACCTCCATCCGGCCCGGCATGAGTGAACGCCTGGCGCATCTCCCCCAGAGCCTCCCCGTTGGAGGATTCCTGCAGCGTGGCGAACAGATCCATCGCCGCCGCGTCATCCCACGGCTCCTCCCACCCGGCGCGCTGCAGAATCGCGCTGATCACGCCGCCGGTGAAGCCCCAGAGCACCATGTCATCGATCATCCAGGCCGGCCCCGACCAGCCAAGATACTCCACGCGGAAGCGCCGTGCTGGGTCCACCAGCTTCGCCACCGGGTAGGGCTGCACCCAGTCATTCTCCGCGCTCGCGCAGTACACGGGGTGGGGCTCGCGCCAGTAGGCCAGCACCGGGATGACGGCAAAGTTGCTCCGGTCAATGTAGATCGGCTGCATGACCGCGCACACGTCCACGCTGGCCGGGTCCAGCCCCGTTTCCTCGTTCGCTTCCCGCAGCGCGGTCTCGATCGGCCCGGCGTCCTGGTCTTCGCGCCCGCCACCGGGGAACGCCACCTGCCCGCTGTGCTTACGCATCGTGGGCGCGCGGTGGGTCAGCAGCATGCTTGCTTTTTTGTGCGACGCCACCCCCGCCTCATCCGCCCCACCCTCAGCGAGGTCTCCCAGCAGGATCAGCACGGCCGAGTACCGGGGCGGCTGACCGCCTGGGCCTTGTTTCGGCACAATCCTCGCGGAATCGTTGAGGTACTCGTGAATATCGCCTTCTCTACAGTCCTTCACGAAGTCCACGATCCACCCTGGCAAGTCCTGTGGCATGGGCGGCTGCTGCGCTGCCGCACGCAGCCACTGCGCCTGGGTGAACGTCTGCGTGTTGTTCTCACTCATGCTTGGCCCAAGGCCTCCTCTACCGCTTGTTGTAACTCCGCCGGGTCCTCGAACGCGCGCACCAACGTGCCCGCGCGCGTTCCATCTGGCCGGTACACCACAGTTACCGGCACGACCTTGGGGATCCCTGTCACCGCGTCAAAGGTGTGATCGGAATCCTGGTAGCTGGCGAAGTTATCTACCTCCAGCTCTTCCAGGAAATCGGCACCGGCCTGCGCCTTCGCATCCAGGTGCACGCCCACCACGTTCCACTGCGGGTTGCTCTCCGCTACTTCCTGCAGCACGGGCAGCTCCGCGCGGCACGGGGCGCACCACCACGCCCAGACGTTCACCACCGCGGGTTTGCCCGCCAGCTGCTCCGCCAAGGACGTGGCTGATTCCTCATTGCCGGCAGTCAGGCACGGCAGGCGCACATCCGCCAGTTCCGCATCATCACTGAGGGGGCTGGCTGGGTTATCGCCCTCGCCCGTGGGGCAGGACACCCGGTGAGAGACCGTGACATCGGTGGAGGCGGGTGGGGGCGGGGTGGCGTCCCCCTCAAAAGAAGACGATGACACGGCCGGCGGATCCTGCGAGGGCGAGGTCTTAAGCGCTGCGAACAGCGGAATGGCAGCCACCGCAAGGCCCACCACCACGGTGAGGGTGAGAATGATGGCGCGGGTGCGGTCCGGGGAATCTGTGCTCATGGTGAGATCTACTCTAACCCGGCCAGTGACAACAGATGCTCGCGATCGTCGGAACGGATGAGCTCCGCCGCGGCCTGCGGATCCACCGGGCCAGCGCCGAAACTGGGGCACTGGCGGGCCAGGAAGCACGCGCCGCACGCGGGGCGGCGGGAGTGGCAGACGCGGCGGCCGTGGAAGATGGCGCGGTGGGAGAAGTTCGTCCACTCCTTGCGCTCGATGAGTTCGTTGAGGTCCTGCTCCGTCTTGACCGGGTCCTCCTGGTCCGTGAGCATCCAGCGGCGGGCCAGGCGGCCCAGGTGCGTGTCCACGGTGATGCCGGGGGTATCGAAGGCATTGCCGAGGACAACGTTGGCGGTCTTGCGGCCAACTCCGGGAAGCTTGACGAGTTCTTCCAGGGTGTCAGGGACCTCGCCGCCGTGGTTGTCCGTGATGGCGCGGGCAAGCCCCTGGACGGACTTCGCCTTGGAGCGGTAGAAGCCGGTGGGGCGGATGATCTCCTCAATCTCCTCGATGGGGGCGGTGGTGTAGTCCGCGGCGGTGGGGAAACGGCTGAATAGGGCTGGGGTGACCTGGTTGACGCGCACATCCGTGGTCTGCGCGGACAAAACGGTGGCAATGAGGAGCTCCAGCGGGGTGGTGAAGTCCAGCTCCGCGTGCGCGTCCGGGTAGGCGGTGGCGAGCATGCGGTTGATCTTCCGGGCGCGGCGCTTGGTGCCCAGGGGCGTTTCCTTGCCCTTGGCAGCGATGTGGGAGCCGGGGCGCGGGAGCTTTGGGGTGGTGGCTGGCATGAGTCCAGAGTAACGGGGGAGCCTGCGGGAACATGAAGAGCATATGAGGGAGAGCTGAAAATTACGCCTGGGGCGCGAGAAATTGGGGAGCAGTGGCAATAAGGTGTGATGTTTCCGGGTAATGTGTAGGTGTAGTAACCAAACCGACAATGTCACCGATCACATCGGCTACTTACAGTGGGAGTTAAATACGAGATGTCTGATAAATCTGAGATCCTGTCCAGGGCTGGAATCTTCCAGGGCGTGGATCCAACGGCTGTCCGTGCCCTCATCGAGCAGCTAGACATCCTGAAGTACCCCCGTGGCACCACCATCTTCGAAGAGGGGGAGCCGGGCGACCGTTTGTACATCATCGTCAGCGGCAAGGTGAAGCTGGCGCGCCATTCAGTCGACGGACGGGAGAACCTGCTGACGGTGATGGGCCCCAGCGACATGTTCGGTGAGCTCTCCATCTTTGACCCCGGGCCACGCACCTCCTCTGCCGTGTGCGTGACCGAGGTTTCTGCAGCTCAGATGGATTCCACGATGCTCCACGACTGGATCAATGAGCACCCTGAAATCTCTGAGCAGCTGTTGCGCGTGCTAGCCCGGCGCCTACGCCGCACCAACAATTCTCTGGCAGACCTCATCTTCACGGATGTGCCCGGCCGCGTGGCCAAGGCCTTGCTGCAGTTGGCGAACCGCTTCGGCACCCAGGAGGGCACCGCGCTGCGCGTGCACCATGACCTGACCCAGGAAGAGATTGCCCAGCTGGTGGGCGCGTCCCGCGAGACGGTGAATAAGGCCCTGGCCGAGTTCGCCCACCGTGGGTGGATCCGCCTGGAGGGCAAGTCCGTCCTCATCTCTGACACTGAGCGTCTGGCCAAGCGCGCCCGCTAGGTAGGGGCGGGCTAGGCTTGGCGCTTGGGCTTGATACCTGGGCCTGGTGCTTGGGCTTGAGACCTGGGCTCAGCACCTAGCCTCAGCACTTGAGCCTGGAGCTTCACATTTGCTTCAATTCACTGCAGACTTATTGCCCGTTTTTGGCGGTTTTTGTGCAATAAGTCTGTAGTCTTGTCGCTTCGACTGGGATTCTCTGGACTTCAACTGGGCACCACCCCGAGGTGGGCGCCCCTTGGCGTGCACTAGCTGTGCCACGGCCCCTTCACAGGCACGCAGGGGGTGCTGCGCGCCAAATCCACGCCCGAGAAGCGCCTAGTCCCCGCGCAGGAAGCGCATCGTCACGCGCGTGGACTGCGCCGCCGCATCCCGCAGCACCGGGTCCACATCCGTGTAGATCTTGTCCACGATGTCCATCACCGCGGCGTCATCCCCTAGCTCCCGCATCGCTTCCTTCACCTGCTCCAAGCGCTGCTCGCGCCGCTCAATGTAGCGCGCAGCCACCTCTGCGGTGTCCGGCTGATCCGGGCCATGCCCCGGCAGCAGCGGGATACCTACACCCCGATCCTGCAGCTTAGCCAGGGTCTCCAGGTAATCCCCCAGGTCACCGTCGGTCTCTGAGATCATGGTGGTGTGGCGCCCGGCGATCGTGTCGCCCGTGAGAATGCCCTCAAGCTGGGCGTCCGCAGCGGCGTCGCCCTCCTCACCTGAATGAACAAACAGGCTCACGGAATCAGACGTGTGCCCTGGGGTGTGAACCACCTCAATGGTGGGCGTGAGGCCAGGAATGGAGATGACCTCCCCATCCTCCAGCTCCTCGGCGGCGATGCAGTACTGCTTATCGAACGCCCGCACCGGCGCGCCGGAGATCTGCCGGAAGCGCTGCGCACCATTCGCGTGATCTGCGTGGCGGTGCGTGAGGATGACCAGTGCGATCTCCGCGCCGTCATCCGTGGCCTTGGTGTTGAGGACGTTGAGGTGCCCCTCATCCTGCGGGCCCGGATCCACGACCACGGAAACCTTGTCCTCTGGCCCCCGGATGATCCAAGAGTTGGTGCCTTCCAGCGCGGCATAGCTGGGGTTCGGTGCCAGCACCACACCCACGTTGGGTGTCACTGGCCTCAGTTGACTATAAGCAGGGTGCTCCATGCCCTCCAGTGTAGAGCGCTTCACCCCGCTACCGCACCCTTCGCCACCCCTCGTCATGGACGCGCGCCCCCGCGGAGCCCCGGAAGCCCCTGGAGGCCCCGCCAGCCCCGCTAGCTCTTCACGCGCGCGATGATCTCCACCTCAACAGGAGCGTTCAGCGGCAGCTCCGCCACGCCCACCGCCGCACGCGCATGCACTCCGGCCTCGCCGAAGACCTCGCCCAGCAGCTCAGAAGCGCCGTTGATCACGCCCGGCTGCCCACCGAATCCCGCTGCGGAGGCCACGAAGCCGTTGACCTTCACGATCTGCTCCACGTTCTCCAGGCCCACGAGATCCTCGATCGCAGCCAGCGCGTTAAGGGTAGCCACGCGGGCAGCCTCATAGCCTACCGCTGGAGTGATCACTGCGCCCTGGTTGTTGTCCTCCCCCACTAGGCCGGTCTGCGGCAGCGTACCCTCCACGAACGGCAGCTGCCCGGAGGTGTACACCAGCTCGCCTGCCTGCACCGCCGGCACATAGGCCGCCACGGGAGCGGCCACGCTCGGCAGCTCGATGCCTAGTTCTTTAAGCTTGTCATGAACCTGTCCCACGCTGCCTGCCCCTTAGTCCAGCTCGCGCTTCATGTACGCCACGTGCTGTTCACCCGTAGGGCCAGGCAGTACGCTGACGAGTTCCCAGCCATCTTGTCCCCAGTTATCGAGGATTTGCTTGGTGGCGTGGGTGAGCAGTGGCACGGTTACGTATTCCCATTTAGTCATGCCACTACTATAGCGGCGACGTCACCCCACGCCCGCCCAATCTCCTAAGCTTCCTTACGGGCCTCTGCCGCTTCCAGCTGGCCGGCGAAGAAATCAGCCCAGCTCTCGATCTCTGGGTGCTTACGCAGCAGGGCGCGCCGCTGCCGCTCTGTCATGCCACCCCAGACGCCGAACTCCACCTTGTTATCCAGGGCATCCGCGCGGCACTGGAGCACCACGGGGCAGTGCCGGCAGATAGCCACGGCCTTGCGCTGCTCCGCGCCCTGGACGAAGAGCTCCTCCGGGTCCACGTTGCGGCAGTGCGCCTGAGTGATCCATTCGCCGCGGTTCTTAAAGGATTCGCGGTGCGTGACCTGCTTGGTCACCATGCGGGTGGTTTCCGCACCTGTGGTGATGGTGGTGTTGCGAGCGAGCGATGCGGTCATTGTTCTCCTCCATGGAACGCACTGCCCATCAGCAAGGCTCATGCGGGGTGTGTGCATAGTGCGCGTTAGAAAGTTTCGTTTTGTAGATTTTTTCCTCTGCGGTAGGGGTAATTTTATTCACACATTTTCACAACTGTCTAATGGATCACAGAATGGGGGTAGTTCACTGGCGGCAGCCTGGCGCAGTACCGAATCGGCACGGCACCAGCATATTTCTTCATGAACACCCCCTCTAGTGTGGTGCACGACACA
>DXFZ01000068.1 GCA_019114175.1 Candidatus Corynebacterium gallistercoris
ATGAGTACCGCAAGCACATTGAGAAGGATGCTGCCCTGGAGCGCCGCTTCCAGCCGGTGCAGGTGCCGGAGCCATCGGTGGATCTGACCATCGAGATCCTGAAGGGGCTGCGTGACCGCTACGAGGCGCACCACCGCGTGTCCATCACCGATGGCGCCCTGGCCTCGGCAGCGCAGCTGGCGGACCGCTACATCAATGATCGCTTCCTGCCGGATAAGGCCGTGGACCTCATCGACGAGGCGGGTGCCCGCATGCGCATCAAGCGGATGACTGCGCCGAAGTCCATCCAGGACGTCGATGACAAGATCGCCGCCGTGCGCCGCAAGAAGGAAGCTGCCATTGATGAGCAGGACTTTGAGAAGGCAGCAGCACTGCGTGACGATGAGCGCACGCTGACCGAAGAGCGCGCGGAGAAGGAAAAAGCGTGGCGCGCCGGAGAGCTGGATGAGGTTGCCGAGGTTGGCGAAGAGCAGATCGCCGAGGTTATGGGCAACTGGACCGGCATCCCAGTGTTCAAGCTGACGGAGGAGGAGTCCTCCCGCCTGCTGCGCATGGAAGACGAGCTGCACAAGCGAATCATCGGCCAGGACGATGCCGTGAAGGCCGTCTCCCGCGCGATTCGCCGCACCCGTGCGGGTTTGAAGGACCCGAAGCGCCCGTCCGGCTCCTTCATCTTCGCCGGCCCGTCCGGTGTGGGTAAGACCGAACTGTCCAAGGCGCTGGCTGAGTTCCTGTTCGGTGAAGATGACGCACTCATCCAAATCGACATGGGTGAGTTCCATGACCGCTTCACCGCGTCCCGCCTGTTCGGTGCTCCCCCCGGATACGTGGGCTATGACGAGGGTGGCCAGCTGACGGAGAAGGTCCGCCGAAAGCCGTTCTCCGTGGTGCTGTTCGATGAGATCGAGAAGGCCCACCAGGAGATCTACAACACGCTGCTACAGGTGTTGGAGGACGGCCGCTTGACCGACGGCCAGGGACGCATGGTGGACTTCAAGAACACCGTGCTGATCTTCACCTCCAACCTGGGCACGAGGGACATCTCCAAGGCCGTGGGCATGGGATTCTCCAGCTCTGGTGAGGTCAACGAGGAGACCCAGTACGAGCGGATGAAGCAGAAGGTCAACGATGAGCTGAAGAAGCACTTCAAACCGGAGTTCCTGAACCGCATCGATGACATTGTGGTCTTCCACCAGCTCACCCGCGATCAGATCGTTCAGATGGTCGACCTGCTGCTCGGTCGCGTGCAGAAGGCACTGGCGCAGAAGGATATGGGTCTGGAGCTTTCCGATAAGGCCAAGGGCCTGCTGGCCAAGCGCGGCTTCGATCCGGTGCTGGGCGCACGCCCACTGCGTCGCACGATCCAGCGGGAGATCGAGGATCAGCTCTCTGAGAAGATCCTCTTCGGTGAGATCGGCGCCGGCGAGATCGTCACCGTGGACGTAGAGAACTGGGATGGCGAGTCCAAGGGTGAGGATGCGAAGTTCGTTTTTGGATCCAAGCCGAAGCCTCTTCCAGAGGTAGAGGAAGACACTGCCGCCGATGAGGCCCAGGAGGCCGTGATCAGCGCTGCAGAGGGAGACGTGCCTGAGGACGAATAGTCCTTCATCGCCCCCACCGAGGCCATGGTAGCTAGACCGCTACCATGGCCTCGACTTCGTGGTTGTCCGGCTTGTTAGCGGGGATGCCCCGGGACACGTCCACCGCATAGGCGATGGCAGTCAAGATGATCGTGGGCAGGAGCCAACCCAATCCGTCCTCCATCAGCGGGATCCACGCCAGATGATCGCTGAGCCACTGCACTGGGCCATTGAGGTGACCCACGTTGAGGCCGCTGAGAAGGTTGAGAAGGGAAAACGCGAAGGCCACAGTCACGGCAGTACGGTACGCCAATGGCAGCTGGATGCGGCGCTTGGGCAAGTGCGCAAAGGTCATCGCGATGAGCGCGATGGCGGGGGGATAAATCAGGCCGATGATGGGGCCGGAGACCGCCAAGATCTTGGTGAGGCCCAGGTTGGCCAGCAGGAGGCCCACCACAGTGAGGATCGTTGCCCACCAGCGGTAGCTCACCGCAGGCACCAAGTCATGGAAGAAGGAAGACGTGGCCGTGGTCAGCCCCACCACGGTGGTCAGGCAAGCCAGCAAGACGATGAGGGAGAACACGGCCTCCCCGTACGGGCCGAGTGTCAGGTGCGCGGCGCTGCTGAGGAGGTCTGCGCCGTCCTCATAGCTTGCCTTGTCCGGCATGACAGTGCCCACATAGCCGAGGCCCAAGTACACCAGAGTCAAGAAGAGCCCGGCGATGGCACCGGCCACGGCTGTGAACTTGATGACGGAACGGTGGTTCGTCACCCCGCGGGTGCTGAAGGCGCTCACCACGATGATGGCGAAGGCCAACGCAGCTACCGAGTCCATGGTGAAGTAGCCCTCAGAAATGCCCGCCACGAAGGGGGAGTGGGTGAAGGTCTCATCGGCAGGCGCGGGTGGCTCGTGTAGATCGAAGAAGGAAATGGCGACCAAGAGGGTCAGCAGCACCAGCAGGGCCGGGGTCAGGAACTTACCGACCGTGTCGATAACGCGCCCCGGCCACAGTGCCACCGCGTACGCCACGGCGAAGAAGATTACGGTGCCCAGCAGGCGCCACCACGGGCCGGAGAGGTCAAAGGTGGATTCCACGCCGAGCTCGTAGCCGATCGCTGCGGCACGGGGAACACCATAGAGCGCACCGATGGATAGGTACACCACCAGCGCAAAGATGAGGCCGAACACGGCGCCCGCCCTGCTGGCGAGGTCACGCACCCCGGAGCCGGAGATGGCCACGGCAATGACCGTGATGACGGGCAGCGCCACGCCGGTGGTCAAAAAGCCGATAATGGCGGGCGTGAAGTGCTCGCCGGCTTCCACACCAAGCATGGGTGGGAAGATGAGGTTGCCGGCGCCGAAGAACATGGAAAAGAGCATGAGTCCCACTGCGGCAATGGTGGTAGCCAGGGACTTAGAGCTTGTGGCTGTAGTTTTCACAAGGCACAAGCGTACAGCTCTGTCTGAAAAAGTCTTAAATGTGCGGCAAGCGCCAGGTGTCCCCCGCGCGCTCAACGAGGCCATCTGTGACCAGGGATTCCGCCGCCCGAGTGAGCTGAACCTTATCCGGCCACAGCACGTCAATTTCCCGCCACGCTGCACCCGCCGCTCCGCGGTCGCGCAGCAGAGCCATGATCTTGCCGCGGCATTGCCTATCCGTGCCCTCGAATTTCTGCACGCGTTTGGCCGCCGCAGCAGTCTCTTCTGCGGTGGGGGCGGGCTTACCCGCGGCAACCCAGGCGCAGTGGTGGGAGATGGGGCAGGAATCACACTGAGGATTCCTTGCTGTGCAGATGAGGGCACCAAGCTCCATGAGGGAGCTGCACATCATATTCGCCTCATCACGCAATGAGGGGTGGGGGT
>DXFZ01000069.1 GCA_019114175.1 Candidatus Corynebacterium gallistercoris
GGGGCCGGGGAGAGGGAGAGGCCAGGGAAAGCCCAGGCTAAGGGGCTAAGGGAGGAGGCTGAAGACGTAGACATCCACCACGATGGTGGCATCCCGGTTCACCACCTGACCAGCCTTAATGGACTGCTGAGCCACCTGCTCCACCCGCGCCAAGTCCGTGGTGTTCACGTTCTTGCGCTCCACCTGAGCAGGAGCCCCTCTCCAGCCAGCGGCCTGCAAAGCACTGTGCACCTCGCTGAACTGCTTACCCTGGAGCGAAGGCATCTGGAACTGGTTGCCCTTGGACACTTGCAAGGTGACCTCAGACCCTCGCGCCAGTCGCTGCCCCTCACCGGAGGCGGAGAGCACCTGACCCTCCGGCTCGGCGGAATCCACCTGCTGCACCACCACCTGGAACCCCGCGGATTCCAGGTTCTGGCGCGCAGCCTCCACGCTCTGGCCCTTCACCACGGGCACGCGCACGTCCTCCGGGCCGGTGGACACGGTGATCGTCACCTTCGTCCCCACAGACACCTGGGAGCCCTGCGGCGGGTTCTGCGTGATGACCTGCCCCGGAGCCACATCATCACTAGCTTCTTCCTTCACCTCAGCGTTGAGCTCCAACCGTGCGTCAGTGAGCGTTCGGTTGGCCTCTTCCGTCGTCATCCCGGTCAAGTCCGGAACCTCGGTGATCTCCTTACCAGTGGAGATCTTCAAAGAAACCGTGCTGCCCTTGGAGAGCGTCGTGCCGGCAGCAGGGTCCGTAGCGATCGCCTTGCCCCGCTCCACGCGGTCATCCGGCAGCTCCTCCACGCGCACGTCCAGCCCCAGATTCTCCAGGGAAGCCCGGGCCGCATTGCGGTCCTGGTTCGCCACATCCGGTATCCGAACCTGCTCCTCAGTCACCGGCGCATTGCGCCCACTAGAGCTAAAGAACATGGAGTACGCGGCGAAACCGCCACCAAGGATGATCGCAAGCGCCAGGATCCACAGCAGTGGCGCCCACCGCCGCCGAGGGCGCTCCTCTTCCCGGCCAGCCAGCTCAGCCCCGGAACCCGCAGAACCAGCAACCCCATCATCCAGGGCCGGGTCATACTGAGGGTCAGCCACTGGTGCGGCCCCTCCCACGGGCGCGCTGTTACCCGGGGATGCGGCGGTGCCGTCGCCCCCAAAAGAAGAAGCAGCAGGGAAGACCGTCGTCGCGGCCCCATCCTCCATGTACGCCTGCGCCACCAGAGGGACCTGGTCCTCGCTCAGGCGCTTGAGGTCCGTGGACATCTCCTGGGAATCGTCATAGCGGTCAGAGGGGTCCTTGGCCATCGCGGTCATCACGATGGAATCCAGGCTCAGGGCCTCCCGCTTGGACAGGTGCATCCCCGGCACCTGGGAAGGCAGCCGCGGGTCATCTTGCACGTGCTGGAAGGCCACGGAGAAGGGCGACTCGCCGGTGAACGGCGGCTGGCCCGTCGCCAGCTCATAAAACACGCAACCAGCTGCGTAAATATCGGAGCGGGAGTCCGCGGACTTGCCGCGCGCCTGCTCCGGGGAGAGGTACTGCGCGGTGCCGATCACGGCCGCGGTCTGCGTCATCGCCGCGGAGGAATCGGACAGCGCCCGGGCGATGCCGAAGTCCATCACCTTCACCGCACCCGTGTTGGTGATCATGATGTTCGCCGGCTTAATGTCGCGGTGGATGATCCCGGCCTCATGGCTGAAGTGCAGCGCCCCCAGCACCTGCGCCATCACGCCCGCGGCATCGGTGAGCCGCATCTTCCCGGAGTCCTGGATGATCTCCCGCAGCGTCTCCCCGTGCACGCGCTCCATGACGATGTAGGGCACCGCGCCCTCATGGTCCGGGGTCTGGCCGGTGTCATACACGGCCACGATCGCGGGGTGGTTGAGCTTCGCCGCGTTCTGCGCCTCGCGCCGGAAGCGTTCCAGGAAGGTCGTGTCCCGCGCCAGGTCCGGCCGCATCATCTTCACGGCGACATCGCGGCCGAGGAGTTCGTCGGTAGCCGCGTAGACATCAGACATGCCACCGGTGCCGATCTTGGCACCCAAGCGGTAGCGCCCGCCCAGGGTTGTGCCGGTCCGGTCCACGCCTTACTCCTTTTTCATATCGTTGATTGCAAGAATCTTAGTGCACACCGGCGCGGGTTTCCTAGCCGGTTGCGCTGGTGGGACGCTCCGTTGTCGCCGCGGTGGGGCCATCTGCCTGCGGTAGCGCGATGCCTTCGCCGCCTTCCACGGCGCCGCTGGTGTCTTGCGTGTTGGCCGTGTTGGTGGGTTGTGGTTGTGGTGTTCGGGGCGACGTCACCTCCGGCTCAGTCGCCTCCGGCTGCGTTGGGGGAGCCACGGTGGTGGCCGGGTTGGAGGGCTGTTCTGCGGTGGTCTGCGGAGCCTGCGTGGGTTGTTGCGGCGTCGGGGGGACGTAGGTGGCCCTGGTCTGCTGGGTGGTGGGTTCGTTGGTGACTTCGTTGGTGATGGTCGTGGTTGTGGGGTCCTGGGCGGGTTCATCGCTGGATGTGGTCCACAGGTAGGCGGCCAGGCCGAGTGCGAGTAGCGCGATGACGCCCAGGATGAGCGGCAGCATCGCGGAGGCGGTGGACTTGGTCTGTTGGGGCTTGGCTGGGTGGGCCTGTGCTTGGCGCGCCTGGGTTGGGTGGGGCTGCGCTGGCTGCGCGGGCCCTTGCATGGGTGGCACTGCTGTGCCGGGGCCGGTGGCCTTCTTGGCCAGCGCGGCCTGACCTGCGCGGGTGCCCAACTGTTCGGTGAGTGGGTGGGAATCCGTGTCCACGTCTGGCACGTTGTGCGGCTGTGGCGGGCGCTGGCCTTCGGCCACGAGCGCGATGGCGGCGGCGAGTTCCGCGCCATCGGCGTACCGCATCTGCGGGTTCTTCCGCAGGCAGATCTCGATGAGTTCGCGCATGTGTGCGCTGATGTGCTCCGGCAGCGGTGGCGGGGTGGTGGAGATGTGCTTGATGGCCACGGACACGGTGGATTCACCGGTGAAGAGGCGCTGGCCGGCGAACATTTCGTAGCCCACCACACCCAGGGAGTACACGTCAGAGGACGCGCCCACCGCCTGGCCTTGGGCCTGTTCCGGGGAGACGTATTGGGCAGTGCCCACGACCATGCCGGTGCGGGTCAGCGGCACGGCGGCGGCGGCTTTGGCGATGCCGAAGTCCGTGATCTTCACGATGCCTTCGGCGGTGATGAGCAGGTTGCCGGGCTTTATGTCCCGGTGCACCATCCCGGCGGCGTGGATGGCCTGCAGCCCGAGCGCCGCCTGGGCGAGGACGTCCAGCGCCAGCGCCTCCGGTAGGGCGCGTTCCCGGTTGAGGACGTCCGCCAGGGACTCGCCGCGGACGTACTCCATGATGATATAGCAGAACACGGCCCCGCCATCGCGGACTTCGCCGTAGTCGTAGGTCTCCACCACGTTGATGGAGTGGAGTTGTTCCGCCGCCTGGGATTCGTTGCGGAAGCGGGTGCGGAACTCCTCGTTTTCGGTGTATTCCGGCTTGAGGATCTTCACCGCCACGTCGCGCCCGGCCTGGGTGTCGCGGGCCAGCCAGACGGTGGACATGCCGCCCCGGCCGATGATCCAGTTCAGCTGGTAGCGCTCGCCGAGGAGCCGCTGCGTGCGGTCAATGTCAGTGCGGTCTGGCTGGGTGGTGCGGTCCTGATCACTCATGACGTCCTTGGTTCCTACTCCTGCTCTTGTTCCGCGGCGCGGATCACGGCACGGCCAATCGGTGCGGCCACGGAGCCACCGGTGGCTTCCTGGCCGCGGTCACCGCCGTTTTCCACGAGCACGGCCACGGCCACGTCCTTGGTGGTGGAAAAGGCGATGTACCAGGCGTGCGGGTTGGAGTTGCGGGAATCCTCGCCGTGCTCGGCGGTACCGGTCTTGGAGGCGATGCTGGCATCGCCGCCCGCGTATTGCTCCGCCTCCACCATGAGGCCGCGCAGGGTATCGGCGGTCTCAGAACTGATGGCCTGATCCTCTTCCTTCGGCTTGGTGGTCCGCAGCGTGGACAAATCAGAGGCGGTGATCTGGCGGATCAGGTGCGGCTCCATCCGCTTGCCGCCGTTGGCGATGGTCGCGGCGATGACCGCGTTCTGCAGCGGGGTGAGGGATACATCGCGCTGGCCGATGGCGGACTGGCCCAGGGCGGCACCATCCGGAATCTCACCCACGGTGCTCGTCTGCACCGGCAGGCCGAGACCGTTTATGGACTCGCCGATGCCGAACTTTCGCGACACATCCTTGAGCGCGTCGGCACCGTGGCGGTTGGAGACCTCCACGAAGGCGGTGTTGCAGGAGCGGCGGAAGGCTTCCTCCAGGGTGGTGGTGCCACCGGCGCCGCAGGCGGTGCCGTCATAGTTTTCCAGGGTGGTGACGGTATCCGGCAGCGTGATCTCCGCCTCCGCCGTTACAGGGGTCTGCGGAGTATCGCCCGCCTCCAACGCTGTGGCGGTGGTGATCACCTTGAACGTGGACCCGGGCGGCTGGGTCTGCTGGGTGGCGCGGTTGAGCAGTGGAGAATCCGGGCTGTTCGCGTAGGACTCGAAGTTCGCAGCGGAAGCATCCGGGTCCGTGGAGGTAATCAGGGAGGGGTCATAGGACGGCGTGGAGGCCATTGCCAGCACCTCACCGGTGGAGGGTTTCAGAGCCACCACGGAACCGGAGTAGCCCTTGTTCGCCAGCTCCTCGTAGGCCACCCGCTGCACGTTGGGCACCAGGGTGAGGTCCACGTTGGCACCGGCGGGATCCTTGCCCGTGATCAGGTCCCAGGTCTGCTGGGCGAACAGGGACTCGTCGTCACCGGTGAGGATGGAGTTCTGGCTGGCCTCAATCCCGGCAGCGCCGTAGCGGTCAGACAGGTAGCCCACCACGGAGCCGTACTCCGCGGGCGCGAAGGGGTATTGGCGGTTGTAGAACCCGGAGTCATTCTTGATGGACTCCGCCAGCACCTGCCCGCCCGCGGTGATGCGGCCACGCTCCTGAGACTTCGCCTCCAGGAATTGGCGGGTGTTGCGTGGGTGCTCCGCCAGGGATTCCTTCTGGAACCCCTGGATGTAGGTCAGGTTACCGATCAGCACGGCCACCAGCAGGAAGCTGAAGATGGTTACGGCACGGATGGACCGGTTCATGTGTCCTCACGCTCCTTCACAGCCAACGGGGCACGCGCGGAATGGGAGATCCGCAGGATGATGGCCAAGAGAATGTAGTTCGCCAACAGGGAGGAACCACCGTGGGCCAGGAATGGGGTGGTTAGGCCCGTCATGGGCAGCAGGCGGGAGATGCCGCCGGTGACCACGAAGATCTGGATGGCAATCGTCAAAGACAGCCCCGCCGCCACCAGCTTCCCGTAGGAATCACGGGCCAGCATGGCGGTGGTGAAGCCGCGGGAGACGAATACCGCGTAGAGCAGCAGCACCGCGGCTAGGCCAATCAGGCCCAACTCCTCGCCGATGGCGGCCAGGATGAAGTCCGAGTGCGCTACCGGCACGTTGTTCGGGTAGCCCTCGCCCAGGCCGGTGCCGGTGAT
>DXFZ01000070.1 GCA_019114175.1 Candidatus Corynebacterium gallistercoris
TGAGCCCTGAAATGACGGTGGACCCATATGCCAGTCCGGCCGTCACCCCCAACCACTTGCCTGCCCCGCGGCCCAAGCTGGCGATGGCCGGGGTGATGAGTGCGAAGATCAGCACCGGAACAAAGAAGCCCAGGAAGCCGCCGAAGAGGCCGTTGAAGGTGACGAACACCCTGGCCAGCCACTCCGGGAAGAACAAACTACAGATGATGCCGAGCACGATGGCAACGACGATCTTGAAGAGCAAACTGCTCACAATTCGATTGAGATTCATGGCGTGTGCGTGAAGCCCTTTGCACTAGCGGCGCCCACTGGACGGGCGCCTATGGGGTACGGTTCTTGAAACGATTTTGTTTACCCTACCTCGAGTAGCACGAAAACTAATAGCGCGGTGTGAGGATGCGGGGTCCCCCCGCCGTCGCCGCCACGGTGTGCTCCCAGTGGGACGCGTAGGAGCCATCCACCGTCACCACGGACCAGTCATCATCCAGCACCACGGAATCGGCGGTACCCAGCGCCAACATCGGCTCAATCGCCAGCACCGAACCCTCCTGGATCACCGGCCCGCGCCCCGGCTTGCCCTCGTTGGCGAGGAAAGGATCCTCATGCATGGACCGCCCGATGCCGTGGCCGCCGTAGCCATCCACGATCCACAGGCCCACGCCGAACTTCGATTCCGCCTTGTGCGTCGCCTCCTCCAGCGCCCAGGACACGTCGGTCAGCCGGTTACCCGGAACCATCGCCTTGAGGCCTTCCATGAGCACCCACTCGGTTGCCTCGTTGAGCAGCCGGTGGTCCTCCGCCAGCTCGCCCACGCCAAAGGTCCAGGCGGAGTCCCCCACCCAGCCATTTAGGGTGGCGCCGCAGTCCACGCTCACCAGATCGCCCTCGTCCAGCAGTACGTCCGCGCTGGGGATTCCGTGCACGATCATCTCGTTGACGCTGCTGCAGATGCTCCCCGGAAACCCCTCGTAGCCCTTGAACGTCGGCACCGCGCCGTGATCACGGATCACCGTCTCCGCAATCCGGTCCAGCTCCAGAGTGCTCACCCCGGGTGCCGCGGCAGCTTTCACCGCTTGCAGCGCCTTGCCCACGATCTCGCCGGCGGCCTGCATCGCGTCCAGCTGCTCCGGGGTTTTCGCCGCGATGGCCTTCTTCTTTCTAAAACCCATTGTGTCCTTCTTCTTTTTTTGGGGGCGACGGCACCCTCGCGTCATCGAAAGCCCCGCCCTCCTTGGGAAGGAGGGCGGGGCTTTCTCAGTGTTCTCGGCGCATCAGAGGGGCCGATTCACGTCACTACTTGTCCAGCGCGTCCAAGGTGGTGGTGGAGATGTCCTCCACCGTACCCTCGGCATCGATGTTCAGGAGGATGTCAGAGTAGTGATCGATCAGCGGAGCGGTCTGCTCGCGGTACACCTCGAGACGGGTGCGGATCGTGTCCTCGTTATCGTCATTGCGGCCGCGGGCAAGCATGCGCTCCACAACAACGTCCTCGGAGACAACGTAGTTGACCACAGCGTCCAGCTTGTGGCCATCTTCCTTCAGCATCTCTTCGAGGAGTTCTGCCTGCTCGATGGTCCGTGGGAAACCGTCGAGGAGGAACCCGTTGGCGGCGTCGCCCTGAGAAAGACGATCCCGAACCATATCAGCCGTGACAGAGGTGGGAACCAGCTTGCCAGCATCGATGTATTCCTGAGCCTGCTTGCCCAGCTCCGTACCGTTGCCGATGTTCTCGCGGAACAGGTCACCGGTGGAGATGTGCGGGATCTTCAGGGAATCGGAGAGCAGGGAGGCCTGGGTGCCCTTGCCAGCACCGGGAGGGCCGAGGAGAACTAGTCTCATTTGAGGAATCCTTCGTAGTTAGCTTGCATGAGCTGAGATTCGATCTGCTTGATCGTGGTCAGGGCCACGGACACCAGAATCAGAATTGCGGTACCACCGAACGGCATGTTGGTGCCGCCCGCCTGACCGGTCTGCACACCCATGTTAATCAGAATGTTCGGCAGCACGGCAATCGCTCCCAGGTAGATGGAGCCCACAACCAGCAGGCGGTTCATCACATAGCCCAAGTACTCAGCCGTGGGGCGGCCCGGGCGGATGCCTGGGATGAAGCCACCGTACTTCTTCATGTTCTCAGCCTGATCGTAGGGATCGTACTGCACGGAGACATAGAAGAAGGAGAAGAAGATGATCAGGCCAACGTAGATCAAGATGTACTGCCATGCCGCAGGGTCAGACAGGACGGTGATCACGTTGCGGTTCCACCAGTTCTCCGCGTGCGCGTTCTGTGGGTCACCGGTCTGAATGATCTGGGTGATCAGGATCGGCACCGTCAGCAGGGAGGACGCAAAGATCACGGGGATCACGCCGGCCTGGTTGACCTTCAGAGGCAGGTAGGTGGAGGTCTCGCCGTACTGGCGGCGGCCGATCATGCGCTTGGCGTATTGCACCGGGATGCGGCGCTGGCCCTGCTCAATGAAGACCACGCCCACGATGAGCAGCAGCACGCCCACGGTGACGGCGGCGAAGATGAAGCCGCCGGAGTTGGACAGGATGTTTGCGCCCTCGGCCGGGAGGGCGGTGGCGATGCCGGCGAAGATCAACAGGGACATGCCGTTACCGATGCCGCGGTCCGTGATGAGTTCACCCATCCACATCAGCAGCACGGCACCGGAGGTCATGATGAGAACCATGACGGTGAGGCCGAACACGCCCGTGCCATCCTTAAGCACCTGCACGCCCTGCCCCAGCAGCTGTTGGCGGTCCGCCAGTGCCACAATGCCGGCTGATTGCAGGAGCGCGAGCGCGACGGTGAGGTAACGGGTGTACTCCGTCATCTTCGCCTGGCCGGTCTGGCCTTCCTTCTTCAACTGCTCAAACTTGGGGATCACCACGGTGAGCAGCTGAACAATAATGGACGCGGTGATGTACGGCATGATGCCGACCGCGAAGATGGAGAGCTGAAGCAGCGCACCACCGGAGAAGAGGTTGATGAGGGAGTACATCGCAGAGTTGTTGGTGAGGTCCTCAACTTGCTGCGTGATCATCGCGTAATCGACCCCCGGCGTGGGGATCTGAGCGCCGATCCGGTACAGCACGATCATCGCGATGGTGAACAGGAGCTTCTTGCGAAGATCCACGTTCCGGAACGCCGAGACTATGGCGGACAAACTAGCCTCCTGGTTTGAATTTACAACCTCCGAATACTATCAGCTGCTGACACCGGTGGCGAAACTCATAGCGGTTGTGGTGCGCAAAAACCCCCGCGCGGATGATTGCGCTCATCCATCGCGGGGTTTATTGGTGCGTGATCTTACGCCTCGGTGACGGAGCCACCTGCAGCTTCGATCTTCTCCTTTGCAGAGCGGGAGAACTTGTCAGCGGTGACGTTCAGCTTCACGCTGATCTCGCCATCGCCCAGAACCTTCACCGGCTGCTTAGCGCGGACCAGGCCGGCTGCAACGATGTCCGCAACGGTGACGTCGCCACCATTGGGGAAGGCCTTCTCCAGGTCAGAAACGTTGACAACCTGGAAGGTAACCTTCGCTGGGTTCTTGAAGCCCTTCAGCTTAGGCAGGCGCATGTGCAGTGGCATCTGGCCACCCTCGAATGCTGCCGATACCTGCTTGCGGGCCTTGGTGCCCTTGGTACCACGACCGGCGGTCTTACCCTTGGACGCTTCACCACGACCCACGCGGGTCTTGGCCTTGTTAGCGCCCTTGGCGGGACGGAGGTCGTGGAGCTTAATTGGATCGCTCATTTTTCCTACTCCCCTGCCACTTCTTCAACCTTGACCAAGTGGCGCACGGTGTTGATCTGACCGCGGACAATTGGGCTGTCCTCGCGAACAACTTCCTGCCCGATGCGCTTCAGGCCAAGGGAACGCAGCGAATCACGCTGCTTTGGCTTGGTTCCGACAGTGCCCTTGAGTTGGGTAATCTTCAGTGCCATTTCTTATGCCCCCTGTCCTGCGGCACGTGCGCGCAGCATGGCGGCAGGTGCTACTTCTTCCAGAGACTTGCCACGGCGTGCGGCAACCTCTTCTGGGCGGACAAGCTGCTTCAGGCCGTCCACGGTGGCGTGGACAACGTTGATGGCGTTATCGGAGCCCAGGGACTTGGAGAGGATGTCCTGCACGCCAGCGCACTCGAGCACTGGGCGGGCAGCACCGCCAGCGATCACACCGGTACCAGGTGCAGCAGGCTTCATCATGACGATGCCTGCAGCAGCCTCACCCTGAACAGGGTGGGTGATGGTGCCGTTGATCATTGGCACGCGGAAGAAGTTCTTGCGAGCCTCTTCTGCGCCCTTCTGGATTGCGGCAGGCACTTCCTTGGCCTTGCCGTAGCCAACGCCCACCATGCCCTGGCCATCGCCAACGATGACTAGTGCGGTGAAGCTGAAGCGGCGGCCACCCTTGACAACCTTGGACACGCGGTTGATGGTAACCACGCGCTCAATGTACTGGTTGCGCTCGTCCTGCTGCTGGTTGCGACGATCGTTACGGCCACCGCGATCTTCGTTGCGGCCGCGGTTGTTGCGATCGTTGTTGTCCTTGTTATCGGCGGAGCGTCCGCCGTTACGGTCACGTCCCGACATCACGCGTTCCTTCCGTTGGTGTTGTTAATGGTGTTGATCATTAGAACTTCAGACCACCTTCGCGGGCTGCGTCTGCCAGGGCAGCAACGCGGCCGTGGTACTTGTAGCCTGCGCGGTCGAAGACCACGGACTCGATGCCGGCGGCCTTAGCGCGCTCGGCGATCAGCTGACCAACCTTTGCACCGCGTGCCTTCTTGTCGCCTTCCATGGCACGGATGTCAGCTTCCATCGTGGATGCGGAGACCAGGGTGTGGCCTGCCGTATCGTCGATGACCTGAGCGTGCATGTGGCGGGAAGAGCGGTGGATGACGAGACGCGGGGTCTCGGCAGTACCGGAAAGGGTCTTACGGATACGGAAGTGACGACGTGCGCGAGCATCGCGGCGGCGGGTGGAGATGTCCTTGCCCACCGGGAGACGCTTGTCGTTGGATGCAGTGTTGCTCATTACTTACCCGTCTTTCCGACCTTGCGACGGATCTGCTCACCAGCGTAACGGATACCCTTACCCTTGTAAGGATCATCCTTCCGCAGACGGCGGATGTTGGCGGCGATCTGTCCGACCTGTTGCTTGTCGATACCGGTGATGGAGAACTTGGTGTTTCCATCAACCGCGAAGGTGATACCTTCAGGAGCTTCAATCAGGATGGGGTGGGAGTAGCCCAGAGCGAACTCCAGGTCCTTGCCCTTCAGCTGGACACGGTAGCCCACGCCGAAAATCTCCATCTTGATGGTGTATCCCTCAGTCACGCCCACGACCATGTTGTTGATCAGGGAGCGGGACAGGCCGTGCAAGGAACGATTCTTGCGGTGATCATCCGGGCGGGAAACAACGATCTCGTTGTCTTCCTGTGCCACGGAGATCGGGGCCGGAATCTCCTGGGTCAGGGTACCCTTCGGGCCCTTGACCTCAACGTTCTGGCCGCTGATGTTGATGGTGACGCCAGAGGGAACGGCCACCGGTGCCTTGCCAATACGAGACATGGTTAGACCTCCTCTTACCAGACGTAGGCGAGGACTTCGCCGCCCACGCCGTTGTTGTTAGCCTCACGGTCAGTCAGCAGGCCCTGGGAGGTGGAGATGATAGCCACACCCAGGCCGCCGAGGACCTTTGGCAGATCGTTGGACTTTGCGTACACGCGAAGACCCGGCTTGGAGACACGGCGCATACCGGAGATGGAACGCTCACGGGATGGGCCGTACTTCAGCTCAATGTCCAGCGTCTTGCCAACCTTGGCGTCATTGACGGTGAAGTCAGCAATGTAGCCTTCCTTCTTCAAGATCTCGGCGATGTTCACCTTGAGCTTGGAGGAAGGCATGGAGACAGAATCATGGAACGCGTTGGAAGCGTTCCGCACGCGGGACAGCATGTCCGCGATAGGATCAGTCATGGTCATAAGAAGTGACCCTGTGCCTTTCTCATTGCGGTTCCCACTCACCCTTCACCTGCGTGAACCGCGCGTATGTGGCCACTAGCGCTCCGCAGACTCAATAGCCTGGGTGCTCGCTGCCTGTGTCAACGCGGCCGCTTGAGGGCAAGGGGCCTACAACAAAGTTGATGTACGTGTAAAAGCTCCTGCGGGCATGCGTCGCCGCAAGAGACTGATCCAGCCTAGCAACCTGGGAAAACTTCCACAAGTCCCCTGTGGTGGTCAGCGGCGGGGTCCGCTTCTGTGATGAGGTTGCCTTTTCCGGCGTGGCGACCTCACCCGCATATTTGGCCGTGCCGACCTCAACTGCATATTTGGCCGTGCCGGCCTCGCCCGCACGAAAATTGGACAAGTCCAGATCGGAAATTTCGCGATTTATCGATCTCAGGTTGTCCAATTTTCCTGGCTGGCTTGGTGGCGGCCCTTGGGCGGCTCTGGTGGCGGCCCAGTGGCAGCCCGGTGACAACCCTAGTGGCGGCCCGGCGGTGGCCCGGCAGCCTTGGTGGAGCCAGCGTGAAGGACCAGGGTCCGCGCTAGGCTCAAGACTATGGCTAAGGACGACCCGCAAGAAATGATGAAAGCCCACGAATGGCTGGCGCATGTGGGCGAGATCCTAGGGCTACCTGAGGAACTTCCCCGCGAATGCGTAAAGCCCATCCTGGACCTCACAAAGGACGTGGCACACAACCGTTCGCGCCCCTCTGCTCCGGTGACGGCGTTCCTTGTTGGCGTCGCTGCCGGAGTGCAAGCCAACGACCCCAGCGGCCAGACCCAACTACAGCGAGCGATCGACCAGGCCATCTCCACCATCCACCGCGCGGCGCAGGGTTAGGGCAAGAATCGGCCATCCAGAATCACTCAGGAGAATTGTCCGCAACGAGGTATAGGGTGGAAAACATGACGAGCCCAACCAAACAACACCACAAAACACCCTCCAACCCCCGGAGCAGAAAGGCGCAGGCGGAGGCCGGCAACCCGGTCAATCCCACCGCCAACCGCTATGACCACCCCAAGGTGGGCAAGATGAAAGACACCGCCGCGGGTTACGGCGGCGTCTTCCACGCCATGACCCACGCCGTGCCCAATCGCGGCCTGCTGCCGCTGCTCACCATGAACAAGCCCGGCGGCGTGGACTGCCCCGGCTGCGCCTGGCCGGAACCGGAACAGCATGATCTGAACATCCAGGAGTACTGCGAAAACGGCGCTAAAGCCATCGCGGAGGAAACCACACCTGACCGCGCTGACCGGGAGTTCTGGGCCAGCTACACCGTCCAGCAGCTGCGGGAGAAGACTGACCACTGGCTCGGCAAGCGCGGGCGCATCACCGAACCGATGCTCTATGACCGCTCCAGCGGCGATGAGCACTACCGGCCTGTCAGCTGGGAAGAAGCGTTCCGCATCATCAAGGAGCAGCTGCAGCGCACCGCCCCGGAAGAGGCCGTGTTCTACACCTCCGGCAAGGCCAGCAATGAGGCCGCGTACTCCTTCCAGCTGCTCGCCCGTCGCATGGGCTCCAACAACCTCCCAGACTGCGGCAACATGTGCCACGAGTCCACCGGCACCGCCCTGTCAGCCACGCTGGGCCTCGGCAAGGGTTCCGTCACCATTGATGACTTCCACACCACGGACCTGCTCATCTCCGTCGGCCAGAACCCCGGCACCAACCACCCCCGCGGGCTGACCGCGTTCACGCGCTGCAAGGAAAACGGCGGGAAGATCATAGCCGTCAACCCCATGCCGGAAGCAGGCCTCATGCACTTCCGCGAGCCGCAGGAGGCAGCCACCCTCCTCGGCCGCCGGCACAAGCTGGCGGATCAATACATGCAGGTGCGCCTGGACGGTGACCGCGCCCTCTTCCAGGCGATCAACAAGGAGCTGATCAAGCGGGACGCCCTCGACCACGAGTTCATCGCCCGCTTCACCACCGGCTTCGAGGAAACCAAGGAACACCTTCTGAGCTTGGATGACCGGGAGCTTGAGGTGGCGTCGGGAATAAAACATGACGAAGTCATGGCAGCCGTGGACAAAATCGTTGACGCGCAATCCATGGTGATCTCCTGGACCCTGGGCGTGACTCAGCACGTGGAATCCGTGGCCACCATCCAGGAGATGGTCAACACTCTGCTGCTCACCGGCAACATCGGCAAGCCCGGCGCGGGCACCGCCCCGCTGCGTGGGCACTCCAACGTGCAGGGCAACCGGACTGTCGGCATCTGGGAGAAGATGCCGGACCACTTCCTCCAAGCACTGCAGGACCACTTCGGCTTTGCCGTGCCCCGCGAGCACGGCCATGACACCGTGGATTCGCTGCGCGCCATGCGGGATGGAAAAACGAAGTTCTTCATGTCCTTGGGCGGCAACCTCGTGCGAGTGGCCTCCGATACGGGCGTGGTGGAGCGCGGCATGGAGTCCAACGAGCTCACGGTGCACCTGTCCACCAAGCCAAATGGCTCCCACGCCTGGCCGGGTGCGAAGTCCCTCATCCTGCCGGTAAAGGCCCGCACGGATAAGGACATCCAGGCCGGCGGCCACCAGGGCATCACCGTGGAGGATTCCGTGGGCAAGGTGCACATTTCCTATGGCCACCGCACCGCCAACGATGACCTGGACCTGCGCAGTGAGGTGGACATCATCTGCTCCATCGGCCGGGAGACTTTCGGCGATGATTTCTGGCAGCCGATGATCGATGATTACGGCGTGATCCGCAACCATATTGAGGCCACCATCGATGGCTTTGAGGACTACAACAAGCGCCTGGAGAAGCCCGGCGGGTTCTACCTGCCGAATGGCCCGCGTGAGCGCGTGTTCACCACAGACGATGGCAAGGCGCACATCACGGTCAACCCGGTGAACGCCGTGCAGGTGCCCGAGGGACACTTCATGATGAACACCGTCCGCTCGCACGACCAGTACAATTCCACGATCTATGGCCTGCATGATCGCTACCGTGGCATCAAGAATGGCCGGCGCGTGGTGTTTGCGAATCCGCAGGATCTGGCGGAAGTTGGCCTGGAGGATGGCGACATGGTGGACTTGGTCTCCGAGTGGCACGGCGAGCTCCGCCGCGCCCCGAACTTCCGGGTGGTGGCCTACGATCACGCCCGCGGCTGCGTGTCCACCTACTTCCCGGAGGCCAACCAGCTGGTGCCGCTGGATCACACGGTGAAGGGCTCCAACACCCCGGTCTCCAAGTCCACGGTGATCCGCATGGAGCCGCTGGGTTGGAAGGCGGACAAGTAGCGCCGATGGGGTCACGGTTGACGGTTAACCGCCGGGTCTCAAAGGTTCGCGTTGCAGATTTTTCTGGGGGCGACGCCACCCCACCCTCACCCACTCCCCATTCAGCCACGGTAGATACGCGCGCTGACTGCCTGGCGGTGGAGGAGCCTTTGCAGATTCGCGTGGATGGTGTGGATTTCACCACCACCATGCGGACTCCGGGTCATGACTTTGAACTGGTCCACGGCTTGTTGCACGCCGAGGGCGTAATCCGCTCCCGCGAGGATGTACTGACGATGCGCTACTGCGCCGGCGCTGTGGGGCCTTTAGGCGAGAACACGTATAACACAATTGACGTGGCACTGCGCGGCGGAGCCCAGCGGGGAGTTCTCCCACAGGGACACCCCGTGGAGCTGCCTTTGACCGCGCGCAACGTGGTGACCACCTCCGCCTGCGGTATCTGTGGCACCACCAGCATCGAGGACTTGGTGAAGCGGCGGCGCTTCCCTATCCGTCCCGTGCGGCCCACGCCAGAGTTAGTGGTGAGCTTGCCGGAGAGGATTCGCGGTGCGCAGAAGGCTTTTCGGCGCACGGGCGGTATTCACGCTGCGGGCGCGGTGACTGCCGACGGGGATGTGCTGTTGGTGCGTGAGGATGTGGGGCGCCACAACGCGGCGGATAAGGTCATCGGGGCGCTGCTGATGGAGGACCGCCTGCCCGCGGAGACTCTTTACCTGGTGATGACCAGCCGCGCCAGCTTTGAGCTGGTGCAAAAGGCGGTGCTCGCGGGTTTTTCTGGGCTCGTGGCGGTCTCTGCGGCAACGTCCCTGGCTGTGGACTTGGCCCGGGAGACGGGCCTGCTTCTGACGGGGTTCACGAGGGGTGACCGCTTCAACCTGTACTCGGGCCAGCTGGCTGACTCCAGCTTGTAGTTCCGCTCCGAGATTTGATGAATCCGCTCGCGGCCCTCTCGTTCTCATGATGCGTTGAAAGCCGCACGCTAGCTCTTCACCCGCTGAGTCACCGCAATACAGGCGATGACGATCGCGGCTGTGAAAAGGATTACCGGATCGAGCGCCTCGCCCATGAACAAGACTGACCAGACAACCGTCAGCAGAGGTTGTGCCAGCTGGATCTGACTAGCCCGCGCTACTCCCATTTTCGCCATTCCCGTGTACCACACAACATATCCTAAAAACTGGGATACCCCCGCCACGCAAGCGAGTCCGAGAAGTCCCGTTGTTGTAAGGTTAACTGGCTCGCGCCCTATGGCGATCCCCGCCAAAACTAGATTGACCGGCAGTGCAACAACATTGCCCCATGCGATGACCTGCCAGCCCGACATGGTTGTCGAGAGGAACCCGCCGTAAGCATAGCCAAAGCCACAGGCCACAACGCCCACGAACAACAGGATGTCCCCCACGCTGGGAGCTCCTCCGTGCTGCACAAGAGAGAAGGCCACAACGGTGACTGCACCCACGCTGGCAGCAGCCCAAAAGGCTACCGGTTGCCGTTGTCCGCTGATCACGCTAGCAATGACGGCCGTGCACATGGGCAGTATTCCAATAACCACCGCCGAATGTCCCGTACCAGTGGTTTGCAACGCCAGAGTTGTGAGCAATGGAAATCCGAAGCAAGATCCCCCGGCCACGATCACCAGCGCGGGCCAATCCCGCCGCCGTGGTTTCTTCACACGAAAAATGAGCAGCGCCCCGATGGAAAGCGCAGCCGCGATCACACCGCGTAAGCCCGTCGTGGTCCATGGCCCGAAGCTGTCCATCGCCCAGACTGTGCCGGGGAAGCTGAAGGAGAAAGCCAGGACTCCGAGGCTGGCGAGTAAGAAACCGGAACGCAGTATCAGTGGCACCCGGTGAACAGTAGCGCTATCATGTTTATTCATGTCTAATAGTAGCAGTGCGGAGAAAGTCGCAGCAACCCTTACCCGCGATATCGCTCGCTTTCCTGCAGGCACTCGGCTTGAATCCAACAGGGCCCTGGTCAAGAGGTTCGAAGTCAGCGCCACGACCATCAGTGCTGCGCTCTCACTGCTATCAGAACGGGGTCTGGTAGAAACCCGCCCAGGGGATGGCACCTACACCCGCCAACCGTTCACAGAAACCACTCCGCGTGATACTACGTGGCAGAGCGGCCTGCTCGAGATCCCCACTTCCCGTACCCGCGCCGGAGTTCATCGCACGATCGATGCCACTGGCCTCAACACCGCATTGGGCATCCCCGGCACGGATGTCACCGATCTCAACAGCGGTTACCTGCACCCATCCCTGCAGCCCATGTCGCTGCTTCAACGGGCTGCATCACGCAGCGCCCGCCACCCCGATGCCTGGAAGCGAGGACCCCTGGCAGGCCTCACGGAGCTCCGGTCCTGGTTCGCTCAAGACATTGGTGGGGATCTCTCCCACTCCGATGTCACTGTGTGCAGTGGAGGGCAAACAGCCTTGAGCATCCTTATGCAAGCACTGTCACAACCTGGGGATCAGATCATCGTGGAGGATCCGACCTATCCCGGTACATTGGCGGCGGCCCGTGCAGCAAGCCTCCATCCCATTCCCATCCCCATGACTCCCCGCGGCATGGACCTCGAAGTCTTAGACACAGCGTTGTCGCGCACCCGTGCTCGCCTCGTGGTCATCCAACCCACTGCCCACAATCCCACTGGGATCACCATGTCAGAAGAGCATCGGTCAGCCCTGCTCGATATTGTACGCACCCATCGCACGTTCCTCATAGAAGACGATTTCGCCCGCTACCTGCGGCATCACGATTCACCGCCACTACTTCCGCCCCTGGTGCGCGATGATAACTTCGGCACTGTCATCCACATCCGATCACTCACCAAGGCGGCGTCTCCGAACCTGCGCATCGCCGCGATCGTGAGTCGGGGCGATATCACGCAGCGCATAAGGGATGCACATGCGATCCACTCGATGCTCATTCCAACTCAGCAACAGCTCCTCGCGCTCGAGCTCGTGGATAGCCCGTCGTGGAAGCGGCATCTGGCTACGCTGGGCAAGAATCTGGCCGAGCGCCGTACCGCGGCTTGGGCGGCGATCCGGGAGTATCTCCCGGCGATCACGGTGCCTTATCATCCGCAGGCAGGCTATCACCTGTGGTTGGAACTTCCCCAACCGTGGCAGGCTACGGATTTCGCCGCGGCGGCGCTGACTCACGGAGTATCCCTATCGGATGGGCGTGTCTACTCCTCATCCCCGGCACGTTCGCGTTTCTTGCGCGTCAGCTACGTGGCCGCACCGTCACCAACAGACATCACTGGCGCCATCCGTCGCCTCGGCCCCATTGTGGCCTAGCTACCCGGTTGGGAACTGCCCGCCGTCCAGCCATGCGTTGATCCCGCCGTCCAAGTTGCGCAGGCCCTTCACACCCGCCGTCGCGAGGATCTCAATCGCCTCCCGCGACCGCACGCCCGCCGCGCAGTACACCACCACATCGCGCCCGCATCCCTGCTCACTCCTCAGCTCCTCGACCAGCCCCTCGGGCACCTCTCGGCGCAGCTCGCTCAGCGACACCAGCCGCGCCCCCGGAATGTGGAACGCATCGTATTCACCCTGTTCACGGACGTCTATCAGCAGTTCGCCTTCCTCGTTCGACGCCACCAGCTCTTCCCCCGCATGCACCTCCTCGTGGGTGTTTACGGGCACACTGCCTTCCGGGGTCGCCAGCTCGATGTACTCCCACCGTCCGCTCATACCGGAAAGATACGCAATCACGCCCACCAAGGGCTCGCCCACTCCTCCGAGGATCTTCACGGCCTCCAGGGCCATCGCGGTGCCGACTACTCCCACGAGGGGCCCCAGGACGCCTGCCTCTGCACAGCTCGGGACAGTCCCCGCCGGTGGGGCTTCGGGGAATACATCTGTGTACACCGGACCGTGACCCTGCCAGAAGACGGAGAGTTGGGCGTCGAACCCCAAGATCGATCCCCAAATGTGCGGAACGCGCGCATGGGAGCAGGCCGCGGAGGTCGCGTAGCGGGCGGGGAAGTTGTCGGTGCCATCGAGCACCACATCGGCGGTGGCGATGAGGTCGGCGGCGGTGTCGTCTGTGATTCGGGCCTGGACTGCAGTGATGGTGATGTGGCTATTGCGCTGGCGCATCTGCTCGGCGGCGGAATTCACCTTCGGCTCGCCAATGGCGGATTCCGTGTGGATGACCTGGCGGTGCAGGTTGGAAAGCTCCACAGCGTCATCATCAATGACAGTGATCCGCCCCACCCCGGCGGCCGCCAGGTAGAGCAGTGCCGGGGATCCCAGCCCGCCCGCGCCGATCACCGCCACGTGCGCATCCTGCAGCCTTTGCTGCGCGGCCATGCCGAAGCCTTCGAGTGTGAGCTGGCGGCGGTAGCGGGCGATCCACTGCGCGTCATGTGATGCTGCGCTGTTGTCATTATTGTTCTTGCCCATCACAGCCCCACCCATACGGTCGAGCCGTCAGCCATGTCCTGTTCCTTCCAGATCGGCACCTCGGCCTTGACCCGGTCGGCGATTTCCGATGCCGCGGCGAAGGCTGGTCCTCGATGGGCAGCGGCGACGGCCACACAAAACGCCATCTCCCCAATCTTCAAGGGTCCGGTACGGTGCGCTGCCCACGCCCTCACCTGCGGGAATTCGTCCACCACGGAACCTATAACCTCGCGCATATATGTGCTGGCCTCTGGGTGGCTGGTGTAGGTCAGGGCATCCACCATCGCTCCGCCATCGTGGTCCCGCACCACGCCTTCAAAGGTCACCACCGCGCCCATCGCGTCAGTGGCCACCGTTGTCTTCGCCTCCAGCAGCAGGGGCTCCAGTGGCTGGTCGGTCACGTACGCTTCCAGCACCATGCCGGTCTGCTCCGCGACGTGCTGGGGATCTTGCGGGTCTTGCTGGTCATTCATGGTTTGTCCTTCCCTCCAACATCGCCACCAGGTGGCCGATCACGGGTTCCAGCACGGCCAGGCCGTCCTTCACCCCGCCTACGGACCCGGGCAGGGTCATCACGAACGTCCGCCCCACTGTCCCGGCCACCCCGCCGGAAAGCACTGCGGTGGGAACCTTCTGCGCGCCGATGCGGAAGAACTCGCTCATGATGCCGGGCAGTTCCTTATCCAGGTACGGGCGCACGGTCTCCACGGTGCGGTCGTCCGCGGCCAAGCCTGTCCCACCCGTGGTGAGCAGCACCCGGGGCAAGCCCGCTGGGTCCGCCAGCTTCGCTCCCAGGTGGGCGGGCATGTCCCCATCGGAGACGATCGCCGCATCCGGGGTATCGAAACCCTGGGACCTTAGCCAGTCCACCGCCAAGGCTCCAGAACGGTCCTCATACTCCCCTGCCGCCGCGCGAGTAGAGGCGACGATCACTTCAGCAGTGGCGGCGTCGCCCCCATACCTAGACACTCCAATCACCGGACTTGCCGCCCGTCTTGGACAGGACACGCACGTCAGTGATGGCGGCGTGCTTGTCCACGGCCTTAATCATGTCGTAGACAGTCAGCGCGGCGGAGGTCACGGCGGTGAGGGCCTCCATCTCCACGCCAGTGACGCCGCGGGTCTTCACGGAAGCGGTGATGGTCACGGAAGATTCGCCGCGCTCGAAGTCCACCGTGATCTTGCCCAGGGGCAATGGGTGGCACAGCGGGATGATCTCCGGGGTCTTCTTCGCACCCATGATGCCGGCCACGCGCGCGACGGGGAGGGCATCGCCCTTCGGGAGGTCCGCGTCAAAGATCATGTCGATGACATCGGGACGGGTGGTGACCGTGCCGGTGGCCACGGCGGTGCGGGAGGTCTCCTGCTTGGCGGTGACATCTACCATGTGCGCGGAGCCGTCCGCGCGGACGTGGGTGAGGTTCTGCTCCGCGTGTGGTTCTTGTGCGGGCTGGGGATCCGTCATTGTGCGAAGGACTCCTTTTCCTTGATCTTTAAACAGCACTCAACTAGGCGGGCGTGCCAGTGTTCACTACTTTGACAATTTGGGAGACTCGGCCAGCGCTCATTCCGAACAGTTCCGCCTGGTCCCGGGTAGACCACTGGGCGCGTGTCAGTGCAGAAACAGCTTCAGCAATCTTCGGTTCTAGTTCTGTTTGTGCCTTCACCAGGTTGTGTCGCTGTTGAGCTACCTCAAGCGCTGCGGCCAATTCGGGTTGAGCCCCTGGCAAGACCCACTCGACGTCTATGGTTTCTTCAGCGCCCTCCGGTAAATCCTCCGCAAGTGCAATAGCCTCCCGCACGTACTGAACCAACTGAGTAAAGGTGGAAGCCCACGTAGCAACGCCTTCTAGATCAGTTACAGTGGCAAGCCAATCGCCATTCTCACGCGTGATTTCTACGGTGTAACTCATTGCAGCCACCCTTTCACTTCCGGTTACCCTTCTACGCTACACGCCACACGGACGTACGTTCCGCACCACAAGCTAGGCTGGAAACCATGTCCGATTCCCCGATCACCGTGAGATACTTCGCCGCCGCTAGGGCCGCCCGCGGCACCGCCACTGAACAGCTGGATTTCACCGGCCCACTCGGCGATCTCCTCACTCAGCTGGGCGAGAAGCACACTGACATCACCGCCGGCGGCCTCACTCTCGCGCAGATTTTCCCGCGGTGCACGTTCCTCCTCAATGGTGCCCGCGTAGAGGATTCCGCCACCGTGCAACCAGGCGATCAGCTGGACATTCTCCCTCCCTTCGCGGGCGGTTAGGCATGGATCACGCCGTCATCGTCGCTGGTGGGAGAGGCAGCCGCATGCGGGCTTCCGCACCGTTGGGCACTCCCGCTAAGCCGTTGTTGGAATTTTTATTTTGGGGCGACGCCACCCCCGCCCCCACCCTCCTAGACAACACAGTGGGGGCAGTTCAGGAGGCGCTGGGCCGCGGTGGTGACCAGGGCCGCTGTGTGGTTGTGGGCCCGCCCATGGATCTTCCCGTGGGCGTGGAACGCGTGCGGGAGGAACCGGTGCACTCAGGCCCCGCCAGCGCCATTGCCGCTGGTGTGGAAGTGGTGGCTGGTTCGGGTGCTGCCGATTCAGACGTGGTGTTCGTGCTCGCTGCCGACGAAGCGGACCCGGCTGCTGCGATCACAGCCCTGCGTGCCGCTGCGCGCAGGGAACTAGACCGGGAGGGGTGGATCATCTCCCGCGGGGGCCACATCGAGCCCCTTCTGTGCCTAGTGAAGGTGGGTGCCGCCCGGCGCGCGTTCGGCGGGGTAAGGGGTGGATCTGTGCGCATGGTGCTGGCCGGTCTGGACTTGGCGGAAGTGCCGCTTGCAGGACAAACAGACGTGGATACCTGGGCTGAGGCCCAGGCCGCTGGCATTGGTGTGGCAGAAGGCCCCGCAACGTGGCGGGGTGCTCGCGCGCGGGTAGCGTCCCTGGCGGAGGAGATGTGGCACCAGCGTGTCGAAAAGGCGGTGGTGGCCACCCCTGCCGTGGGCCAAGTCCTCGTGTCTCCAGCCCTCGCGCCGATGGACGTGCCGCACTACACGAGTTCCGCGATGGACGGGTACGCGGTGAGCGGCCCCGGCCCGTGGACGCTCCTGGAGGATCATGCGGAGGGTGTGCAGGGGCGCAACATCCACCGGGCGGGTGGAACCCTGCAGCCCGGTGAAGCGTTACCCGTGCTCACCGGTTCCCTCCTCCCGGAGGGTGCGGACGCGGTGGTGCGCAGCGAGCACACCCACCTCCCGGTTGGTTCCGGTGAGCTTCACCTGTCGGAGGGCATGTCCGTTTCAACTGGTGCCGATATCCGCCACGCCGGTGAGGAACTCCGCCGCGGCGAGGAGCTTCTCCCCGCAGGAACGGTACTGTCCGCCCGGCACCTGGCGCTGCTCGGAGCGTGTGCCGTGGATGAGGTTCGCGTTGCCCCGCCCCTCACCGTGGACTTTGCCTTCACGGGCAATGAGGTGGTGACCGATGGGCTCCCCGGCCCCGGCGAGGTCCGGGATGCGTTCAGCTCCTCCTTCCCCGCCCTGGTAGAGCACTTGGGCGCGGAGGTTCGCTCCGTCAGCCGCCTCAAGGATGATCCTGCCGAGGTCCAAGATTGGCTCCAGCAGGCCCGGGCGGACATCGTGGTGATCACTGGCGGCTCCGGCCATTCCGGCCAGGATTTCGCCCGCACCTTCATCACAGAGCAGGCAGATGTTGTGTTGGCAGAATCGGTGCGCTGCGCGCCGGGGCACCCCACGTTGCTCGCCGCCCGGCAGCTGCAGGATGAAGCTTTTCACAATGAAGACCGCACCCAGTTCATCATGGGAGCGCCGGGGAACCCCTTGGCGGCTCACGTGGCTCTGCACTCCTTCCTCGCGCCGGCACTGGCGGTGGCCTCTGGCCTCGATTTCCCGGCCACGAAAGCGTGCATCGCCGGAGAGGATTTACCCACCATCCGCAAGCCCCGTACACGTCTGATCCCGGCGCGCCTCGATTCTCTCAGCAACAGGGCTACCCCCATGACCCGCACTAACTCTCACATGCTCAGCGGCTACGCCAAGGCCCAAGTGCTCCTTGTCGTGCCACCGGAAGGTGTCACCTCGGGCGAAGCGGTTGCGTACCTACCTCTTCCCCAGTAATCCGCTCCAGCTCTTTCACCCTCTCCTGAAGCACCCGGATATCCTCCCGGTACAGCTCAATCCGCGCATCCACCTGCTCCTTGTCCCACCTGGGCTTGATGTGCTTGGAGCAGTTCTTATCCGCCGCGACCACGTCCACCACCATCGCCCACAGCACCTTCGAACGGATCTCCCTGTCCCCCAAGTCCCGCAGCCGCTCCACCAGCTCCGGATCCTCGCCGAGTTCCACGATCCGCGCGTGCCCGAACACCTTGAGCCGCTGCCGCGTGGGGTAGTCCACGAAGAACAGCGCAACCCGCCCGTCCCTATCCACGTTGCCCGTGCTGACGAATTGATTATTCCCCGGCATCTCTAGCCAACCCAGCTTCGCCGGCCCCAACACGTGCACGAACCCCGCCGGGCCTCCCCTATGCTGCACGTACGGCCACCCGGCGCCCGTCACCGTAGAGAGGAAGAAGCTATCCGCCTGCTGGATTAGCTTGAGGTCGCTCCCGGCGAACTCGAACTCCCCCACCCGCTCCGGCAGCGTCGTCCCCACGGACGCCTGCCGCCGCCGCACATGCTCGTCATAGGCCAGCTGCTCATAGGTCTCGCTCATGCCCCAACCCTATAGCGGGTACGCACGCACCACGTCGCCTTCCTCCAGGTTCGCGCCCGCCGGCACCCGCAGCAGCACGTTGGCCGCCACGGATTGCGCCAGCAGGTGGCTGCCTTTGCCGCCGGTTACGGTGGCCACGGCTCGGCCATTTTTTATCGCGACGCCACCGCGCACCCAACATTCCCTCCCAGCAAGGCCGGTCACCGCCTCCCACATCACAGCTTCGAAGGGCGGCTCCACCTCCCCCAGCACAGGTGCCACGAACACGCGGAAGCTGACGAACGTGGAGACGGGGTTGCCCGGCAAGCAGATCACCGGCACCCCACCCAGCTCAGCCAGCCCTTGCGGCCCGCCCGGCTGCTGGGCCACGTGCCCGAACCAGCCCCCGGCGGGCTCCAGCACCTGGCGCACGACCTCGAACTTGCCGTGGCTGATGCCCCCACTCGTGATCACCGCCGTGGGCTGGTGCCCCCGCACGGCCTGGCCCAGAGCGTCCTCTAATGCGGCCGGGTCGTCCCCAGTCCACACGTGAGCCGCGACCTCAATCCCGTGCCGCGCGCACAAAGCTGCCAGCATCGGCCCGTTCGCGTCCGGGATCTGCGCCAGCCCGTCACCTCCGATCTCCTCGCCACCCGTGCAGATCACGACCCTCGCGGGCTCCGCCACCGGCAGCGCCTCCACGCCCAGCAGGGCGCACGCGCCCACCGTGCGCGCGTTCACCCGGTGCCCGGCTGCGAACAGCTGCTCCCCGGCGCGCAAGTCGCTGCCCGCACGCCGCACGAACTGCCCCTCCTCCACAGGCGGCACCCGCACCTCGGTGTCCACGAACTCCGGCGGGGAGCAGTTCTCCACCGGCACCACAGCCGCCGTGCCCGCTGGGACTGGTGCCCCGGTCATGACGGGAGCGATGTGGCCCGTGAGGCCGTCGCTGTATAAAACACCTGGATCCGCACCGGCCGCCACCGTGGGGCCCACCGGGAAAACCCCGCCGGCCAGCTGGTTGGTGGCCAGGGCGTAGCCGTCCATCTGAGAGTTATCGAAGGCCGGCGAATCACCCGGCGCGGCCACGGGCTCCACCAACGTGCGCCCCACGGCCTCGGCGGGCGGAAGCCAGGTGCTCGGGCGCGCGGGGATGGCAGCGCGGATGGCTTCCAAGTGTTCTTCCGGTGTGCGGGTCATAGGCTCTTTCTTAGCCTGCCAATCACCCGCACCGCCACCACAGCTACCAGCACCAGCACGTAGATGCCCAGCAGCATGATGCACGCACCTAAGGCCTGATCCATGTCTCCAGAGCTCAGGCCCAGGGAGACCAGCAGCGGGATCGTGCGGGACTCGCCCGCGATGTTGCCTGCGAAGGTGATCGTGGCGCCGAACTCGCTGAGCGCACGGGCGAAGCTCAGCACCGCACCCGTGACCATGCCGGGCGCGGCCAGAGGCAGCAGGATCCTCGCCAACACCTGGCCGCGACTCGCGCCTTCCGTGGCGGCGGCCTCTTCCAGCTGGTGAGGGATCGCGTTCAGCGCCGTGGTGGTGGTCGCCACGAAAAAGGGCAAGGCCACGAACACCTGCACCATCATCACCCCGGCGGTCGTGTACGCCAGCGCGATCCCGTGGGCATCCAGCCAGCTGCCCACCAGCCCACGCCTGCCCCAGAAGAAGATCATCGCCAGGCCGCTGACCACCGGAGAGAGCACCAAGGGCGCGTACACAAGTAGTCGTATGGCAGCGACGCCCCCACGCCCCAGCCACCCACCCCTCCCCCGGGCAGACCGCAGGCTCAGCTGCTGCAGCCACAAAGACAGCGGCGTGCCGAGTAGTACGCAGATCACGGTGGAGCCCACCGCCGTGACCAGTGAGAGGGCGAAAGCCGTGCTGGCCTCCTCCGTGGTCACCAGCTCCGGCACGCGGGTCCACGGGATGGAGACGAGGAGCCCCAACAGCGGCCCGGCCAGCACCAGCAGCGCCACCATCGCTAGGGGAAGTACCCAGGTGGGGGTGGCGTAATTGCGGCTCAGGCGCGGTGGTTGAAGTTGCTGCGGCTCAGCGTGCTCCATTAGCTAGCTGGGGGGAATCCGTAATCCGCCAGGATCTTCTGGGCTTCCTCGCCAGCCAGCCACTCCTTGAACGCCACGGCCGTGGCGTTCTCCTGACCGGAGACCGTCAGGGCCACGGGGTAGGAGTTCGGCTCCACGCCGTCGATGGTCACGCCCGTCACGCCCTGGTCCGCCAAGGCCACGGCATCCGTGGAGTACATGAAGCCGGCATCGACCTCCCCCGTGGCGACCTTCGTGGAAACGCCAGACACGTTGGCCTCCTCCGTGGGGTTATCCAGCGTGAGGTTGTGCGCCTCCAGGACTTGGTGGGCAATCGTCCCGCACGGCACCTCCGGCGCGCAGATGGCCACGCGCTTGCCCGCGATGGATTCCAGGGTGGAAATGCTGCCCGGGTTCCCATCCGGGATTCCCAGCACAAGTTCATTCGTGGCGATGACCTGCGGCTCCGCGCCGGCGAAGTCCGGGGACTCTAGTGCCTTATCCATGTTCTTCCGGTTCGCGGAGATGAACACTTCCGCAGGCGCGCCCTGCTCAATCTGGCGCACCAGATCAGAGGATCCCGCAAAGTTGAAGACCAGGCTCGCGCCCGGGTGGGATTCCTCGAAGGCCTTCTTCAACTCGTCAGACACCGGCTTCATGGAGGCGGCGGCGAAGACCTGGACCTCGCCGTACTCCTCCCCCGCCGGAGGGGTCGTGGTGGGCGTCTCCGATGAGTCGTTACTGCTACAGGCCGCCAGGAACACCACGGCCAGCAGGGCCGCGGCGAAGGCCACGAAAAGGGCGGGGCGGGGGCGGGACGCTGTGGCGTCGCTACCAAAAAAATTAACCATCTCACCAGTTCCACTACGAGGGTTTGTGCATGCTAAGCCCCGAACACCGCGGCGCGGGGACTACCATTAAAGTCTATACCCGCGATGTGACAAGCAAAGGAGGATGCGCCGATGCTCCTCAAAGATCAATACGGCCGCGTGGCCGATGACCTGCGGATTTCCCTGATTGACAAGTGCAACCTGCGGTGCAGCTACTGCATGCCCGCGGAAGGGCTGCCGTGGATGCCGGCAAGCCAGCTGCTCACGGCGGCGGAGGCAGTGCGGCTGGCGGACATCGGCGTGCGGATGTTCGGGGTGAAGGACATCCGCTTCACCGGCGGCGAGCCCCTTGTGCGCAAAGACTTGGAGGAGATCATCGCCGGGGTGCGGGAGAAGCACCCAGGGGTGTCCATTGCGCTGACCACGAACGCGCTGGGGTTGGACAAGCGCGTGGAGGGGCTGAAGGCTGCCGGGCTCACGCGGATCAACGTGAGCCTGGACACGGTGGACCGCCAGCGGTTCGCGCGTGTGACGCGCCGCGACCGGCTGAATGATGTGATCCGCCGGGTGGAGGCGGCCGTGGACGCGGGACTGGATCCGGTGAAGGTCAACGCGGTGGCGATGCGCGGGGTCAACGACGATTCCGCGCCGGAGCTGCTGGCCTGGTGCCTGGAGCGCGGGCTGCAGCTGCGGTTCATCGAGCAGATGCCGCTGGACGCGGACCGCGCGTGGGTGCGGGAAAACCTGGTGACCGCGGCCGAACTGCGGGAGCGATTGCGCGAGCGGTTTGTGCTGACTCCGCACCCGGCGCCGCGGGGTTCCGCGCCGGCGGAGCTGTGGGATGTTGCCGAGCGTGGGGGCTACGAGGGTTTTGAGGGCGACGGCGCCACGCTCTCAGGCCAGGTCGGTTTCATCGCGTCTGTCACGGAATCCTTCTGCGCGGCATGTTCTAGAACGCGGATCACGGCGGACGGGAAGGTACGCAGCTGCCTGTTTTCTCAGGAAGAGACTGACCTCTTGGCACTGCTGCGCTCCGGGGCCAGCGACGAGCAGGTGGCCCGGAGCTGGCAGGAGGCCATGTGGGGTAAGCCCCGGGGCTACGGGTCCGATGTTGTGACGCTGAATGACCCTGAGTATGTGCAGCCGGAGCGCTCCATGAGCGCCATCGGCGGATAACTTCATAACTTTTCGTTAGCATGGGTGGGCGTAAGAGCTTGAACCCAAACGTGCAGAAAGGTGTGATCCCTCATGGGCATCATGGACAAGGCCAAGGAATTCGCTAACGACGATGACAAGCGCAACGAGGCGCTGGATAAGGCCGAGCAGTTCGCCAAGGATAAGGCTGGCGAGGAGCACCACGATAAGGTGGACAAGGCTCGCGATGCCATCGATGACAAGCTGAGCTAAGCGCCCTCTCGCATAGACAAAATCCCCCGGCTGCGTACTGCAGCGCGGGGGTTTTTGGGGAGCTTAGCTCTCCTTGTTCTGACCAGCCTTGAATGGGAAGCCCAGCTCGCGCAGCAGCGCGCGGCCTTCGTCATCGTTGGTGGCGGTGGTCACCACGGTGATGTTCATACCACGTGGACGGTCGATCTTGTCCACGTC
>DXFZ01000004.1 GCA_019114175.1 Candidatus Corynebacterium gallistercoris
ATCGTCATGGCGTACGCCACCATGATTTCCGACCAGGTCGGGCTCATCGCCGAACCACACCTGGGCCGCAATGAGGCCATCATGGCCATCATGCTGGCAGCTGGCCTGATCATCCTCGCCAGCGGCAAGGCCAGCGCGGCTGACGTGCTGGAAACCCCGGTCTTCCGCTCTGGCATGTCCGCCTGTGTATGCGTGCTGGGTGTGGCGTGGCTGGGCACCACGTTCATTGATCACTACCTAGAAGACATCACGGGTGTTGCAGGCGACGTCCTAGACGCCGCCCCGTGGCTGCTGGCAGTGGTACTTTTCCTCGCCGCAAGCCTGCTGTACTCCCAGGCCGCGACCACCAAGGCCCTCATGCCAGCGGCACTCGCCATCGGTGTCAGCCCGCTGACCGCCTTGGCCGCGTTCCCTGCGGTGTCCGCCCTGTTCGTCCTGCCCACGTACCCCACCTTGCTGGCGGCGGTGGAGATGGACGATACCGGCTCCACGCGCATCGGAAACTACGTGTTCAACCACCCATTCCTCATCCCAGGAATCGTGGGCATCGCCAGCTCCGTGGCGCTCTCCTACGGCATCGGCGCGCTGATCCTCTAGGCCCTCTAGCGCCGCCGACCCCCTACACCCCCGGATACTCCGGGGGTGTTCCGCCGAACGCGGGGCACTTGTCTTGGTGCGCGCACCACCCGCACAGCTTGGACGTCTTCGGCTGGAAGTCGCCACTTTCCACATCCGCCATGATCTTGCCCCACAACGTGCCCAAGTCCCGCTCAAAGTAGTTCAGCTCCGCCGGGCTGGGGGTGAGCACCATGTCATCGGCTACCTTGAGGTACATCAGCCGCAGCTGCGCCGGAATGTCACCGGTGAGCCGCCACCACACTAGGGCGTAGAACAGCATCTGAAATCGCGCCTGGTCGCTAAAACGCGGGGCTGGCTTCTTGCCCGTCTTATAGTCCACCACCCGCACCTGTCCCGTGGGAGCCACGTCCACCCGGTCGATGAAGCCGCGCACTGGCACCCCATTGGGCAGGGTGAAGTCCACGTACTTTTCACACTCCGCGGCGTCAAAGCCTTCCGGGTTTTCCATATGGAAGTAGCCCTTCACCAGGGCACGCGCCTCCACCAGGAAGTCCATGGTCTCCTCTTCCGGGACCAGCTCTGCAAGCTCCGGATCCGCCTGGACCATCTTCTCCCACTCGGGTTTCAGCATCTTCACCGCCGCCGGGTAGGTGCGTTCCGCGCGGTCAAGCCCATGCAAATTTTCCAGCACCGCATGCACCAGCGTGCCCTTCACCTGGGCGACCGTCTTCGGCTCCGGCAGCTTATCGATGGCCCGGAAGCGGTAAAGCAAGGGGCACTGCTGGTAGTCACCGGCGCGGGAGGGGGAGAGGGCTAGCTTTTTCTTCACGGTCATCCACCCTAGCGTGAAAGGCCGGTGGGAAAACTTTTAGAGGGGGAGCCCGCGGCGGCGTCGCCCATAACGAACCACCTGATTGACCACCGCCGCAACAATGACGATGCCGGTGACCACAAAGACCGCCCGCATGTGGAGGTGGTGATACGCCACCGCCCCGGCGATGGCCCCGGCGGACAAGCTCGCCCACAACAGCAGGTGCAGCAGCCACACCGCGTGCCGCCCGCCGAAGAAGGTGTCCGCGAAGCGCTGGCCCATCTTCACCAGCGTGCCCGTCATGTACGTCAGCGGGATCGCGACCTCGCCGCCGCGCTCAAACACACTGTTCATCGCGCCCACCGCCACCGAAAGGGTCAGGATCGCCACGCTATCCAAATCCATGGCAGTCAGCAGGCTCGTCACCGCGAAAATCGCCGCCACCAGCGCCAATACCACCTCCCTGGCGCGGTACACATCCCACAGCCGCGTGGCCAGCCGCTGGCACATCGCCCCCATAATCACGCCCAGCAGGAATAACACGATGCAGGACCCCGCCACCGTCGCCAGCGCCCAATCGCCCTCCACAAACGCCGTGGCGGACCGGGTGGTGTTGCCGGACATGAAGGACAAAAACACCCCGCCGAGGTACAAAAAGCCGATGGAATCCACGCACCCAGCCACGAAGGTCAAGGTCACGGCCAGCAGGCGCTCCCCACCGCGGAAATTATGCATCGGACCTCTTTGCTCGCCTAGGATGGAACTCTTGCAAGCAGCATCTTAAATTAAAGGAAAGCACCCCAAAAACCCCATGGCTTACTCTGGACGCTTCACGGCCGGCGATCGCGTGCAACTCACCGATGCCAAGCGCAGGCACTTCACCATCACCCTGGAAGAAGGCGCGAGCTTCTTCACGCACAAGGGCGAGATCAAGCACGATGACATCATCGGCGCCCATGAGGGCACGGTGGTGAAGTCCTCCGGCGCGGCAGAGTACCTGTGCTTCCGCCACCTGCTGGTGGATCACGTGCTCTCCATGCCCCGCGGTGCCGCGGTGATCTACCCCAAGGATGCCGCGCAGATTCTGGTGGAGGGAGACATCTTCCCGGGTGCGACCGTGCTGGAGGCCGGCGCGGGTTCTGGCGCGATGAGCATGTGGCTGCTGCGCGCTGTGGGCGAGCACGGCAAGGTCATCAGCTACGAGATCCGCGAGGATCACCTGGAGTACGCGGAGAAGAACGTCTCTGAGTACATGGGCGGCCACCCGGAGAACTGGGACTTGCGCTTGGGTGATCTCAAGGAGGTCACCAAGGAGGACGTGGGCGAGGTTGACCGCGTGTTGTTGGACATGCTGGAGCCGTGGGAGATGCTGGATACGGTCAAGGAGATCCTCATCCCGGGTGGCGTGTTCATGACGTACGTGGCCACGGTGCCGCAGCTGATGAAGGTGATGGAGGGTATCCGGGAGACCGGTTGTTTCACGGAGCCGCGCGCGTGGGAGTCCTTGGTCCGTGACTGGAAGGTGGAGGGTTTGGCGACCCGCCCGGAGCACCGGATGAATGCGCACACGGCGTTTCTCATCCATGCGCGCCGCTTGGCGGATGGGGTGAAGGCGCCGCGGCCGCAGCGCAAGGCTCGCCGTTAGTCTGTGGTCTTTCTTTTTGGGGCGACGGCACCCCGCCGCCCACCCCACCGTGGAGCTCGCAGGTTTACCTTAGTAATGTTGTACGCATGACGGAGAACACACCTGCGGACAACGTTTCTGCTTCCACCCACACTTCCAGCGGGGCGGCCAGCAGCGGGCCGGTGAGCCTCCGGGAGCTGCAGCACGCCAACCGCCAGCTGGGGGCGCGGAATCAGAAGCTGGTGGATATGCTCAAGGCCAGCCGGGCCAAGCTGGAGGAGATCAATGGCCGCCTGGAGGCCTTGGCGGAGCCTCCGAGCACCTATGGCACGTTGCTGGAGGTGGGGCGAGGACAGACTGCAGAGGTGTTCACGGCGGGTCGCAGGATGCGGCTGATGGTCTCCCCGCTGGTATCCCCGGCGGAGCTGGTGCCGGGCACTACCGTGCGTTTGGGGGAGGGCCAGCAGGTGGTGGAGGCCACGGGCTACCAGGATTCCGGTGACATTGCGCAGGTGGTGGAAGTCACTGGCGAACGGCTGATCGTGGCGGACAAGGTGGGGGAGGAAGCCGTGGTGAAGGTCGCAGGACCTTTGCGCCAGCTGGTGCTGGCCAAGGAGATCGTCACGGGGGATTCCGTGATTGTGGACCGGCGCAGCGGCTATGCGTTCGAGGCGGTACCACGCGCGGAGGTGGGCAGCCTGGTGCTGGAGGAAGTCCCGGATGTGACCTATGAGGACATCGGTGGCCTGAGTGCGCAGATCACGCAGATCCGGGACGCCGTGGAGCTGCCTTTCCTGCACCCGGAGATTTACACCCAGTACGGGCTGCGCCCGCCGAAGGGCGTGCTGCTGTACGGCCCTCCCGGAAATGGCAAGACGCTCATTGCGAAGGCCGTGGCGAATTCTCTGGCGAAGTCCATGGGGGAGGAGAACTCGTCTTACTTCCTCAACGTGAAGGGCCCGGAACTGCTGAACAAGTTCGTGGGAGAGACGGAGCGCCAGATCCGCCAAATCTTTGAGCAGGCCCGGCGCGTGGCCAGCTCTGGGCGGCCGGTGATCGTGTTCTTCGATGAGATGGAGGCCTTGTTCCGCACCCGTGGCACGGGCGTGTCCTCTGATATGGAGTCCACGGTGGTCCCGCAGCTGCTCAGTGAGCTCGATGGAGTGGAGGCTGCCGGTAACGTCATCATCATCGGTGCGTCCAACCGTGAGGAGCTGATCGACCCGGCTATCCTGCGGCCTGGCCGGCTCGATGTGAAGATCCGCATTCAGCGGCCGGATAAGGAGGGTGCCCTCGATATTCTGGCCAAGCATTTGACGGATCAGGTGCCGATGGCCCCGAAGCTGGTGGAGGAGCACGGCACTGTGGCCTCTGCGGCGGCGTGGTTGCGGGAGCGCATTGCGGATCAGCTGTTCCAGCGCACGGAGGCGCACCGGTATGTGACGCTGCACTTTGCTGACGGCGGGAGCGAGGATCTCTACTGGTCGGACTTCGTCAGCGGCGCGATGCTGGCCAACATTGTGGACCGGGCGAAGACCTTGGCCATCAAGGATGCGCTGCACGTGATGGATCAGGCTGGTCCTGCCACGGCTGGGGTTCCCGCTGCCCACGGCATTGGCGCGCAGCATGTGGATGCGGCCGTGCTGGCGGAAGTGGGGGACACGGAAGACTTGCCGGATACCACCAACCCTGCGGAGTGGGCGCGGATCTTTGGCCATTCCACGAAGCGCGTGGTGGACATCAGCGTGCGCTGCTAGCGGAAGCCGGACTCGACTTTAAGGATGATGACATGACCGATTCTTCTCCCACTCCTTCCTCCACTGCGTCCCCCAGTCCGCGCAACCTGCTGAGCCTGACTAGCGTCAAGGCGGAGCAGGAGCGCCGGAAGCCTGCGTACCTCATTGGATCGGAAACGGAGTTCGGCATCGTGGCCGTGGATGCACCGGAAATCAGCCCCATCGTCACCTCCACCCAAGCAGTGGTGGCGTGGGCGGAGCACTCCGGGCAGGGGGTCAACCGCAGGACCCGCTGGGATTATGAGAATGAGTCCCCGCTGCGGGATGTGCGCGGTTTCGACCTGCGCCGCTACCGGCGCGGGTCCGCCCCCGTGTTGGATCCCAACGCGGTGGGCGCGGCGAATGTCATCTCCGCCAATGGCGCCCGCTTTTACGTGGACCACGCCCACCCGGAGTATTCCTCCCCGGAGGTCACCTCCGCACGTGCTGCGGTGGTGTGGGATAAGGCAGGCGACGTGCTGATGCACCGGGCTGCCCAGGCCTCCGGCGAGGTGGAAGGGCAGCCGCGTTTGAAGATCTACAAGAACAACGTGGATGGCAAGGGTGCGTCCTACGGCTCCCACGAGAACTATCTGTACCCCCGTGAGCTGGACGTGGATCTGGTCCAGCAGGCGCTGATCCCGCACTTTGTCACCCGGCAAATCTATGTGGGTGCCGGCCGCATGGGCCTTGGATCTGAAGGGGAAAAGGCGGGCTTCCAGATCTCCCAGCGCGCGGACTACATCGAGACTGAGGTCTCGCTGGAAACCACGCTGAACCGCGGCATCGTCAATACCCGCGATGAGCCCCATGCGGATGCGAAGAAGTGGCGCCGCCTGCACGTCATCATTGGCGATGCGAACATGAGCGAGACCGCGGTTTACCTGAAGTTCGGCACCACGGCCTTGCTGCTCAAGGCGGTGGAGCACGGCGCTGACTTCTCCGACCTGCGCCTGTTTGAGCCCGTGGCGGACGTGCAGCGGGTATCCCGTGACTTAAGCTGCAAGGAGAAGCTGCGCCTGTACGGCAACACCTACATGACCGCTGTGGAGATCCAGGCGGAGATCCGCCGCCGGATCCTGGCAGCCTTGGAGCCCGCCGGGATTCTCACAAGCGATGACCGGAATGTCCTGGCCACGTGGGAGGAGATTCTCGAGGCCCTGGCCCGCGATCCCATGAAGACCAAAGACCGGCTGGATTGGACCGCCAAGCTGGCGCTCATGAATGCCTACCGCGCCCGCGGGCTCACGTGGGAGGACCCGCGGCTAGCACTGGTGGATCTGCAGTACGCGGACATCGATCCAGCCCGCGGGTTGTATCACGCGCTGGTGGCCAAGGGCCGCATGCGCACGCTGGTACCGGGTGAGGAGATCGACCACGCCGTGCACTGTCCGCCCCGGGACACCCGCGCGTGGCTGCGCGGCCAGCTGGTGGCCGCCCATTCGGAGCAGATCCTGGCTGCGAACTGGGATAGCGTCATCGTGGACACGCCCTTCGCCGGCCAGCAGGCCGCCCGCATCGTGATGGATGATCCCCTGGCCTTCACGGCCGAGGACGTGGCAGGCCTGTTCCCGTGTTACAACAAGGCCCAGGATTCCACCCGGCCCATCGCGGAAGTGGTAGCGGGGCTGGCCGCGGTTCAGCCCCACAAGATCCACGGCGTGGGTAACTTTGTAGATAACTAGATTTTTATAGGCGCATTACTTTTTCTAAGGAGCTTTTCATGGCAACTGGCGGACAATCCCAGGTTGGCGGAGGCAAGGGCCGCGATGACGAACAACTTGATCCCTTAGGCACCACCGGCGGCCAGGAGCAGGTCCAGGTCACGGGCACCGATGACCTCCTCGATGAGATCGACGGCCTGCTGGAGAACAACGCGGAGGAGTTCGTGCGCTCCTACGTGCAAAAGGGTGGCCAGTGACCGCCCACATTCGCCGCATCATGGGCCTGGAGACGGAGTATGGCATCACCAACGTGATGTCCTCCTCCCGCCGCCTGGGCCCGGATGAGATCTCCCGCCAGCTGTTCAGCCCCATCGTGGAGCGCCACCGCAGCTCCAACATCTACTCGGATAACGCCTCCCGGCTGTACCTGGATGTGGGCGCGCACCCGGAGATCGCCACGGCGGAGTGCGATAGCCTCCACCAGCTCATCGCGTATGACCGCGCAGGGGACGCCCAGGTGCACGAGTTGGCTGTGCAGGCGGAGCGGGCGCTCGCGGACAAGGGCATCGGCGGGCAGATCTACCTGCTGAAGAACAACACCGATTCCCTCGGCAATTCCTATGGCTGCCATGAGAATTACCTGGTGAGCCGCGATATTTCGCTGAAGTCCCTGGGTACCCAGCTGCTGCCTTTCCTGGTCACCCGCCAGCTCATCGCCGGTGCGGGCAAGCTCTCCATCCCGTACAAGGGCGCGCCGAATGAGAACTTCGACCCCGGTTTCACGATGAGCCAGCGCGCCGACCACGTGTGGGAGGGTGTCTCCAGCGCCACGACGCGTTCCCGGCCGATCATCAATACCCGCGACGAGCCGCACGCGGATTCCTCCCGCTACCGCCGGCTGCACGTCATCGTGGGGGATTCCAACATGTCTGAGGTCACCACCGCACTCAAGGTGGGCTCCACGCTGCTCGTGCTGGAAATGATCGAGGCCGGGGTGGCCCTCCCGGACTTTGAAATGGCCAATGAGATCCGCTCTATCCGCGAGATCGCCCGCGATTTCACCGGCCGGATCCCGTTGACGTTGCGCTCCGGTGGCACCGCCACTCCTTTGGAGATTCAACGTTCTTTGTGCGACGCCGCCTCGCGTTACCTCGCCTCCCGCGATCAACCGGAGCATTCACCGGTCGGCTGGCTGGGGACTCCCAACGAGCAGCTGGAGCCGGTGGTGGAGCTGTGGTCCCGCACCTTGGATTGCTTTGAGTCTGGGGACTTTTCCCCGGTGGCCACGGAAATCGATTGGGTCATCAAGAAGTCCCTGATGGACCGCATGGCGGAACGCGGTGGCTTGGAGCCCACGGATCCGCGCCTGGCTCAGGTCGATCTGACGTACCATGACATCCACCCGACCCGCGGGCTATTCAACGTACTGGTCAAGCGAGGCTTCGCCAAGACCCTCATTGAGCAATCGGCCATCGAGCACGCGATGAGCCACGCGCCGGCGACGACGCGTGCGGCGGTGCGCGGGAAGTTCCTCGCCGCGGTGCGCGCCAAGGAGGCGGCCTACACCGTAGACTGGATGCGGGTGAAGATCAACGGTGAAGGCGGCTGTGAGGCCCTCCTGCCGGATCCATTCGCCAACACCAGTGACGCGGTGGATGAGATGATCGCGAAGTTGGGATGATTCGTGGCTGACATGCGTTCCCGGAACAGGCCCAGCCAGGTGAGCTGGCGCGGAGGCGCGGACCGGCTGTTCAACCTAGTCATCGCGCTCATCAACGAACCCAAGCCACGGTCTACAGCCTGGATCCTGGACAACGTGGCGGGATATGAGGGTCTGCGGAGGTCCCAGGAAAAGCAATTCCAGCGGGATAGGGAAACGCTGGCGGAGCTGGGCCTGCCCATCCAGCGCACCGTGGGCGTTGATTACACGTCAGAGCATGAGGAGCAGCGGGAACTGTGGTGGATTGACCCGGCTTCGGCGTTCCTCGATGGGGTCGACTTCACGGACGATGAAGCCGAGGTCTTAGCGCTGGCCAGCCGGTGGGCCCGGGGCGGCCCGTTGGCAGAGCCAGCCCGGCAGGCGCTGCGCAAGTTAAGCGCAGCCGGAGCCCGCCCCCGCGTGGCCCAATCTCAGGACGTGGTGGCGCACGTGCCCGATGGCATCGAGCTTGACGAGGCTTCCCTCGAAGCGCTGTTCCGGGCGCTGGACTCCAAGCTCGTCATTGAGTTCAACTACTACCCATCGCTGGTGGAAGACCCCGTGGTGCGCACCCTGGAACCGTGGGCCTACGGTGCCGTGGGTGGCACGTTCTATCTCACCGGTTTTGACCGTGCCCGCGGGGCGCAGCGCACATTCCGCATGTCCCGCATCGATTCCATTGAGGTGCTGCCGGAGTTCGGCACCCAGCCCGTGCCTGAAGGGAGC
>DXFZ01000001.1 GCA_019114175.1 Candidatus Corynebacterium gallistercoris
GCCCCTAAAAAGAAGATCATCCTGGCCAAGCCGCGCGTCTACATGAACGTCCACGGCGGCCCGGTGAAGGCCCTCGCCGCGTTCTACAAAATCCCGCCGCGCAACATCATCGCCGTCTATGACGACCTGGAGCGCGACCCCGGCGCCACCCACCTCGCGCTCGGCAGCGGGGACAAGGGCCACAACGGGCTGAAGTCCATTACGAAGGCCCTCGGCACCAAGGATTATTGGCGCCTGAGCTGCGGCATCGGCCGCCCGCCCGGCCGCATGGCCCCCTCCGCGTACGTGCTCAAGCCCTTCCCCAGCTCCGAGGCGGCGGACGTGGCCATCATGTGCGCGGACGCTGTGGACAAGATCCGCCAGCTGCTGGAATACTAGGCGACTGTGAAAAACCTCCTGCAACGCCTGAAGTCCTTCTTTTCTTTTGGGGGCGACGCCACCTCCGCCTCCCCCTCCCCCACAAAGCCCGCGGCGCAACCCCACCGCCCCAGCGGGCAGGACGTGGAGTGGGACGCGCAGTGGCTGATCATCGGGCTCGGTAACCCGGGGCCGAAGTACGCGGCGACGCGCCACAACATCGGCTACATGGCCATCGACGCGCTTCTGGACCGTGAGGGCGCGCGGCTGGAGCCGGTGAAGGGCATGCCCGCGCTGGTGGCGCGCGTGGAGATCGATGGTGTGCCGGTGATGGTGGCTAGGTCCACGACGTTCATGAATAACTCCGGCGAGGCGATCGCGCCGCTGGCGGAGAAGCTGGGAATCACGCCGGAGCGGGTGATTGTGGTGCACGATGAGCTGGACATCGCCCCTGGGCTGGTCCGCGTGAAGAAGGGTGGTGGCGAAGGCGGCCACAATGGGTTGAAGTCGACCACCGCAGAATTGGGGACGAAAGGCTACGTGCGGGTGCGCATGGGCATCGGCCGCCCTCCGCAGGGAATGGGTGTGGTGGATTTTGTGCTCGCACCTTTTGGCGGGGAGGACGAGCAATGGCTGGGTGGCTGTATTGAGCGAACTCTGGAGGCATGCAGTATTGTAATCGGTTCGGGGGTTGAACGAGCCCAGAACATTATTCACACGGCGATTAAATAAGTAGAGGACCTGAACTAACGACCTGGTGTGGCGAAATTAATTTCAGCACTCAGCCACAGAAATCTACAGAATTTCACCAACCCTCTTGCCAAACAATTCAAGCACCGCTATATTGGCAACTAGTTGGCCAACGATCGCCCCTAGCCCCTCACCCTTGGAAGGTCGTAATGTTTCTTCGCAGATCCATACCCATCGTCACCACGGCACTTTTCTCTACCGTCTTGTGCGCCGTCGCGTTTGCTTCCGCCTCGACTGGTGAAACCAATCCAACAAACCCCAATTCAGCATCCGTCAATGAATACTCAATCGTATCTTCCGCTGCACATCCACGTGCCGCCGGCGGAGGCGCTTAGGCACCAGGTGGCATTGGCTCTCGAGTCACGATCGGGGTCGACGGCAGTGGGCTTGATCTAGGGAAAGTTCACGTGACTCACTACCCTAGCCTCAACTGGAAAGTTGAAAACGTTTGCAATATCAGTTTTGAGCTTTCTTACTTCGACCCCCAAGGATTAAGGCAATCTGAAAAGATAGATCAAAACAGCTGCCACCCATTGGCCACCCCTTGGGATCAAACATTCAATAAACAGGGAACTCAAACAAAAAATGGAACTCAAACATGCGGGCGGGTATTCATTTCACAAACTGACGAGCGGTCGCCATTCGCCTGCGTAAAAATGCATCGTTAACTAATCGGAGGTAAACATTGCTCTCCATCATCGCTCTCATAGCCGGACTTGCCCTTGCTATCGCGATCTACATGAAACTTGATCGGATTGAGAAGGGGATCGAAAACCTCGTTGAGGAAAACAATCACAAGCAGTGACCGACATCACCCCATTCGGACCATGTATTTCGATGTGCCTTAGCTCGGGGCTTACCCGTATGCTTGTCGCATGTCTTTGATAACGATGCGCGATGTGCGCAAGAGTTACCCCGTCAAGGGCGGTGCGGTGCACGCTCTTGACGGGCTTAACCTTTCTGTGGAGGAAGGCACCGTCCGCGGCCTCTTGGGGCCCAACGGTGCTGGTAAGACCACCACAGTCAAGGTACTGACCACCTTGACCACTCCCACCAGCGGCACGGCCACTGTTGCCGGGCTGGATGTGGCCACTCAAGGCCGCGAGGTGCGCGAGATCATCGGCGCCTCCGGCCAGTACGCCACGATTGATGAGCAGCTTTCCGCCCGCCAGAACCTGGTGATGATTGGCCGGCTGTTCCACATGGGTGACAAGCAGGCGAAGACCCGTGCTGATGAGCTGCTGGAGATTTTCGCTCTGGACAAGGCCGCGGACCGGCCAATCAAGGGCTTCTCCGGCGGCATGCGCCGCCGCGCGGACCTGGCCGCCTCTCTGGTCAACGATCCGAAGATCCTGTTCCTGGATGAGCCCACGACCGGCCTGGATCCGGCCGCGCGCCTGGCGCTGTGGGATGTGATCCGCCAGCGCGTGGCCCAGGGCACCACCCTGCTGCTGACCACGCAGTACCTGGAGGAAGCGGACGCCCTCGCCGATGACATTTCCGTGATCGACCACGGAACGGTCATCGCGGAAGGCACCGCCGATGAGTTGAAGTCCCGCGTGGGCGGGCAGCGCGTATCCATCACCCTGGTGAACTCCGCGGACCTGGATCAGGCGGAGCAGCTGTTGGCTGAGGTTTCCAAGGACGGGGCCGAGGGCGTGACCCGCGATGGCACCACCTTGGCCGCCCGCGTGGATTCCGGCCCTGACGCGCTGGAAAAGGTGCTGGCCCACCTACGCAACCACAACATTGAACTGCACGATGCAGGCATGGCCCGCCCATCCCTGGACGATGTGTTCCTCACCCTGACCGGTGGAAAGGCTGGTGACGGACAGTGAGTAACTGGCTTTCTGACGTTCGCGCGGTGACGATCCGCAACTTCATTCGCTTCCGCTCCACCCCGGACGTGTTCGTGTTCGCGATTCTGCAGCCGATCATGTTCGTGCTGATGTTCAGCCAAGTCTTCGGCGGGGCGATCAACGTGCCCGGCGTGGACTACACGAACTTCCTCATGGCCGGCATTTTCGCCCAAACGGCCATCTTCGGTGCCACCTTCTCCGGCATGTTCATGACCCAGGACCGCAAGGACGGGCTGATCGACCGGTTCAAGACCCTGCCGATGCACAACTCTGCTGTGCTGGTGGCCCGCACGATCTCCGACCTGGCGATCAATGGTGTGTCCCTGGCCGTGATGATCCTCACCGGCCTGGTCGTGGGCTGGCGCCCGGAGGCGGGTTTCTTAAGCTTCCTTGGCGGCGCGGCCCTACTGCTGGCCTTCAGCTGGAGCTTTTCCTGGGTCTTGGTCTGGCTGGGCATGCAGATCAAGTCCGTGGAGGCCTTCAACTCCGCCACGTTCATGGTGATGTTCCCGCTGACGTTCCTCTCCAACGCCTTCGTGCCCACGGAAACGATGCCGAAGGTGCTGCAGGTCTTCGCGGAGTGGAACCCCGTATCCGCCCTGGTCCACGCCACCCGCACGCTCTTCGGCAACAACGGTGACATGCCGGAGCCGACGAGCTGGCCGATGCAGCACTCCCTGGCGATGTCCCTGGTGGGCATCATCGCGTTCGCGGTGATCTTCGCCCCACTGTCCGCGCAGCGCTTCCGCAAGATCTAACGCGCCAGTCACCACCCGTTCGCCACCGCCCGCGCGCACCACGCCACCGCCCCCGCTCAATTTATCCCGATGCCACCAGCCCCGCTAGGCTGGTGGCATTATGAGTAGCACTGCATCCGAGGCCTCCCGCCGCCGCACATTCGCCGTCATCGCCCACCCGGATGCCGGTAAATCGACCCTGACTGAGGCACTTGCCCTACACGCGCACATGATCAAGGAGGCCGGTGCGGTCCACGGCAAGGCGGGCCGCAAGTCGACCGTCTCTGACTGGATGGAGATGGAGAAGGACCGCGGCATTTCCATCGCTTCCTCCGCCCTCCAGTTCGAGTACGCCCCCGAGGGCCACGAGGGCGAGCCTTTCATGATCAACCTCGTGGACACCCCGGGCCACGCGGACTTCTCCGAGGACACCTACCGCGTGCTCTCCGCCGTGGATGCGGCCGTGATGCTCATCGATGGTGCCAAGGGCCTAGAGCCGCAGACCCTGAAACTGTTCCGCGTGTGTAAGGCCCGCGGCCTTCCCATCATCACGGTGGTGAACAAGTGGGACCGTCCGGGCCGCACGCCGCTGGAGCTGGTGGATGAGATCGTCACGGAGATTCAGCTGCAGCCCACCCCGCTGTTCTGGCCGGTCGGTGAGGCCGGCGACTTCCGCGGCCTGGCCCGCATCAATGACGATGGCGAGGCCGAGGAATACATCCACTTCCTGCGCACCGCCGGTGGCTCCACCATCGCTCCGGAGGAGCACTACTCTCCCGACCAGGCCGCCGAGCGCGAGGGCGATACCTGGGAGACCGCCGCCGAGGAGGTGGAGCTCCTCGCCGCCGATGGCGCGCTGCACGATCAGGAGCTGTTCTTAGAGTGCACCACCTCCCCGCTCATCTTCGCCTCGGCGATGCTGAACTTCGGCGTGCACCAGATCCTGGACACGCTCTGCGCGCTGGCTCCCGCTCCGGCCGGCCGCGATAGCGATCCCAAGGTGGTTGAGGCCAGTTCCGGTGGTAATTCTGTTTCTGTTGATGTGCGACGCCGCCCCGAGGACCCCTTCTCCGGTGTTGTTTTCAAGGTGCAGGCCGGTATGGATCGCAATCACCGGGACTCTTTGGCGTTCATGCGGGTCGTCTCCGGCGTGTTCGAGCGCGGGATGCAGGTGACTCACGCCCAATCCGGGCGTTCGTTCAGCACCAAGTACGCGCTGACGGTCTTCGGCCGCACCCGCTCCACGGTGGAGGCCGCCTACCCGGGCGACATCGTGGGCTTGGTCAACGCCGGTTCCCTGGCCCCAGGTGACACAATCTACGCGGGCAAGAAGGTGCAGTACCCGCCGATGCCGCAGTTCGCCCCGGAGCACTTCCGCACCCTGCGGGCGAAGTCTTTGGGCAAGTACAAGCAGTTCCGCAAGGCGCTGGAGCAGCTGGACTCTGAGGGCGTGGTGCAGATCCTGCGCAATGACGCCCGCGGTGACGCGAACCCGGTCATGGCCGCTGTGGGTCCCATGCAGTTCGAGGTCATGCAGGCGCGCATGGACGTTGAATACAACGTGGAGACGGTGGCGGATCCGGTGCCGTACTCCGTGGCGCGGCGCACGGACGCCGAATCCGCCCCGGTGTTGGCGAAGCAGCGCGGCGTGGAAATTTTCACGC
>DXFZ01000071.1 GCA_019114175.1 Candidatus Corynebacterium gallistercoris
ACACCTGTGAGCAGGGCACCAACTACATTTCCACGTTCTCGTCCGGCACCTTGCAGGCGCTGCGGTATCTCACGCTTCTCACCGCCGTTTTTGGCCTTGGTGTGTTGACGCTTGCCGTGGTGTTGCGCCCAGGGAGGGGCAAGCAGAATGGTCGATAGTCTGGCCAACCAGCTGACGGAGACGTTTGCGAAGTGGACTAAGTCCAAGCGCGGATATGTTCTGTCTGTGGATCAGGGCACCACGTCTACTCGCTCTATTATTTTCGACGCCAAAGGCCGCGTGGTCGCCACGAGCCAGTTGGAGCATCGCCAGATCTTCCCCAAACCGGGGTGGGTGGAGCATGATCCGGAGGAGATCCGGAAGAATAGCCGCCGTGTGATGGCTGATGCCGCCGCTAGGGCGGATATTTCCAGCGATGAGATCGCGGCGGTGGGGATCACGAACCAGCGGGAAACCACCGTGGTGTGGGACCGGGAAACCGGCAAGCCGGTGTATAACGCGATCGTGTGGCAGGACACCCGCACCGATGCCATCGTGAAGTCCCTATCCGATGAGCAAAAAGAGATGTTTGCCGAGCGCACGGGCCTTCCGGCCTCGACGTACTTCAGCGGGCCGAAGATTCGCTGGATCCTTGACAACGTGGAGGGCGTGCGCGAGCGCGCCGAGGCCGGCGAGTTGGCTTTCGGCACCATTGATTCCTGGCTGATCTGGGAGTTCACCCGCCGCTCCCGTAAGCCTGGCAAGGCTGAGGGCTCTCACGGCCGTGCCCGCCACGTCACGGATGTGACCAATGCGTCCCGCACAATGCTGATGAATTTGGAAACCCAGCAGTGGGATCCGGAACTGTGCGAGGCCCTGGGTATCCCCATGAGCATGCTGCCGGAGATCGTCAGCTCCTCTGAGATGGTGGGTAAGGTGCGGCGGTCCGGACCGGTGCACGGGGTGCCGATCAGCGGCATTCTGGGAGATCAGCAGGCCGCCACCTTTGGCCAGGCGTGCGTGGAGCCGGGCGAGGCGAAGAACACGTACGGCACGGGCAACTTCCTGCTGCTCAACACGGGCACGGAGATCCAGCGTTCGGAGCACGGTCTCATCAGCACCGTTGCTTACCGGCTGGGGAATCAGCCAGCAGTGTTTGCTTTGGAGGGTTCCATCGCCGTCACCGGGTCGCTGGTGCAGTGGCTGAGGGATAACCTGGGCTTCTTCAACGATGCCTCCGAGATTGAGCCGTTAGCGCAGTCCGTGGAGGATAACGGCGGCTGTTACATCGTGCCAGCGTTCTCCGGTTTGCTGGCGCCGCACTGGCGGCCGGAAGCTCGCGGGGTGATCGTTGGCCTCACCCGCTACGTCACGAAGGCCCATATTGCCCGGGCCGCGTTGGAGGCCACGGCATTCCAGACCCGTGAGGTGGTGGAGGCCATGAACGCTGATTCGGGAGTTCCGCTCAAGCGACTGAAGGTCGATGGCGGCATGGTGGTCAACTCCTTGCTGATGCAGTTCCAAGCAGACCAGCTAGGCGTGCCGGTGACGGTTCCGAAGGTCTCGGAGACTACTGCGCTGGGTGCGGCCTTCGCCGCCGGTTTGGCCGTGGGGTTCTTCCAGGATCTGGAGGAGGTCCGGTCCCTGTGGCGGGAGAGGGAGACGTACAAGCCTCAGGTCAGCAAGTCCGTGCGTGATGAGGCTTTCGGGCAGTGGAATGAAGCTGTGAAGCGGACGTTCGACTGGGCCTAGACACATCTACGTAGAAATCTATTACACTGGCTGCCATGACTACTCCATGGCAGCCCAACCCAGCCGTCCGCATTAGCGACCAAGAGCGCTCTGACGCAATGAGCGCCCTGGGATCCCATTTTGCCCAGGGTCGGCTGGAGCTCGTGGAGTATGAGGACCGGGTGGCGGCAGCAACGTGCGCACGCAGCCGCCAGGAGCTGGACCAGCTCTTTCACGATCTCCCTCCGCTAGCAGCTGGCGCACAGCTCATGCCCTACTACTCGGCTGCGGAAGTGGAAAAGGCCCACCGTGATGGCGCCAAGCCGAAGCTGGGAATCTTCCTCCTCAGCGTTCTAGGCGGCCTCGCCGGTTGCATCGTGACCTCGGAGATCAGCGGCATCCTCTCCACGCTGTGTCTGTTCATTCCCGCCGTGGTCTTCGTGCTGTTGTACGTCATGAAGGTCGGCCCGGACCACTGGCACGCCCCCAGCAACGCGGAGCTGGAGCGTCGCCGTCTAGCTGCCATCAAGGCGGAGCAGAAGTTCCATAGGGAGCAACACAAGATTGCCCGCCGCCAGAAGACTCAGGCGATCCAGCAGTCCCTGCTGGGTTACGCGCAGAACAAGCTCACGCGCGGACACTAGGCGAAGGCCTTAGGGCTTAGCGGAATTGGTCGATAACCCCGGCGAACAGCCGGATGCCCACGGTGAGGGCGCGCTCGTCGAAGATGATGTCCGGCTGGTGCAGGTCCGGCTTGGCACCCTTGCCCGTCCAGGTGCCCAGGCGCGCCATCGCGCCCGGCACATGCTCTAGGTACCAGCTGAAGTCCTCGCCGCCGGAGGATTGCGGAGCCTCCCGCAGCGCGTTGGGGTCCACGTCCCGTACGGCTTGGGCCATGGCGGCAGTGGATACGTCGTCGTTCGTCACGGGTGGAACGCCCTTCGTGTAGCGGATCTCCAGCTGGGCACCCGTGGGGGCCACGATCTGCTCCAGGATCTCGCTGAGCAACTCCTGACCCTTCCGCCAAATGCTGACCTCCGCGGTACGGAAGGTCCCCAGCAGCCGCACCTCCTGCGGAATCGCGTTGAACGTGGAACCGCCGTTGATCGCCCCGAAGGTGATCACGGTGCCAGACCGCGGGTCCACCCGGCGCGCCACTAACCCCGGCAGCTGGGTGGCGATGAGCCCGGCCGTGTACACCAGGTCCGCGGTGAGGTGCGGGCGGGAGGTGTGCCCACCGGTGCCGCGCAGGATGATCTCCACCACGTCGCTGGCGGAGGTGATGGCACCGGTGCGCACACCGATCTCCCCGGTGCGCAGCTTCGGTTCACAGTGCACGGCGAAGATGCGGTTGACCCCATGCAGGGCACCGGCTTCGATGACGTCCACTGCCCCGCCGTCCATGACTTCCTCGGCGGGCTGGAATAGGAAGCGCACCCGGATCCCCAGCGCCTGCTCCCCGTGCTCGGCAACGAAGGCGCTCAAGGCTGCAGCCAGCCCCAACACCACGGTGGTGTGCATGTCATGGCCACACGCGTGCATCACACCCGGGACCTCAGAGGCATACTCCACGCCCGTGACCTCGTCCAGCGGCAGTGCGTCAATGTCCGCGCGGAAGGCCACGCAGGGAGCGGTGGCGGGTCCGATGTCTGCGATCACTCCGGTGGCGGGCAGCGGATGTGGCTCCAATCCGAATTCGCGCAGCTTGGTGACGAGGAATTCCGTGGTGTTGGTCTCCATGTGGGATAGCTCCGGGTTGCGGTGCAGGTGCCGCCGCCACTGGACAACGCGCTCAAAGTTGCTGCCCAGCCACTTGTTGACGAAATCCGCTACCGCTACCTTTTCCACGCTAATCCACTTGTTCCCTTCGTATGCTGCTTCAGTAATTCTAGAGGCTGATGTTTCGCGGGCCGTACAGCCTATCGCCGGCATCGCCTAGGCCGGGCACGATGTATGCGTCATCGTTGAGGGCCGGGTCGATCGTCGCGGTGATGAGGCGCTTGACCGGCAATCCGGACTGCACCAGCGCGTCCACGCCGGGCTGGGAGGAGACCATGCAGATGCACGTGATGTTGTCCGCTCCCCTGTCTGCCAGCAGCCGGATGGCGTGCAGCAGCGAGCCGCCGGTGGCGAGCATCGGGTCCACGAGGAACACCGGCTGCCCGGACAGATCATCGGGCAGGGCTTCCATGTAGGGCACCGGCTCATGGGTCTGTTCGTCACGAGCCAGGCCGATGAACCCCACCTGCGCATCCGGGATCATGGACAGTGCGGGGTCAATCATTCCGAGCCCCGCGCGGATCACGGGCACGATGATCGGTGGCTTCTCCAACCTGTATCCCGCAGCGCGATCCACGGGGGTTTCCACGTCAAAGTGCTCGAGCTGCAGGTCAACGCTAGCTTCGTACACCAGCATCGCCCCGAGGTCCGCCAGCGCGGCGCGGAACGCGGAGTTGTCACTGTTCTTGTCCCTCATGATGGTCAGCCGCGCGGCTGCCAGAGGGTGCTTCACCACCTGAATGTCCATAATTCACCAGTTTAGACGCCCTAGGGAACCTTTTTGGCTTCCGCGTGGTCTAACAGTGTATGACGATCTTTACTACCGATACTTCAGACCTCTCGGACCTTGCTTCCCGCACGGAATCCATCGCGTGGGCTGCGGGAGCTCATCGCACCCCGGTGGCGGTGACGGGCGCGGTGTCCCCTGCTTCGGCACGGTTTGCGGCGGCCGTGGCTTCCGCCAGGGAGGCGCAGTTGGCGGCTTTGGGGGCTAGTTCTTCATTTTTTGGCGACGCCACCACCGCCATCACCTCCCTCCGCCATGCAGTGGACAGTCACGAGTCCGCCTATTCACGAGTGTTTGGTTCCCATGGGGCGGGGGTGGCCTAGATGATTGACCTCGGCGCGCTCCTCTCCCCCATCCAGCGCGTGGTGCCCCCGCCCCTTCGTCCCGGTGCTTCCGCAGTGGTGCCGGGCCTCGATTCTCCCGCGGGCCGCGCGCTGTTGGATACCGTCGGCGCGGAGGCGGCGCGGGCCGTGGCGGGAACAGCTGGCCAGGCCATCGCCCAGGCGCTGACGCGGGAAGCAGCCACACTCAGTGGGGTCCTTGATGCCGGCCAGGGGCTCGATGAACTCGCGGATCAGGGCCAACAGGTGGTGGCCGCGGCGATTCAGGAGCTCACGGTCATCGCTGCGGAGTGCCTGCGTGAACTCACCCAGGCCGCACCCGCAGCCGTGATGAACCCCGCTGGGGGCATGGCTATGCTGCTTCCCATCGCACTGCGCCACTGGAGCAGGGCTCAGGCCCGTTACGACGCGATGGAAGCGGAAATGACCCAGCTGACCCACCAGGTTGAGCAGGTCGAGGTTCCTTCGCCTCAGGCCGGGCCAGCGGTCACGGCCCCTATGGGTGATGGCGGGGAGGGCGGGGGTGGCGTCGCCGAAAAAATAGAAGACAATGCCGCCGCGCCCAGCGACCAAGCCCAACGGGCAGTGGCGGCAGCGAAATCCGCGCTCGGCACCCCGTATCAATGGGGCGGCACCACCCCAGGCCAAGGGCTGGACTGCAGCGGGCTGACCCAATGGGCCTACGCGCAAGCCGGGGTGGACATCCCGCGCACCGCCGATGCCCAGGCGGTGGGGCCGCAGATTCCGCGGGATCAACTGCAGCCGGGTGATCTGGCGGTGTGGGACGGGCACGTGGCCATGATCGTGGAAGGCGGGCAGATGATCGAAGCCGGGGATCCGGTGCAGATCAACCCGATCCGGCAGGACAATATCGGTATGAACTTTAAGGGCTTTTACCGGCCCACAGCGGCGTAAGGAGGACCACTAAGATGGCGAGGAACAATGGGGGTTTGGCGCGGGTTGTCACCACGCCGGAGCCGAGGGAATACCTGGTGGCGCAATTCTTGGGTGAGCAACCGCCGACAGTCCCTGCGGTGCTGACCAATGAGTTGCGCACCCCTGCCCCAGCAATGGAGGAAAACTAGGTGGTGGCGCGGTAGAATCCCTGCCTATGGCACTAGATAAAGGCATGAGGACGTTCGGCACTGGCATCGTGGCTCTAGAAATGGAGCTCACTAGCGGCACGTGGTACACGCTGTGGGCGCCCAACTGGATCGTCCGCGGTGAGTCCTGGCAGGCGTTCTTAGGGGATGATTCCAAAGTCTTCGCGTTTGAATCCCCAGCCCAGCTGCTCGCGTTCCTGCGCGAAGGGGGCCGTAACGAGCTGGCGGAACACCCCAAGTGGAAGAACTTTGAGCGGGACCTGGCGGAGTCCGTGGTGCCGGTTTCCAAGGGCAAGGTGAGCTTGATTGAGGTGCCACGTCACCTGGCGCAGCGCCCCGGGTATGAGTCCACCAACGCGGTGACGCGCGGTTTTGACCTGTTGCGTTCCTTCGGCAGCGTGCTGGGCATTCGCTCCATCAACCAGTGGTTCGCTTCCTTCAGCATCCTGAACAATACCCGCCGCGGCGCGGACCACTACCAATCCACCCACGGGCTGGAGGAATGGTCCGGCGTGGGGCGCACCGTGGTGGACCGCTGGGCCGGAATGTTGGATGAGATCGAGCCTTTCCTCACCACTCCTGAGGTCAGCGCGGAGTCGGTGTCTGCGGCGGAGGAAGAGATCGCTGCAGCTAAGAAGGCTCGCGAGGAGAAGCTGGCGGCGCTCAGTAAGAAGGAGGAGGAAGCGGAGAAGGCCGCTGACCCCTATGACTCCACCATTTGGGCGGAGGTTGGTATTGACCCCATCCGCATCAGCATGGACGGCCAGTACGTCTACACCCTGCGCTGTTACGTGGATTCCAAGCCGAAGTTCTTGGGCCGCTACGGGCAGATCAACACCTTCCCCAACTCCAAGTCTTTGGTGCGCTGGTTGATTGACGCGCCGGAGCATGACCTGGATCAGCTGGCTACCTGGGGTAACGTCTTGACCGCAGCCAACTCCGGTGAGCTGGAAGTCACGGTGCATGAGTCCAACCAGTACGCCTTCGGCGGCCTGCGTAAGGACATTGAATCCGGTGTGGAGGCCGTGGACACTGACCAACTGGCCCGCGCCTACGAGCTGCTGGCAGACTCCGCAGACTGGGCCGGTGATGACGCGGTGAATAAGACCCTGCTGCGCTACCCGAAGCTGCAGAACTACCTGGCCTACATGCTGGGCGCACCGTCTGAGGCCACGCCTTCTGCCCCCTTCGATGAGGAAGTCAAGGGCTGGAAGCAGCTGGAGGATGACTTGGTGAAGCGTTTCACCAAGTTCTGATACGCCAACTGTTCTGGCTCAATCTGGCCCGTATGGCTGGAAAGAGGCTGGAAAGTAATGGAAAGAGATGGAACGGGTAAAGCCCCGCGGCGCGCCAGTTATGTGCGATGATGGCGCTATCCGCGGGGCTTTACCCGACTGATCTCAAAGAGGAGGACACACGAGAGTTTGGGGCTATACGATCCCCTTACTCTGCAGCTGCTGCGTCAGCACCTTCGGTCACGGTCTCGGTGCCTTCAGCTGCGCTGGAGGACCCGAAGATGTCACCGAAGGAAGAGCCTGCGCCCTCCGCAGCATCTCCGGCCTGGCCCGCATCTGCCTCAGAAGAGGAGTCGATAGCGGAGGAGCCCAGGTCCGTGAGGCTGCCAACAGTATTCACAACGGCCTTGGCCAGGCTGGCCCAGTTGCCGGTGATGGCGTTGAACACAATGTCGATGATGTTTCCACCGAGGTCAACTACCTGATCAATCATGAGGGGTACTTCCTTTCCACATTTCCCTTGTCACACACATGACCGTGCGTGGAGCCCGTGCCCTTGAAGGTTCCGTGCTCTGCTCGGTCACAAGGAAAAGCCTAACAACGCTGATCCCCTTTCCGATACGTCCAAAAGTACCGACTTTTAGGCCATTTTTCGTATACTTTCGTACACACCCATCCGGGGGTAAAAAACAGATCACACCAGCTCAAAGCCTATTTCTTAGATATTTCATTTCCGAAACGCGAGGTTTTTTACTTAGGAGCTGGAATCTTCCCGGGCAAGCTCATGGTTGAGGGATTCCAGCTCCCCACCACCAGCCATCTCAAGGGTTAGCTGCTCTAGGGTAACCTCATCCCGGCGCGCATTCAGGGACTGTTCTCCCATATTCAATAGGACAAACCTGTCCCCCACGAGATACGCGTGGTGCGGATTGTGCGTAATGAACACTACGCCCACTCCGCGCTCGGCAGCAGCCTTCACGAACCGCAGCACCATCCCGGACTGCTTTACTCCCAGCGCCGCCGTGGGTTCATCCAAGATCAACACACGTGCGCCGAAATACAGTGCCCGAGCGATTGCGACCACCTGGCGCTGGCCGCCGGACAGCGTGCTGATCGGCACTTCCACGTCTTCCAAGTGAACCCCCATCTGCTCCAGCTGCTCTGCAGTGACCTTTCTCATCTGCTCAGCTTTAAGCTTGCCGAAGGGGCCGGTGAGCTCTTGGCCTAGGAAGAAGTTGCGCCACACGGACATCTGGCCCACCACGGCCAAATCCTGATACACGGTGGCGATGCCCTTATCCAGGGCATCCTTTGGCCCCGCGAAACGCACTTCCTCACCGTCCACCACCAGCTCGCCGCTGGTGTGCGCGTGCCTACCGGCAAGGATCTTGATCAGCGTGGATTTTCCGGCACCATTATCCCCGAGAATGCATGTCACCCGGCCGGGGTAGACATCCAGATCTATGCCCTTCAGCACGCGGATATCGCCGTAATCCTTGGTTATAGAAGAAAGGCTGATCGTGGGGGCGTCGCCACCAAAAGAGGAATCAGACAACCTAGCCACGTCCCTTCACTGCAAAGCGGGAGAAAGAGTTATTCGTCAATACGGCGAACAGGAGCATCGCGCCGAGGAAGAATTTAAACCAATCCGGATTCCAACCGGCGTAAACGATGCCCTGGTTCGTCATCCCGAAGATGAGCGCGCCGATAGCCGTGCCAATAGCCGTGCCGCGACCGCCCGTGAGCGCACAGCCACCGATGACCGCGGCGATAATGTAAAGGAATTCGTTGCCGACGCCCTGGCCGGCCTGAATGGAATCGAAGGCGAAGAGGTTGTGCATGCCCACGAACCACGCCGCGAAACCGACGAACATGAACAAAATGACCTTCACCCTGCGGACCGGCACGCCAACCGCCCGGGCCGCCTCCGCGTCCCCACCCACGGCAAAGATCCAGTTGCCGAAGCGGGTTTTGAAAAGTAGGAAGCTGGCAAGGCCGACGAAGAGCAACCACCAAAAGACCGTGACTTTAACATCCACACCGAAGATAGAAATAGACGAGGCGAACACGGCCTTGGCGGAGGCGAAGCCCTCCATGTCAGAGATCGAGGGGGTGGCGACTTGCCCCGTCACCAGCTTTGTCACCGCGAGGTTGATGCCTTGGAGCATGAGGAATGCGGCCAAGGTGATGAGGAAGCTGGGGATGCCGGTGCGCATGACCATGAACCCGTTGAAGGCGCCGATGGCCAGAGCGATGCCTAGGGACAGAAACACGCCGACCCACGAGTTGAGCCAGAAGTTGTAGTTCAACATGGTGGCAGCCAATGCGGCGGTGGTGACGGCGACGCCGGAGGAGAGGTCAAACTCGTCGCCAATCATCAGCAGGCCCACGGCGAGGGAGATGATGCCCATCGTGGAGCTGGCGTACAGCACCGTGGCGAAGGCATCGAGGGAGCGGAAGGGTGGGGCCACCACCATGAAGAGGATGAAGATCACCACCGCGCCCAACACGGAGGTGAACTCCGGGCGCTTGAGTATCGCAGGCATTTAGCGCAGGCCCTCCTTGGCAGCATCCTCAATGGTGGCAACGTTGGACTTGTCCACGAAGCTAGGGCCGGTCAACACGGGTTGGCCGCCACCCACCGTGGATCCATTGCGCTTCGCCAGCCAGAGGGCATCCACGGCCATGTACCCCTGGAGGTAAGGCTGCTGGTCCACGGCCCATTGCACACGGCCATCCTTGATCGCTGTGACCAGTTCAGCATCTGTATCAAAGGTAGAGACCTTGGCCTCCGAGCCTGCGGATCCTTTCGCCTTGGCGGCGGTGAGAGCCACGGGAGCCACGAGACCCATGATCCAGTCAATGTTCTTATCCTGCGCGAGTTTGGCCTGGACAGTGGATTCCACGCTGGTGAGATCCATGCCGTTAACGTACAGGTTTTCTACCTGGCCTCCCTTGAGCCCCTTCTTGATACCACCGCAGCGCGCTTCCTGTGAGGGGTTACCTTGCTCATGGATAACGCAGAGCACCCTGGAGGCGCCATCCTTGGCGAGGCGTTCCCCGGCACGTTCGCCGGCGATGGCCTCATCCTGGCCGAAGAAGGCGGAGAGCCCGTAGTCCTTATAGTGGTCCATGCCGGAGTTTAGGCCCACCGTGGGAATGTCCTTTTCCACGGCCCGCTTGGCCACGGGGCCCAGCGCTTGCGGGGTGGGCATGGTCAGCGCGATGCCATCCACGTTGGAGTCAATGGCGTTCTGCACCAAGTTCGCCTGATCCGGGGCTTGGGGGGAGGAGCTATAGCGCAGCTCGATGTTGTTCTTCTTCGCCGCATCTTCCGCGCCTGCGCGCACGAGGTCCCAGAAGGTATCGCCCGGCGCACCATGGCTCACCATCGCCACCGTGTAGCGCGGGGTATCTACTCCCCCTCCGCCCGAGCCGTCCCCGCCCGTATCCCGGGGCCTGCCGCCCGTTGCAGAACAGGCGGCCAAGGAAACCATGCTCAGCATAGCCACGGCGGCCACTGCTGCCCGGCGGAGGGGGCCGTGACCGCTAATACTCCGGGGGAGCCTAACAGACTTCATGGGTGGGGAACCTTGCGCTTTCACTATCGAGAATTCCGTGGAAGATAGAGTGCATTCTGCCAGGTCAGAGCGGGTTCACCAAGCTGACAACCGGGATTCTGAATGGGTTCAGAGCATCCGGCCTGCAGATTTCTTCGGCAGATCAGAGGATTCCGGAGGTACAGAACCAACACAGTGCGGAAGCAATCCGACTACGCGCGGAGTTTAGAAACACGTTTCTTTTAGAACACTCTTGATATCTAATGGGACCGACAGTAATCTAGATCACAACGTGGAAGGAACTGGCTCACGAAAGGTGTTTGGTCATGAGGGTCTTAGGTAAGGCGTTGGTGGCGGTGGTGACTGTGGTGTGTACGGCTGTGGGTGGCGCGCAGGTGGCGGGTGCGCAGGATCGGCAGGTGTTGATCGATAGTCTGTATCCGCAGCAGATTCACGGCGCCCCGATTGGTGATGGAGACAGGGCGGGTACCGGTGCCGACCAGGTTGCCCCGGGGAGGGAGGATTTAGAGCCTTTAGAGCCGGGGTTTGATGATAATAGGATTGATAATCAGGCTGGGCAGGGTTGGGTTCCGACGGTGGATCCCAGCCCTGTTGTTGTATCCGGGGGCATGCGCTCTGATAGGGAGGAGATTCCCGGTGGGGTTCACCAAGGAGGAGGCTGATCTTGCGGAGGTGCAGGAGGCCAGGGAGCGTTTAGGTGCTGCTGGGTTTGAGCGTGCTGGTGGGGTGTTACCACAGGGAATAGCTGAGGCGTTCGTGGCGGCTCCGGTGAATTGTCGGACGTATTGGCCTAGCCCGTATCGGGTGTGTGGGGCGATTCGGGAGAAGTATGATGCGTTGGGTGGGCCGGCGAGTTTTTTGACGTGGCCGAAGTCT
>DXFZ01000072.1 GCA_019114175.1 Candidatus Corynebacterium gallistercoris
CGAACACGTTGCCGTCGGCATCGTGGCACGCCAGGTCACCGGTGCGCAGCCAGCCATCGCCGGGCAGCGCGTGGGCGGTTTCCTCAGGGCGGTTGAGGTAGCCCTCCATGATCTGCGGGCCACGCACCCACAGCTCGCCGACCTCAGACTTGCCATCATCCGGCGTGGGGATCTCCTCGCCGGACTCCACGTCCACGATCATGTGCTCAGTGCTGGGCGCGGGCCGGCCGATGGAGCCGCGTTCCACGTCCTTATCCAGATTGCCGTGAGCGAAAGGCGAGGTTTCGGTCATGCCAAAACCCTGCTGCACGTGAATACCCAGCCGCTTCTCCACGGCCAGCGCCAGCTCAGTGTCCATGGTGGCGGCGCCGGAGAAGATGGCGCGCATGGAGGACAGGTCATAGTTGTCCACCATCGGGTGCTTGGCCAGCGCCACCGCAATGGGTGGGGCGATCATCGTGAAGGTCACGGAGTACTTCTGGTGGTGTTCCAGGAAGCTCTGCAGGTCGAAGCGCGGCACGGCCACGAGCACGGCGCGCTGTGCCACCACCAGGTTCATCAGGGCGGTCATGCCGTAGATGTGGAAGAAGGGCAGCACACCGTACACCACATCTTCCCGCCTGGTGATGCCGAACGCCTGGGCCTGCACAATGTTGTTCACCAGCTGGTGGTGGTTCAGGCACACACCCTTGGGCAGGCCCGTGGTGCCGGAGGAGTAGGGGAGCGCGGCTAGATCGCTGCCGCGCACCTCCACTGCCGGCGCCTTGCGCCGCTCCGCCAGGATCTGTTGCAGCCCGGAGGCCGTATCCAGCGCGACAATGCGGTCCTCGGCGATCCCACCTTCGCGGGCGCCCTCGGCGCCGACCTCGCCCAGCGCAGCGGCGGTGAGGTACATCGTGGCGCCGGAGTCCGCCATCTGGTTGGCGATGGAGGCAGGGGTGGAAAGCAGGTTCACCGGCGTGACCACGGCGCCCAGCCGCCAGATCGCATGCACGGCGATGACGAACGCCAAGGAGTTCGGCAGGTGCAGCGCGACCACGTCTCCCTTGCGGATTCCCTTGTGGTGCAGCCAGCCTGCGGTGGATTCGATGTAGTTGCGCAGCTGCGCGTAGTTGGTCTCGGACCCATCGGCCACGTCAATGATGGCCGTGCGCTCCTCGTCCTCTTCCTTCAATGAGGCGAAGAGGTACTCGTAGAGTCCACAGTCAACCAGTTCGATATCGGGGTACTTACTCTTGACGGGCAAGGGTGCCTCCTTTTGGCTCCAAGGGAATTGGTCTGCGACCAGTTTAGAGCGCAAACTATAACTTTGTGGTTCTTTTTGTTAAAGAATCTGCCACGCGATCGCCGCAGCCACCGCGCCCACCGCATTGAGCGCCCAATGAAGCCCGATAGGGGCCAGTACGCTGCCAGTATGGTGCCGTAACCAGGTCAACCCCGCCCCGGCGGCCGTTGTGGCCATAACGGCCAACCCGACCCCCGCCCATTGTGCAAATGAGCCACTGCCCAAGAATGCGGTCAGCCCAGCGTTCGTTGCGGTGAGGTGCAATGAGGACGCGATGTGCCACAAACCGAACAGCACCGAACCCGCCACGAACACCAGCTTGGTGCCGCCGAGCCGCAGCAGCGAGCCGTGCAGGATTCCCCGGAACGCCAGCTCCTCCGGCAGCACGGTCTGGGCCGGGATGATGATCAGCGCCGCGATCGCCGCGTGGCGCAGGGAGGCGTAAGACTCATTGAAAAAGAAGCCGCGGGTCGCCGGCAGTGCAAGCGCGATCGCCACCACCACTGCGGCCACGCCCGCCATGCCGAGACCCCAGCGGAGCCCGCTGCGGGCGTCGCCCCGAGAAAGCCCGAGATCCTGCCACGTCATCCCCCGCAGCTTCGCGTAGCCAAGCAGCATCGCCACGCCCACGGGCACGGTCGCGGCCGCGGCGGATAGGGGAGTGAAGTGCGCGGTGAGGTTGATGGCGATCAAGGTGGCGATGACCGCCGCAATGTCCAGGAGCTCGTGGTGGCGTGGTTGAATCTTGGCTAGCATTAGCCGCCAGCTTACTCGCTAGTTGTAGTTTTATTTGTTTTTTATCGCGACGGCATCCCGGATCACCCGCTCCGGCACGCGCGACTTCTGCAGGTCATCAGTGCCGATCAGGCCCGCGCTGAGGGCTTGGCCACACACGTACACGGCCTGGTCCTCAGGGGAGGGGAGGCGGCGCTGCTGGCTCAGGATGCTGGCGAGGCGGCCGGGTTCATCGGCGAACGCCTGCCACGCCACGGCGGTGGCGATGCTGGCGAGGTCTATGCCGCGAGGGCCGCGGAGCGTGAGGCCGGGCTGATAGGGGCGTGGCTGGCTGGTGCCCGTGGCGGCGGTGTCTTTGCGGCTGCGCCGGGCCTCTGGGCTGCGACGCTTGCGGACGTGGAGGGTTTGCTGGCCGATGCCCACGATGGTGCCCTGCGGGGAGTAGATGGTGGAGGTGTGGGGGACGTTGCAGAAGCCGTCCTCGGCGACCTCGTCCTTGATGCGGGTGACCAGGTCATCGGGAATGGAGACCTGGAGCGTGTCATCGGTGTGGCCGGGGTTGAGGTATTGGAAGGTGCCGGTGCGGGTCCACGCTTCAAAGTCGGGGCCCAGCCGCTTCATGACGAGGGTGCCGAAGAAGGCGTCCGTCATGCTGAACAGAGTTCCGCCGAACGCGGCTCCGTGCATGTTCTTGTTCCACCAGTGTAGGCGCAGGGAGACGGTGGCCTGGGACCAGTCTTCGCTGATGTGGTGGATGCGGATCCCGGAGGCTGCCAGGGGAGGGAAGGCGTTGAGGGTGAACTTGAGCCTGCGTGGTGTGGCGAAGAGGAAGCGGGTGAGGTTCATGGGCGGGCTCCTAAGGGGGTCGGCGGGTCTGTATATGAATATATGTGACAAGCATTGGGAAAATTTTTAATTCCTAAAACCTAGACAAATGTCATTCGCTATGTAAGCTAGATCACAAGTAATTGTAGTGTGCGTCACAGACTCGAAGAGGTGAGTTCGCGATGACTACAACTCAACCGGACCTCGGCAACAGTGCGCCGCAGGTCCGTCAGCGCAGAGGACAAGAGATGCTCGACCCGCAGGGCGAGTGGAAAGATACGAAGAAGTACACGTGGATCTTGAGCCTCGTGCCCGCGGCCATCCCGCTGATCCTGTGGGGGCTCTGGGCCTGGATGGGGCAGCTGGACGCTCCCGCCGGAGTGCTGCACGTGGTGTGGTGGCTGGGGCCCTTCGCCGTCTTCGTGCTCATTCCCTTCACGGACGCGGTACTGGGCCGCGACGGGGAGAATGTGCCCGAAGAGTTCGTTCCCTGGCTGGAGGAAACCAAGTTCTACCGCGTGGTGAGCTTCCTCTATTTCCCTATCATGTTCGCCTCATTGTTGGCCTGCTGCCACCTGTGGACCCGCGGGGATCTGCAGTGGTTCGATAGCATCGGGCTGGCATGGTCCATGGGTATGACCAGCGGAATCGGCATCGTGGCGGCACACGAACTGGGGCACAAGAAGGGTTCCTTCGAAAGCTGGTTGGGCAAGATCTGCCTGGCGGTGCCCGCCTACGGCCATTTCTACATCGAGCACAACCGCGGCCACCACGTGAAAGTGGCGACTCCGGAAGATCCTGTGAGCGCGCGGATGGGGGGGGGAGAACGTGTACGTCTACCTCCTCCGGTCCGTGCCGCGGCAGATCCCACGGGCGTGGAATATTGAGAAAAAGCGCTTCGCCCGATCAGATAAGCCTGCCTGGCACTGGGACAACAACGTCCTCAACGCTTGGGCGGTCACCGTGGTGTTGTGGGGAGGCCTAGTAATTGCCTTTGACCTCAGCATCCTGCCCTACCTACTCATCCAGGCAGTGATTGGCATTGCCCTGCTGGAGTTCGTCAACTACCTGGAGCACTATGGGCTGCTGCGCCAAAAGCAGGAGGACGGGCGCTATGAGCGCACCAGCCCGGAACACAGTTGGAACTCGGACAACCTCACCACCAACGTGTTCCTGTATCAGCTGCAGCGCCACTCCGATCACCACGCTAACCCCACCCGGCGCTACCAATCCCTGCGCAGTGACGTGTTCGCTCCGGAATTGCCAGCAGGTTACGCCACTATGATCGCGCTGGCCTCCATGCCGCCGCTGTGGTTCAAGGTGATGGACACCCGCCTCATGGAGCACTATGGCGGGGACCTCGCGAGGGCGAACATTCACCCGCCGGTAAGGAAGAAGCTGGAAGCCCGGTACGGGAAGGGTGGTGCATGAGCCATGAGTTTCGCTGCGCGATGCGCGCTGGCCACGGCGCTGGGCGCGGCGATCCTCGCCGCGGCCATCGCCGGGATGCTCGGGGTGCCCGTGCTCTCCTACCTGTATCCGATCCTGCTGCTCGTCACCCTCTTTGTCGCTGGCCCTGGACTCATCGGGCTATACCGAGGGGAAGGGCGCCCCGGAGACTACGTGATCCCCAGGCCTAAGCGGCGGACCCGAGTGGCGGGGAAGCGGGCTGGGTGAGGGTGGCGTCGCAGCCAAGAAACAATGACTCACGAAAAGAGGAACCATGACTGCCTACCAATGCCCCTGCTGCGAGTATCTCTACGACCCTGAGTAGGGCGATAAGAAGGAGGGTTTCGCGCCGGGAACGCCCTTTGAGCAGATCCCGGATGACTGGGAATGCCCGGATTGCGGGGTGCGGAACAAGGTGGATTTCGAACCGGTGGAATAAGAGTGCGGGCCTGCGGGTTGGAGTGAGGCAGATGGGACGGGTAAACTACTACCCGATTCAATAGACAGACCTGTCTGGATATAAGCCTCTGAGAGAGGCGACAACGAACACAAGCAGACGTTTCCAACCACGTTAGGAAAGGGCTAACAACCATGGCCTCCACCTCAACCAACTCCACCAAGGAGGCACCCGCGCAACACAAGCGGGTGCTGCCGGAGTGGATGACCGGCTTCGGCGCACAAGTCATCGCCGGCCTCATTATCGGACTTATCCTGGGCCTCATCGCCCGCAGCCAAGGCGCAAACCTGCCGGAAGGGGAGGAGTCCTGGCTGGGCGGCCTCCTTGATGGCGTGGGTAGCGCCTACGTGCAGCTGCTCAAGGTGATGGTGCCGCCGCTGGTGCTCACCGCCGTGATTACCTCCGTGGCCAACCTGCGCAAGGTCGCCAACGCGGCGCGCCTGGCGGCCGGAACCCTCATCTGGTTCGCCATTACCGCATTCTTCTCCGTGCTCGTGGGCATCGGCGTGGGCCTAGTCGTGCGCCCCGGCGAGAACACCAGCGTGGACGCATCCGCGGCGGCGGACCCCTCCTCCACCGGCAGCTGGCTGGCGTTCATCCAGGGCATCGTTCCGGAGAACATCCTGGGCCTCGGCGCCAAGATGAACTCCGCCGGTGACTCCGTGGGCCTGTCCTTCAACGTGCTGCAGCTGCTGGTCATCTCCCTGGCCATCGGCATCGCGGCAGTGAAGACCGGCAAGGCAGCCGAGCCCTTCCTGGGGTTCACCGAGTCCCTGCTGAAGATCGTGCAGACCATCCTGTGGTGGATCATCCGCCTGGCGCCGATCGGCACCGCCGCGCTCATCGGGCACGCAGTGTCCGACTACGGCTGGGATGCCCTGGGCTCCCTGGGCATGTTCGTGCTGGCCGTGTACATCGGCCTGGCCATCGTGCTGCTCGTGGTGTACCCGGCCGTGCTCGCCGGCAACGGCCTGTCCGTCAGCGGTTTCTACCGCCGCGTCTGGCCGGTGACCTCCCTGGGCTTCGTCACCCGCTCCTCCATGGGCGTCATGCCGGTCACCCAGCGCGTCACCGAACGCCGCATGGGTGTGCCGCGCGAATACGCCTCCTTCGCTGTGCCGCTGGGCGCGACTACCAAGATGGATGGCTGCGCCTCCGTGTACCCGGCCGTTGCCGCGATCTTCGTGGCCCAGTTCTACGGAGTGCCGCTGGACATCACTGACTACATCCTCATCATCTTCGTGTCCGTCATTGGCTCTGCGGCGACGGCCGGCACGACCGGCGCGACCGTCATGCTGACGCTGACCCTGTCCACCCTGGGGCTACCGCTGGCGGGTGTGGGCCTGCTGCTGGCCATCGAGCCGATCGTGGACATGGGCCGCACCGCAGTCAACGTCACCGGCCAGTCCCTGGCCGCCACCGTGGTCGCCAAGCGCGCCGGGATCCTGGATCAGGACACTTGGGACGCTGGCGAGGAGAACTGGGAGCATGATGCTGATGCCGAGGCTGAGTCTGAGGACAAGGAGCTCGTCAACCAGTAAGCCCCCGATGGCAGTTGAATGGCTACTGTATAGCTAGCTGAATAGCTACTGCGTGGCCAGGCGTCGCAGTGCACCGCGCACTGTGGCGCCGTTTGTTGTTTCCCAGAAGTCCGGCATGGAGGCGCGGATATAGGAGCCGTACCGGGCAGTCTTCAGCCGCGGATCCAAGACAGCCACCACGCCCTTATCCGTCACCGAGCGTAGGAGCCTTCCCGCGCCCTGTGCCATGAGCAGCGAGGCGTGGTTGGCGGCCACTTCCATGAATCCGCTGCGACCGGAAGCATCCACGGCCTCCTTGCGGGCCTGCTGCAGGGGATCGTCCGGTCGGGGGAACGGGATCCGGTCAATAATCACCAGGTTCAGAGAATCCCCGGGCACATCCACGCCCTGCCACAGGCCCAAGGTGCCGAACAGGCACGCGTCTTTCTGATCCCTGAACGTCTCCACCAGGGTGCTGAGCGAATCCTCGCCCTGCAGCAAAATGGGGTGCGGGCAGGTATCCCGCAGCTTGAAAGCCATTTCTTCTGCCGCCCGGCGGGAGGAGAACAGCCCCAGGGTGCGCCCACCGGCAGCGTTGATGAGCTGGGAAACTTCATCAACGGACGCATCGGAGGCGCCATCCCGCCCAGGTGCGGGCAGGTGGGAGGCAACGTAGAGGATGCCGTGCTTCTTGGCCTCAAATGGCGTGCCCACGTCCATCGTGGTGGCATCCTTGCCCAACCCCCAAGACTTCAGCATGGACGTGAACTTCCCACCCAGCGCCAGCGTGGCCGAGGTCAGCACCACCGTGTTCTGGCCGAAGAGTCGCTGGCGCAGCAGGTCCGCCACGCTCAGCGGAGCGGTGTAGACCACCTGGCGGTTATTATCCGCAGACAACCACACCACGTCCTCACCCAAGAGATCATCGGCATCCTTGGCCGCATCCGGGCGGGAGGCATCCAGGATCCGCACGCACGTGTCATGCAAGTCTTCTGTGGCAACGAGCACCGCCTGGCGCTCGCCCGCCTGCTGCGGATCGTTGGCGAACTCCCCGGCCGGCACCCCGTGGACCTGCCGGTTCGTCTTCCACGCCGCGTCCTTGAGCTCCTGCAAGGGCTGCTCCAAGCCTGGCGGCACGGCGGTCCACCGCCCCGTGATGTCAGAAGCGGCGAGCTCCACCCGGAGCTGATCCAGCCACTTCTCGCCGGCCGCCGCGAGATCATCACCCGTCCCCGCCGGGCCAATCTTCCCGGCGCGCTTGGCCAGAATGGCGATGGCGGTGGGGGAAAGCTCCGCGGTGGCCACGGAGGTGATCCGCGCTTCGAGCTCGTGTGCCTCGTCGACGACCACCACATCATGTTCTGGAAGCACGGGCGCATCCACGAGCGCATCGATGGCCAACAAGGCATGGTTGGTGACCACGATGTCTGATTCTGCGGCGCGGGCCCGGGCGAGTTCGGCGAAGCACTGTTCCCCGAAGGGGCAGCGGGTGGCTCCCATGCATTCGCGGGCGGAGACGGAGACTTGCCGCCAGGCGCGGTCGGACACGCCCTTGGGGAGATTGTCCCGATCGCCGTCTTCCGTCTCCTGCGCCCACTCGTGGAGCCTGGCCACTTGGGCGCCGGTGGCGGAGACCTGCCGGGCGTCTAGGAGGGCTTCTTCTTCCGCATCCAGCCCGGGCTCGGCTGCGCCGTTGATCTTGTTGAGGCACAGGTAGTTGCTGCGGCCTTTTTGGATGGCGAATTCTACCGGCTGGTCCAGTTCTGGTTCTAGGGCCTTGGACAGGCGGGGGAGATCGCGCTCCACCAGCTGGCGCTGCAGGGCGATGGTCGCGGTGGAGACGATGACGGGCTTGCCGGAGTCATCGCCCATGGCGTGGGCGATGGAGGGCACCAGGTAGGCGAGAGATTTACCCGTGCCCGTTCCGGCCTGCACCGCCAGGTGGGTGCTGGTGTTCAGGGCGTTTTCCACGGCGGTGGCCATGCGCTGCTGACCTGGGCGGGGCGCGCCGCCCAGGTCAGATACGGCCAGGGACAGAAGGTCGAGGACAGGCGCAGCCATATGCGCTAGTGGGTGTGGCGCACGGTCAGCGCCGGTTCATCGCGGGTGAGTGCCAGGCCTTCCCACGGCAGCGTCACCAGCTGCTTGGCGCAGTGGTTGCGGGATTCCTCCAGGGTGGGGCACTCCTTGGTGAGCTGCCCGTCCCGAATCATGGGGATGGTCAGGTCTACCCTCTGCAGGTGCTCGTGCTCCGGAGGGGTGCTGTCCAACGGGTAGGTCACTTCCTCCACGGCGGTGCCGGTGGCGCGGGTGAAACGCACCGCGCCCTTGGCCCCACCCAGGCTGGCCTTGCCGCGGGAGCGCTTGGCCACGGGCACGCCGTCCACTTCCACCAGCTTGTACACCAACCCGGCGGTGGGCGCGCCGGAGCCCGTGACCACGGAGGTGCCCACGCCGAACACGTCCACGGGTTCGCTGCGCAACGCGGCGATGGAGAACTCGTCCATGTCACTGGACACCACAATCTTCGTGTTCTTCGCGCCCAAGTCATCCAGCTGGCGGCGCACCTGGCGGGTGAGCACCCCCAGGTCGCCCGAATCGATGCGCACTGCGCCCAGCTCCGTGCCCGCGGCCTTCACCGCGTTGTCCACGCCTTGGGCAATGTCATAGGTATCCACCAACAGCGTGGTTCCCACACCCAGGGCATCCACTTGGGCCTTGAAGGCGGCCAGCTCATCCGGGGTGCCATCGGGGCGGGTGTGCAGCAGCGTCCACGCGTGGGCGGCCGTGCCGCTGGAGGGGATGCCGTACCGCTGCGCGGCCTCCATGTTGGAGGTAGCGGTGAAACCGGCCAGGTACGCTGCACGGGCGGCGGATACGGCGGCGTATTCGTGCGTGCGGCGGGAACCCATCTCAATGATGGCGCGGCCTTCGGCGGCAGTCACCATGCGGGCCGCGGCAGAGGCCACGGCGGAATCCGCGTTCATGATGGACAGGATCACAGTCTCCAAGATCACGCACTCGCCAAAGGTGCCACGCACCGTCAGGACAGGGGAGTGGGGGAAGTACAGCTCGCCTTCCCGGTAGCCATCGATGTGCCCGGTGAAGCGATAATTGCGCAGGTACTCCTTCGTGGACTCAGACAAGAAGTCCAGCTTCGCGATCTGCTCCTCAGTAAACACAAAGTCCCGCACGGCCCGGAGCACGCGCGCTGTTCCCGCGACCACACCGTAGCGGCGCTCATTGGGGAGCCGTCGCGTAAAAACCTCAAACACAGCCTGCCGATCCACGGTGCCATCCTGAATGGCGGCCTCCAGCATCGTCAGCTCATACATGTCGGTCAGCAGCGCCGAAGAGCGCGGGCCATTGCCGTGGTGGACGTGGGGGGCGGTGTTTTCAGTACTCACCCGCCCAAGTGTAGAACACGCGTGGAACCAGTGAAGCAAACATCGGTATCCTAGGCAGCATGACTTCCCCTGCAGCACCCACCGCAACCCCCGTGGAGGAGAAGCTTCCGGAGACCTCCACGGAAGCCAACCTGCCCTGGCAGTGCATCTGTTGGGATGACCCGGTGAACCTCATGAGCTACGTGACCTACGTGTTCCAAACCGTGCTGGGCTACTCCCGGAAGAAGGCCACGGAGCTGATGATGCAGGTGCACACCGAAGGCAAGGCCGTGGTCAGCTCCGGGGAGCGCGACAAGGTGGAGGCGGACGTGAAGAAGCTCCACACCGCCGGGTTGTGGGCCACGATGGAACGCGCCGAAGGCTAAGGGGGACACGCGATCATGCAACCGTGGACAAAGAAGAAGAGCATGCTCAAGGGCGTGCGCTACCAGACCACCCTGGAGCCGCTGGAGCGGGAGATGCTGGGCGATTCCGCCGCGGCCGTGTCTGACAAGCTGATGGAACGCGCCCGCACCGCGCCGAAGGACGAGCTGGCGGAAATGACCGGCATGGCCAGCGGGCACGCGGAGCCACCCCAGGATCCGGGTCTGGCGCGCCTGCTGCCCAGCTTCTTCTCCGAAGGCAAAGAAGAGGTGGACGGGGATGCCGCCTTGACCCGCCAGCTCAACGAGACGGACATCATCAAGTTCAAGCTGGTGAACCTGCGCCACGTGCTGGACGCGCTGGGGCCGAACGGCTCGGTCAACCTCTCCCTGGCTCAGGAGGAGGTCCAGCCGTGGGTGGCGGCGGTGACGGACATCCGCAACTACCACTACGCCCAGTACCAGCAGTTCATCGCCGAAGTAGGGGAGGACTCCAACCAGGTCATGGCCGCGAAGAACTACCTGGATTGGCTGGGCTACTTCCAGGACTCCCTGCTCACCGCGTTGATGGGTGAGCTGGACGTCGACTTCAGCGACTAGCCCCATGAGCATCGAGCTTTTCGGCTGCACGCCGGGGCCGTACAACGCGCTGATGGACGTGCCCGGTCTGGGCGTGGGCCACGCCATCTGCGAGGGCGGCCAGGGCGATTCCGGCGTGACGGTCATCGCCGCGCCGGGTGGTGCGTTGGCCAGCGTTGACGTGCGCGGTGGCGGCCCCGGCACTCGGGAGACGGACTTGCTGGCACCGGCGAACACGGTGCAGGCCGTTCACGCAGTCGCTCTCTGCGGTGGTTCTTCTTTTGGGCTCGACGCCGCCGCGGGCTCCATGTCCGAACTAGAATCCCGTGGCATCGGTTTCCCCGTCCTCGGCCCCGAGCATCCGGAGAACGTGGTGCCGATTGTTCCCGCGGCCGTCATCTTCGACCTTCTGTTGGGGCGGTGGGACTCCCGGCCGGATCAGGCCACGGGCCGGGCGGCCACGGCCGCAGCACTGGAGGCCGCGCAGGAACGCGGTTCTGCGGAGGCGTTGCGTGAGTCCGGGGCCCTGGCCAGCGGAAACGTCGGCGCCGGGCTGGGCGCGGCCGCCGGTGCCCTCAAAGGCGGGGTAGGGCAGGCCAGCGCGGTGTTCCCCGCGGGCGGACCGCTGGGCGGGGTGGTGGTCTCCGCCCTCGTGGTGGCCAACCCGCAAGGTGGCGTGTTCGATCCCCGCACCGGCCAGCCATGGGCCCTGGCGGCAGAGCTGGGGGACGAATTCCGTGGCTACCCCCTGGGTGATGGAGATGGGGTTGGCCGCGGGGCCGTCGCCACATTAAAAAACATGAACCTGATGGGCACGAAAATCACAGAAGAGCAGCTCAACACCACCATTGGCGTGGTGGCGACGACGGCGGCGCTGGACAAAGCCCAGGCGCAGCGAGTGGCGATGAGCAGCCACGACGGGCTAGCCCGCGCGATCCGGCCGGCGCACATGCCGATGGACGGCGACACGTTGTTCACCCTCGCGACCGGCGAGGACGATCGCGCGGTGGGGCCGAAGGAGATGAGTATGATCTCCGCGGTGGCGGCGAATGTAGTGGAGCGGGCCATCGGCCACGCGGTGCTGGCCGCGACCGGCACGTTCGGTGTGCCGAGCTGGCAGGAGGTGGTGGCCGGTGACGGGCACACAGAAGATTAACCAACCCGGGCGCTTTGGCACGGCGGTGAGTACCACCACCTCCTTCCTGGCGGTGCTGTGGGCAGTGCAGCTGATCAACGCTTTATCCAACTATCGGCTCACCGCGTTCGGGATCCACCCGCGGAGCGTGGAAGGGCTCATCGGCGTGGCGGCGGCACCATTCCTGCACGCCAGCTGGATGCACCTCATCGCCAACAGCGTGCTGGGAGCGGTGCTGCTGTTCACCCTCTCCTTCAGCGGGCAGCGGGTGGTGGTGGCTTCCTCGGTGATCATCGCGGTCTGCTCCGGGCTGGGGACGTGGCTGATAGCCCCGGCGTATACCGTGCACGTGGGTGCCAGCGGGCTGATCTTCGGCTGGCTCACATTTCTCATCGTCCGCGGGCTGTTCAGCGGGCGGGTGATAGAGATCCTGGTGGGGCTCGTGGTGCTGCTGACCTATGGCTCCGTGCTGTGGGGAGTGTTCCCCGGCACGGAGGGAATTAGCTGGCAGGGTCACCTGTTTGGAGCGGTAGGCGGCGTGGTGGCAGCGTGGATGCTGGCCGGGCGGCGCGGGCTGGCCGGTGGCAAGACGAAGGAGGTTATGGGTGGATAACAACGCCCCGATTGGAGTGTTTGATTCCGGCGTGGGAGGGCTGACGGTGGCGCGCGCCATTGTGGATCAGCTGCCGCACGAGAACCTCATCTACATCGGCGATACCGCGAACTCGCCGTATGGGGACAAGCCACTGGCGAGGGTGCGGGAGCTCTCCTTAGCCGTGGCGGATGAGCTGGTGGACCGCGGGTGCAAGATGATCGTGGTGGCGTGTAATTCCGCCTCCTCCGCTTTTGTCCGTGACGCCCGCGAGCGCTACCCGGTGCCGGTGGTGGAGGTCATCCTCCCGGCCGTGCGCCGGGCGGTGGCGGCGACGCGGAACGGCAAAGTGGGCGTGATTGGCACCACCGCCACCGTGACCAGCCAGGCCTACCAGGACCTCTTTGAGGCCAGCCCCAACGTGGAGGCCTTTGCGCAGGCCTGTCCGCAGTTCGTGCCCTTCGTGGAACGCGGCATCACCAGCGGGCGGCAACTGCTGGGGCTGGCGGAGAATTACCTCGCGCCCCTAAAGGACGCGGACGTGGACACGGTGGTGCTGGGGTGCACCCACTATCCGCTGCTGACGGGCGTGGTGCAGCTGGTGATGGGGGATAACGTGACGCTCATCAACAGCGCTGAGGAGACCGCCAAGATGGTCTACCGCAAACTCAGCGAGACCGACCAGCTGGCGAACCAGGATGACTCCCGGGAGGTCAACTGGTCCTTCGAATCCACTGGTGATCCGCAGCGCTTCGCCAACCTCGCCGGGCGCTTCTTGGGCCCCGCCATTACCTCTGTGTCTCAGATACCGGAGTTTCTGCGCTAGCCACGTGTGGATTTGCACCCCCGCAACCCATCCGTGGCACAATAGCGCACTATGGAACTGGTTGTACTGGGATGCTCCGGAAGTGTTGGGGGACCGGATTCCCCTGCCTCCGGGTACATGGTGAAGGATTCCGCAGGTCACCAGTTGTTACTCGATTGCGGCCCCGGCGTGCTGGCCGCGATGCAGGCCGAGAAGGACATTGACCCGGCTAACTGCCACGTGGCTTTCAGCCACATGCACGCCGATCACTGCCTGGATTTCCCCTCCCTGTTGGTGTGGCGGCGCTTCCACCCCACGGCCCCGGCGCAGGGCACGCACACCATGCTGGGGCCCACGATTGCCTATGAGCATCTCTCCTACGCTGGTGGGGATTACCCCGATCAGCCGGATGCCTTTGCCGATACCTTCGAGGTTCGCCGCCACCACGCAGGTGCAGGACGTTTCAGCGGTGAGTCCTACCCGGCCACCGCCATTGGGGACCTCACGGTGTACTCCACCCGGGCAGTCCACCCCACGGAGTCCTACATTCTCCGTGTGGAAGACGCGGCCGGACGCAGCCTGGTCTACAGCGGAGACACGGGGTGGACAGAAAACCTCGTAGACATTGCCGCAGGCGCGGACGTGCTGCTGTGTGAAGCCACGTGGGGTGAATGCTCCGGCGGTAAGCCGGAAGGCATGCACCTGTGCGGCGGGGATGCCGGGCGGGCGGCGAGGCTCGCCGGCGTGCGTACCCTGATCCTGACCCACATCCCGCCGTGGGGGGATGCAGAGGCCACGCGGCGCAGCGCCGCGGTGGAATTCGATGGTGAGATCCTCGTTGCCACCCAGGGGATGCGGCACGCCATCTAGCGGCCGCGCTCCGTCTCACTCGCTGCCACTCGCTGTCACATGGCCGCGCTATGCTGGCTGGCATGGATAATAACGCACAATTCACTCGAGCAGACGGACGGGCCACCAACGAACTGCGGCCCGTCAAGATCACCCGCGGCTTCACCAGCAACCCCGCCGGCAGCGTGCTGGTGGAATTCGGCAACACCCGGGTGATGTGTACTGCCTCCGTGGAAGAAGGCGTACCCCGGTTCAAGCGGGACTCCGGGGAGGGCTGGCTCACCGCTGAATACGCCATGCTGCCCTCCAGCACCCATGAGCGCATGCCGCGCGAATCCATGAAGGGCAAGGTCAAGGGCCGCACGCACGAGATCTCCCGTCTGGTTGGCCGCGCCCTGCGCGCCGCCGTGGACCTGCGCCAGCTGGGGGAAAACACCATCGCCATTGACTGTGACGTGCTGCAGGCCGATGGCGGCACCCGCACCGCAGCCATCACCGGCGCCTACGTGGCACTCGCGGACGCGCTGGCCGTGCTCCAGGCACGCGGCGTAGTGCCGGGCCAGCCCCTGCTCCCGCCGGTCGCCGCTGTGTCCGTGGGCATCATCGATGGCGTGCCCTGCCTGGACCTGCCCTATGAGGAGGACTCCCGGGCGGACGTGGACATGAACGTCGTCATGACCGAATCCGGCCGCTTCGTGGAAATCCAGGGCACCGGCGAGCACGCGGAGTTCTCCCGCGAAGAACTCAACGCGATGCTGGACCTGGCGGAAGGTGGCCTTCACCAGCTTATTGCAGCTCAAAAAGCTGCACTGGCCGAGCCACAGTAGGAGAGGGGAAGTTATGCGGGTGTTGTTGGCGTCGCGAAATAAAAAGAAACTAGCCGAGCTCAACCGGGTGCTGGCCGCGGCGGATGTTCACGGCATTGAGCTTGTCAGCCTGGCCGATGTGGACGAGTATCCGGAGACGCCGGAGACGGGGGCGACGTTCGTGGACAACGCGCGGATCAAGACGCGCGATGGCGTGCGGCATGCGGGCCTGCCGACGATCGCGGATGATTCCGGCATTGCGGTGGATGCGCTCAACGGGATGCCGGGCGTGCTGAGCGCCAGGTGGAGCGGCGGGCACGGCGATGACGCGGCGAATAATGAGCTACTGCTCGGCCAGCTCGCGGACGTGCCGGAGGAGCGCCGGGGTGCGCACTACGTCTCCGCATGCGTGCTGCAGCTGCCGGAGGACGTGGCCGCCACGGCGGGACTGGACACAGAATATGCGGTGGAAGGTGCCTGGCACGGCACGATCCTGCGCGCGCCACAAGGCGAAGGCGGATTCGGTTACGACCCGCTGTTCCAGCCGGCGGAAACCCCCGGGAGGAGCGCTGCCGAGCTCAGCCCCGAAGAGAAGGACGCGCTGAGCCACCGCGGGAAGGCGCTACAGCAGCTGGTGGAACCGCTGCGGGCGCTGGCCGGGGTATGATAGACACCTGATAATCATTGTCCCCAGAGTCCCCCAGAGCTCCCCACAACTCCCAGAAAGAAGGAATCCGTGACCGCCCCCGGCAGCCCCGCGCACATCGTTGAAAGCTCAACGGTAGATCTGAGCTGGCTGGAGGAGACGTACAAGTGGTTCCACCAGCACCCGGAACTTTCCGGCGCGGAAGAGGTCACGGCCTCCCGCATCCGCAAAGAATTGGAAAGCTTCACCGGGTGGGAGGTCACGCCCAACATCGGCGGATACGGCATCACTGCCGTGCTGCGCAATGGGGAAGGGCCCACGGTGCTCATGCGCGCGGACTTCGATGGACTGCCCGTGGCGGAGAACACGGACGTGGACTACGCGTCAAAGTACTCCCAGCTCAACGCGTCCGGGGAGCGCGTGGCCACGATGCACGCCTGCGGGCATGACCAGCACACCACCAGCCTGCTGGGCGCGATGCGCGTGCTGGACGATGTGAAAGACCAGTGGTCCGGCACGTTCATCGCGCTATTCCAGCCTGCGGAGGAGGCATCCATCGGTGCGCACCGGATGGTCTCTGACGGGCTCAACCGCGTCATCCCCCGGCCGGACGTGTGCCTGGCGCAGCACATCATCGCCGGGCCTGCGGGGCAGGTGTATACCGCGCCGGGCCCGGTGATGACCTCCTCCACGACCATCGAGATCACCCTCTTCGGCCGCGGCGCGCACGCCTCCATGCCGCACCGTTCCGTGGACCCCGTGGTGCTGGCGGCGTCTGTGGTGATGAAGCTGCAGACGATTGTGTCCCGGGAGGTCCCGCCGAACAAGTTCGCCGTGATCACCGTGGCCTCCGTGGAGGCTGGAAAGGCGAACAACGTCATCCCAGATTCGGCGAAGATTGCCCTCTCCTGCCGCTTCTACGATGAGGACCTGCGCAAGAGGTGCGTGGATGCTATCAAGCGCATTGTCCGCGCAGAAGCCATGGCGGCCGGAGCCGACCGGGACCCGGAGTTCAAGTTCGTGGGCATGCTGGGCCCCACGGATAACGCCCGCCAGGTGTTTGACGTGGTGCGGCCCGCCTTTGATTCCGCCTTCGGGGAGGACTCCCTGGACATGGAGCCGTGGACGGCCTCCGAGGATTTCAGCGTGATCCCCAAGGCCTTCGGTAGCCCGTACATGCTGTGGACGGTGGGGATCACCCCGCGCAAGCAGTGGAAGCGCGCGGAGGCGGCGGACCGGTTGGATGTGGACATCCCCACCAACCACAACCCCGGCTTCCTGCCGGATCTCTCCACGCTGCAGGTGACCACGAAGGCGGCTGCGGTGGGCGTGCTTTCCTGCTTGCAGGCAACGTGGGAGCCGCAGCAGGAGTCCGTGCCCACGATGGGGTCCACGGAGCCCACGGAGGAGGACATCAAGTCCGTGTCCGTGGAGACCTCCCACGTGGAGTAGTGCCGCGGGTTAGTTGAGCTGGAAGGTTTCCTTCACCTCTTCACGTCGCTTCTTCTCAACATAGAAGCTCAAGAATGGGACAACGCCTGCCAGCATGGTTGTTAACCACTTAGAGGGTTGCCAGCGTGCCTTGGTGCCGAGGTCAAGGCATGTGATCACATAAACAATAAAAACTAACCCGTGGGCTGGGCCGATGAATTGGAACCACTCGGGCTCGTTGCCCTTTCCGACAACTAAGTGGGTCCAAATTACTTCTGCAGTCAGGATAAGCAGCCAGATACCCGTGAAAAAGGCGGCAGCGGAGTAAAATTTCAGGGACTTGGCCACCCGCGCTTGGCGCGCAGGGTGGACGGTGTTGTTGCTCATTTCTTTCCTTCTTTTTTAGGGGCGACGCCACCGCGCGCCCGCCTTCTCCGGTCATCTTCGAGGTCTTGGCGGGAAACATCCACCTCACGGCGAGGAGCCTGGTGCAGGTCATGGAGGAAGTCATCGGGGATTTCCGTCATGGCTTGCTTGCGCTCCTGTGGGACGGCAGCCTCTTCTTCGCCTCGGAGCCGCTCCTTTTCGTACCGGATGTACTTGCGGTAGGCGAAGATGAGGAACCCGCCGAAGATGGGCCACTGTATTGCGTATCCGAGGTTTTGAAAAGACCCGCCGGAGGATTGCCAGCTGGTCCACTGCCAGTAGGCAAGGCCGAGTGTGGTGAGCACGGCGATGGTGAGGAATACCAGCTGGATGATGCGCACCCGCAGGGGGAAGGGGTTGGTAGAAGCGGACGCGTTGGACTCTGCTTCTGAGGGGGTCTGCTGGGTACTCACAGGCACCAATCTTAGCGCGCTGAATTGGGTTTTTAGGTTTCGGGTTACGGGTTGCTACTATGACTACCGCACGCGAGTGCACTGCGCCTGTGGCGGAATTGGCAGACGCGCTGGATTTAGGTTCCAGTGTCTTATGACGTGGGAGTTCAAGTCTCCCCAGGCGCACATGTGGCCGCCACCCTTTTTAGGTGGCGGGGGAGAGATTCGGGGACTAGGCCAGCACATTGGCCGATAGGTATAAAAGCACATCTAATACCTGTCTCATTACACTAGTACGCAGTCCATGTTTGTTGTCTTAAGTGGCTGGTGTGGCTCATGTGATCGCTCATGAGAAAAAACTAAAGAGTTCCACAGAAAAAACATGCCCCTTTAGCTTGGTTGTTATAACTTTCCACGTATCGGATTCAGTGAAACCCACACTTCCCACCCCGAAGAGGGGAGGATTCCCATTGAGTCCGGACGTTTCAAGTACTACACACTGAAAAGGACTACACATGCGCAAGTTCTCACGCGTTATCCTCTCCGTCGTCACTGCTACGGCGCTGGGCTTCGGTGCCCTCCCGGGCGCGATGGCACAGGATGAACAAGCCCCTGCGATGGACGCATCCAGTTCGGCATCCATCCTGGAGAGCCTGGCTACGGCTGATGAAGGGCTTAACGGGCCAGTGAAGGTCAAGCGCAACGGTTCTGAGGTGGTTGTCACCTACACCAACGAGACCGTGGCTGAGCAGAAGTGCTCCGGCCTGGCGCTGCCCTACGCCGAGGTTGTGAAGGAAGGCCTGGACAAGGCTGACCCAGCCACGACCAGTGGCATTGCCCTGCTCGGCAAGTTCAATGACATCATCAAGCGGGGTGACTCCGCGGTGATGAACTTCGTCAAGGAAGGCGAGGGGGAGAACCAAGTTCAGGTCCCTGCCACCTGGTCCGGCAAGGATGCCATTCCCAACTGGGGGAAGGGCACTATGGGTGCGGTGCTGGCAACGGGATTGAAGCCCATCGCTCCAGGTGAGGCTGTCACCTGGACCATGGCGAACCCGTCTAAGGACGCGGTGGCGATCATTCTCTGCGACGGCAACTTCGGCTCAAACGTGAAGAACTACAAGGGCATTGAGCAGTCCATCTTCTTTGACCAGGTTAAGGACAAGCTGGGCCCAGCCGGTTCCGTGGTTGATGGCTCCTCCAACTCCCCGCTGATCGCGGGTAGCATCACGAGCTTCATCCCGGGGTTCTCCGCCATCATCGAGTTCTTCTCTGGCTTGATGAACGCACTGAAGGCCCTGTTCGGTGGTCTCTTCGGCGGCAATCGTTCCTCCGCCTCCGGCTCCAGCTCTGCTGAAGGCGAAGGTGAAGGCACTGATGCGGGTGCAGATAACACCCCGGCAGCAGACAACCAGTAGCACTTGAAACGGTAGGTAGAGGCTGCGCCTCCGCCTACCAACTACCTACACACTTTTCACTCTGAACAACACACACCAAACAATTCGTGTGCCAGGGGGGGCAGAACAACCCCGCAAGCACACATTCACCGTGAAAGAACAATCACACATGCGTTCCCTCTCCCGCTTCGTCATCTCCACCGTTGCCGCCGCAGGCGTTCGCTTTGCCTCCCTGCCAGCAGCTATCGCGCAGGACAACGAATGAAGCCCAGACCCCAGGCGGCTCCTCCGCCATCGTTGACTCCCTGACCCAGGCCCACGCCGGCCTCACCGGTCCAGTCAAGGTTCAGCGCAATGGCGAGGAAATCAAGGTGACCTACACCAACAAGTCCGATAAGGCTGACCGCTGCACGGGCTTCGTTCTCAACTACGACGAGCTGGTGAACAGCGAGATCCCGAAGCTGGCGGAGAGCGGAACCTCGAGCCCGGCTTCCGTCATTGGCCCAGTGTTGGCTGAGAAGAACAATGGTGCCGTGCTGGCCTTCGACAAGGAAGGTAAGCCCGTCTCCTGGTCCGGCGAAGACGCGCCAAAGAAGACCGCAGATGGCACTAGGGGCGCAACCGCACCAGATCGGGTGACCGCTGCCATCGAGCCGGGCCAGTCCGTGGAATGGACCGTGACCAAGCCTGCCTCCGACGCCGTAGGCCTGCTGCTCTGCAACGGTGGAAAGAACATCCACCGCGGTATTGAAGACTCCATCTTGTTCGACCAGATCGGTGACAAGCTCGGCCCAGCTGGCTCCCTCGTGGACGGCTCCTCAGCTGAAGGCTCCGCCGGTGGCGCCTTCGTCTCCAGCATCTCGTTCCTCGCCAAGATCATCGAGTTCTTCAACAACCTGTTTGAGAACCTGAAGAAGATCTTCACCGGAGGCGGCTCCAGCAACGGATCCAGCAACGGCGCCGAGGACGCCCCCGCAGCAGGTGGCGATAACGGCGATAACGGCGATAACGGCAACGGCGACGCTGACGCCTAACCCCACCCCCTCACCAGCTCTAACCCCTTAGAGCTCCAACTCCTTGGCGATGCGGGCCACGTGCCCCGTCGCCTTCACGTTGTACTTGGCCAGGGCGATCTTCCCCTCCTCATCCACCACAAAGGTAGAGCGGATCACGCCCTGCACCACCTTCCCGTAATTCTTCTTCTCCCCAAAGGCCCCGTAGGCCTTCATCACGGACTTATCCTCGTCGGAGAGCAGTGGGAAGGTCAGCTCATACTTCTCCTTGAACTTCGCCAGCTTCTCCACCGGGTCCGGGGAAATCCCCACCACGGCGATGTTCTGCCCATTCAACTGCGTCAAAGAATCGCGGAAGTCGCACGCCTCGGTGGTGCAACCCGGAGTGTCTGCCTTGGGGTAGAAGTACACAATCACCTTCTGCCCTGCGAAGTCAGCCAAGCTCACAGAGTTACCTGCCTCATCGGCCAGCGTGAACTGGGGAGCAGCCTGCCCTTCCTCCAGCCGCACCGGAGCGGCCCCAGCACCAGTCCCAGCATCGTTTCCAGCATTGTTCTCAACATTGTTTTCAGCCATGCGCCCCAGTTTACGTAATCCATACTCAACCCCGCCGGAGGGAATCCTCTACAATATGTGAGAACGGCCTTGCAGCAAGGCGCACACCAAACCAACATTGTGAAAAGGGAGCATGCACCGTGGCCCGTAGCATCGATGCTATCCAGCGTGATATTGAGCGCACCCGCAACCAGCTAGCCAAGACCCTTGACGAGCTGGCAGTCCGCGCAGACCCAAAGAACCTGGCTGATGACGCTCGTGGCCAGGTCATGGACACCGTCAAGGACCCGAAGGTTCAGATGATCATCGGCGGTGTCGTCGCCGGAGTTATCGCCCTCACCGCCGCTGCCGTGAGCTCCAAGCGCAAGGAAAAGAAGCAGATCAAGGAAATCCAGCGCCTCCTGGCTGCTACCCGCTAACCCTTGCCACGCAGCACTCACGGCACCGCCACCCACCGCAGCACCACCCTGCGCAAGCCCCTCGCCACCGCGGCCCTGTCCGCCGTGGCGGTGGGGCTTTCCTTCATCGCTGAAAAGGTCGGCATCCCAGCCGCTTGGATCTTCGCGTTCCTCGTCGTCTTCGGCATCTACGCCATCGTGGGCGACCGCCAAGTAACCCCACCGAAGAAGGCCATGATCCCCGCGCAGGTCATCGTGGCGCTCCTCTGCACCGCCCCGCTCACAACCTCCAGCCTCGCCACCATCGCCTCCTACGCCGGCCCCACCATCATCTCGCTCGCCGTCACGCTTGCCGTGTGCGCACTGGCCTCCTGGCTCCTCGTCCGGTTCCACCGCACGAGCCCCACCACGGCCACCCTCGCCACCCTCGCCGGGGGAGCCAGCGCCATGGTCATGCTCTCGAACGAACTGAAGGCAGACACGCGCTTTGTCACGCTCACCCAGTACCTGCGCGTGTCCATCGTGGTCCTCACCCTTCCCGCGTTTGTGGGCGTGCTGGGAACACTTGCTGATTCTGGGCCGGGGGAGGCTGGGGTGGCGTCGCCCCAAGAAGAAAATCTCCTGGCAACCAACTGGCACGGGATCGTTGGCTGCATCGTGATCGGGGTGGCCGTGTGGGCGTTCACGAAAGTTACCGCGCGGTGGTTCACCGTCAGCAGCCCGTATCTGCTGCTCAGCATCGCTTTCGCGATGATCGCGGTGATGGGGCTGGGCGTGCCCGTGGAGTACATCAGCCCCGATGGGCTCGTGGTGGACGCGGCGTATGCGCTCATCGGCATTCAGGCCGGCGGCACGCTCACGAAGTCCGCGCTGCGGCAATTCGTGCGCGCCCTGCCGGTGATTGTGGGCGTGATTGCGCTGATGATGGCCACGAGCGTGGCCGCGGCCTTCGCCATCGCGGGGATCTGGGATTTCCCGGTGCTGGACGCCTACCTCGCCACCGTCCCCGGCGGCATCTACGCGGTCATCGCGTTCGCGCACGAGGCCGGCACGGAGCCAATCGTCACCGTCATCCAGGTGATGCGCGTGATCGCCATGCTGGTCGTGGGCGCGTACGCCCCGCAGCTCATCAAGCTTTTTTGGGGGCGACGCCACCACTAACAGCAGCCAGCGTTAAGCCCTAGTTGCTCAAGCCCCAGCTGCTGGCAAGGATCTCCATGGAGCGCAGGGATTCCTCCGTGGATGGCGATTGCAGGCTCACCATCAGCTCATCGGCCTGGGCGAGGGCGGCGAACTCCTCAAGGTAGGCGCGCACCTGATCCCCCGTGCCCACAGCGGTGTACTTGAGCATGCCAAGGATCTGCTGACCAGCGGGGGAGTCCACCAGCATGTCCAGCTCTTCCTCCGTGAGGTCCTTGCCGCGGGCGGCCATGAGGTGAACCCGGTTGCGGCGCACGAGGCGGTTTTGCTCCTCGGCCTGCTCCTCGGTGTCCGCGGCGATGACGTTGACGGCAGCGATGACGTACGGCTCCGGGTGGCGCTCGCTGGGCTGGTACTTCTCCCGGTAGACCTGCACGGCCTGGGTGAGGGCTGCGGGGGCGAAGTGGGACGCGAAGCTGTAGGGCAGGCCCAGCTGGGCGGCGAGCTGCGCTCCGAACAGGGAGCTGCCGAGGATGTACAGCGGAACGTTAGTGCCCTTGCCGGGTGTGGCCTCCACGCCGGGGATGCGGGACTCCTCGCCGAAGTAGGCCTGGAGCTCCTGGACGTCGTTGGGGAAGTGCTCGGCGGCGCGGGCATTGCGGCGCAGGGCCCGGAGGGTCATCTGATCCGTGCCGGGGGCGCGGCCGAGGCCCAAGTCAATGCGGCCGGGGTAGAGCTCGGCCAGGGTGCCGAACTGCTCGGCGATGACCAGTGGGGCGTGGTTGGGGAGCATCACGCCTCCGGCGCCGAGGTTGATGCTCTCGGTGTGTGCGCCGACGTGGGAGATGAGCACAGCTGGTGACGAGCTTGCGATGGACTTCATGTTGTGGTGCTCGGCGTACCAGATGCGCTTGTAACCCAGCCGCTCGGCCTGTTTGGCCCACTGGACGGAGCGGGCGTAAGCATCCGCCGGGCGCTCGCCTTTGTAGACGGTGGCGAAATCGATGAGTGACAAGGGGAGTTGCTTGGGGAGTTGTTTGGCGAGTTGCTTGGTGGAGGGCTGGTTGTATGAATCCATGATGCTCATTCCAACGCGTGGTGGCGGGGAAGTATTCCGGGGTCCACCCTCGGGCATTGTTACGGGGCAAGTCACAACTGTTACTAAACTTGTCCCGTTTTTTGGAGTTTTCCGTGCCCGTGCGTAGTAACAATGCGGCGGAATCTCGTACTTCATTCCAGCACGCAGCCCTTGGGCCCTGTAGGATCAAGTGTTGCTGAAAGGGTCAAACGCAAAACCCCCACCGGGGATAATCCCGGCGGGGGTGGTGTGGTGGGTCATCAGGGACTCGAACCCCGAACCCGCTGATTAAGAGTCAGCTGCTCTGCCAATTGAGCTAATGACCCGCTTGTTACTTCTGAGTCTGTCAGTGACTGTTGCCATGACTGCTCGCTGCAACGAGAACATACTCTATACGCAGACACTGAAACATCACAAATCGGCTGGTCGCGGGGTGTATTTGATGCCGTCGCACTAAAGAAGAATCGCAACACCGATGGAGCTCGCCAGCGGCAACCGAACACCACATAACAATTCGGCCACAACCTGCCCAAACGCCGTAGATTCGCTAACGAGTCAACACCCGGCGGGGCTAGACTCATACGCAGCTTATGAAAAACCTGAAGACGCTTTCGGAGAAGTACGTGCGCATCACCACACCCAACCGCTCACCTATCGCAGCCCTCGGCCGCCGGGCCAAGAAAACCACCACCGCAGTGGGGGCCGTGATGGCTGTGGGAGCGCTCGCATTCACCGCTGCCTGCACCATTGACCAAGGCTCTGGGAGTAACAACTCGGAGGTCTCCGCCAGCAGCGCCGCCAATGCGCAAGACACCGAGAAGGTGGAGCTGAAGTCCACAGTGAAGGATGGCTCCACCAGCGTGCCTGTCAGCACGCCGCTGGAGGTCAGCTCCACGGAGAAGATTGACTCCGTGACCCTCATCAACCCAGAAGGCGTGGAGGTAGAGGGCACCTTCAACAAGGATCGCACCACCTGGACTGCCGGCGAGAAGCTAGGCTTTGGCCGCCAGTACACGCTGAAGGCGAAGTCCGGGAAGGAAACGCTGAAGCAGACCTTCACCACCGTCACGGCGTACGGCACCCAGAGCTACTCCCTGGCGCCGCTGGATGGTTCCACGGTGGGTGTGGGGCAGACCATCGCCCTGCGCTTCGATTCCGCAGTGGCGGACCGCGAGGCCGTGGAGGAGGCCATCACCGTGGAGACCAGCCCCAAGGTGGAGGGCGCGTTCTACTGGATCACCGCGCAGGAGGTGCGCTGGCGCCCGGAGAACTACTGGAAGCCGGGCACGGAAGTCACGGTCACCACGGACCTGTACGGCGTGGAGATCGGCGATGGTGTTTATGGCACAGCGGACCAGGAGGCCAGCTTCACCATCGGTGACGAAACCCGTGCGGTAGTGGATGATGCCACGAAGACCATGACGATCTACCAGAACGGCCAGGCCACCAAGACCATGCCGGTCTCGCTGGGCCGCGATGGCACGGAGTACGCCACCCCGAATGGCGTGTACATGGTCGGTGACCAGCACGAATCCATCCTCATGGACTCCAGCACCTTCGGCCTCGCGGTGGAGAATGGCGGCTACAAGAAGGATGTCGCCTACGCCACCCAGATGAGCTACTCCGGCATCTACATCCACTCCGCCCCGTGGAGCGTGTGGGCCCAGGGCAACACGAACACCTCCCACGGCTGCGTGAACGTCTCCCCGGAGAACGCACTGTGGGTGCTGAATAACTTCAAGCGCGGGGACATCGTGGAGGTCAAGAACACCACAGGTTCCACGCTCTCCGGCTCCGACGGCCTGGGCGATTGGAACATCGATTGGAAGACGTGGAAGGCCGGTAACGCGAAGGGGTAGCTTCGGCTGGCGCGGCTCACATCCGGCGTGCGCGCCACAAAGCCCGGGCGATGATCCGGGCTTTCTGTGTTTCGGGGATGCGCACGCGGGTGCGGGCGAGCTCTTCTGGGTCGGTGGCGGCGAGGCGGCGGTTGAGTTCCGCGAACAGGTCGTGCGCCGCGAGGACTCCGCCGCGGGCCGTGCGGGGTAACTGTGGGATCGTGGCGCACGCGGTGGCTAGTTCTTGTTGTATTTCTTCGGCGACGGCACCCAGCGCCTCCCCGTTCATCCCCTCAGCCGGAACGTGCGGTAGATAGTGGCGGCCCAGTGTGAGGTGGTCGTGGCCGAAGTCTCTTAAGAAGTTGACCTTTTGGAATGCGCTGCCGAGGGCATAGGCGCCGTGATCGGTGCTCCGGCGCGTGTGGTCATCCCAGGGGGTGCCGGCATCGCGGAGGTGTGCGGCGAAGATAGCGTTACACATCAGCCCGATGACACCCGCGGAGCCGTGGACGTATGCGGCGGCGGATTCTGGGCTGTGCGTGCGCGCGGGGGAGAGGTCCGTGCGCATGGAGGTGAAGAAGTCCGTGATGTGGCTGGTGGGGAAGCCGGCCCAGCGGGCGGTGGTGGCGAAGGCGTGGATGAGCGGGTCTGTGCTGAAGCCGTGGTTGAGTGCGTGGTGGACGCGGGCCTCGTAATCGTTGAGGAGTTGTGGGAGGTGTTCGGTGGGGATGCCGGCTGCGTTGGCGGTTCCGTCGACGATCTCATCGGCGATGCGCACCATGCCATAGAGATTGTGGACGTGGGTGCGGATGGGCTGGCCGAGGGCGAGGGAGGAGAGGTAGAAGCTGGTGGAGTAGCTGCGAATGATGGCGCTGGCGGTGGCGTTGGTGGCCTTGGTGTAGCGGGTGTCATCGTGGGTCATGATGGTTGTCATGCTAGCGCACATGGCGGGTAAATCCTTGAAAGATATACCCCCGGAGGGTATACAGGTGGGTGTGGGCGATCCGAACGGGATCGCCGAGCAGCACTAGCGAGGAATACTAAAAGGAGTTTCCCATGAGCACCCAGAAGAGCACCCAGACGTACACCGTGACCGGCATGAGCTGCGGCCACTGCGAAAACGCCGTGAAGGAAGAGGTCAGCCACCTGGAAGGTGTCAGCAACATTTCTGTGAGCGCTGCGGCGGGTACCTTGTCATTCGATAGCGATGGCACGGTCAGTGATGAGCTGGTCATCGCCGCCGTGGATGAGGCCGGCTACACTGCGCAGCGGGCCTAAGGCCGCCTATGTGCTGAGGCGGCACCGCGGGCTCTTACGCCAGCGGCTCCAGCCCGGCGATGCTGAAGAACTTGTGCCCTTGGAACAGGAGCGCGGGTTCATCGGACGTGGTGAGCACGTCCGTCACCTCAGCCGCGATGAGCGTGGCCTGCCCGGCCTGTGCCACATCTAAAGGAACGACGCGCAGCACAGCCCGGGAGCCGGGCAGGAGCGGCTCCCCGGTCTCCGCGGTGGTCCAGCCCTGGTCTGGGTAAAACTTCTCCCCGGCGGGCCGGTCATTGCGGGACTTGGAAAAGCTGGCGGCCACCTCCGCTTGAGAGTCGGTGAGGAAGTGCACCAGCATACTGTCTGCGCGCAGGAGCTGGCCGGCGGAGCCATCCCGCTTCATGAGGGAAAAGCTGATGGAGAGCGGATCCAGGGAAAGCGAACTGACTGAAGACGCGGTGAGCCCCACCGGCTCCCCATCCACGGTGGCGGTGATGAGGGCGATGCCCGCAGGGTGGCCGCGGAAGACATCCCGGAACGCTGCTTCGGGGTCACACAACTTGTCTGCTTCCTCACTCATAGTTACCCACTGTAACGATGTGAGGATCAGGCCGGGCCATGCTGCCACGCCCAACATCCGAACTGGCGCAGAAAAAAGGACAACCTCAGATCGGAAAATCGGCTAATTTTCGATCTGAGCTTGTCCAAAATTCGAGACCTCCATTCGCCGGGCACGGAAGGGGCAAGATCCACAGGCCGCATCCGCGCATGGGAAAGCCGGCGCATAGAAAAACCCGGCATGCGAAAGCCCGGCAGATCTCACAGACAACATCTGTTCCATCTACCGGGCGTGTATGGGGTGGCTGACGGGACTCGAACCCGCGACACCCAGGATCACAACCTGGTGCTCTACCAGCTGAACTACAGCCACCATCGCTTCCACCGTTGTGGCAGCGCAGTTCATGTTAGACCACACCCGTGGAACTTCCAAAATGGCAGGTGCGCGGGCGGAAAGGGGTCTAGATGGGGAAGGCCTCGCTGGCCGCGTCTGCGGCGGCCTTCACCTGGTCCGCGTCCGGGGATTTCGCCACCCACATGGCCCGGCGGTAGAAGTCCAGCTCCCGGATGGACTCCTTGATGTCCGCCAACGCTCGGTGGGCCATGCCCTTGTCCGGCTGGCCGTTGTACACCCGCGGGTACCAGCGGCGGGCCAGCTCCTTGATGCTGGAGACGTCAATCATCCGGTAATGCAGGAACTCGTCCAGCTTCGGCATATACCGGGTGATGAACGTCCTATCCGTGCCGATGGAGTTACCCGCCAGCGGTGCCATCCGCGCCACCGGCACGAAGCGCTGCACGTACTCCAGCACCTGGCGCTCGGCCTCCTCCACGGAAATGCTGGACTCGCGGATCTGCTCCGTCAGCCCGGAATCGCCGTGCATCTTCTTCACCACATCGTCCATGCGGGAGAGCTCATCCTCAGTGGCGTGGATGACCAGGTCAATGCCCTCGTCTAGGGGCTGGAGCTGGGCGTCCGTGACGATCGCCGCGATTTCCACCAGCACGTGCTGATCCGGGTCCAGGCCGGTCATCTCGCAATCGGCCCACACGATCCGGTCATTCTTCGCCACCTGATTAGGAGTGTTGAATTCCGCCATTACTTACCCGCCTCCTCTTGAGCCATCTTCGCGTAAAACTTCGCCATGATCGGCGCGCTCACCCGGCGCGGGATATAGGTGGAGGCGAAGTTCATGATCTTGGACAGCGGCCCCGGCACCACGCGTAGCTTGTTCGCCGCCAAGGCGTTCAGGGTATCGGTGGCGCAGTCCTCATAGGTGGTCCACAAGAAATCCGGCACCGCGTCATCAACCTCGGTGCGCTCCTCATCGTCCTTGCGCGCCTCCCGCACGGGCCCCGGTGCCAGCAGCGTGCACTTCACGCCGTGGGGCTTCAGCTCATAGTGCAGGGACTCGGTGAAGGTGTTCACCATGGCCTTCGTGCCCACATAGGTGGCGTTACCCGGGATGGCCATGTTCCCCGCGGCGGAGCCGACGTTCACGATACCGCCCTCACCACGGGCCATCATGCCGGGGATCACGGTGGCTGTGAGCTCAAACAAAGCAGTGGCGTTCAGTTCAAACTGGGAGCGCTCATAGTCATAATCCAAAGCGGAGAAGTCCCCGAAGGTCGCCACTCCCGCACTGTTAATGAGGATGGAGACCTCGAGGTCCTTGAGCTCGGTGATGAAGGCTGAGCGGGAGGTGGCGTCGCTCAAATCAACCGAACGAACCTCAACCTGGCGCCCCGGCAGCGCCGCAGCCACCTCCTGCATCGGGCCAGAAGACCGGGCCACCAGGATCAAATCATGCCCACGGCGACCAAGTTCCACGGCGATGGCCTTGCCAATGCCAGAAGACGCGCCCGTGATCACGGCCCAACGGCCGGGGGCGGGGGAGGGAAGTTGCTTGGAGGAAGTCATAGAAGCAACCTTAGCGGTTCCCGCCTCTTCGGCGGGAAGGAAATGTGCCCCCGGCAGGATTCGAACCCGCGACACATGGGGTAGAAACCCACTGCTCTCATCCACTGAGCTACGGAGGCGACGGCGTTGCGCGAGCCCTAGGCCACGCGTCCCAGTGCGGTAGTAGACGGCGCGCGCCACAACGCACTAGAAGAATACTGCACAACCGCAATGTGAGATGCAACGCCCTAGGGGTTTGCGAGCTTATGGATCGGCTCACCCCGGCGGTAAGGTCACATACATGGCAGACGAGACGAAGAAGCTCCACAGCCCCCGCATGGTGTACGTTGCCGGTGCGCTGGTGGCCGGGCTGGTGGGTGCGCTCATCGGATACAGCTTCCTGGGGAAGTCACTGGCGATCCTGGGTATCCCGGATCCCGGCGAGATCACCACCATTGGACTGCCGTTGGTGCGCTCTGCCGGAACCTTCGTGGCGTGCATCGGCATTGGTGGGTTCCTCATGTCCGCCTTCGGCACGCCGCCGCGCAAGGACGGGGTGCTGGACCTGGACGGGTTCCGCGCGGCGCGCACGGGTAGCTACGGGATGCTGGCCTGGGCCCTGTGCGCGGTGATGCTGATTCCGCTGTACATGTCTGACGTGTCCGGTGCACCCCTGGCGGAGACGCTGAAGCCTGAGTACTGGGGGATTGCCCTGGAGCAGGTCTCCGCGGCGAAGTCTTGGCAGTGGGTGGCTATTTTTGCAGGTGTAGCCGGGGGTTTGTCCCTTCTGACGCGAAAGTGGATCTGGCAGCCGGTATTTTTGGCGGTGTCTATTTTGTCTTTGGTGCCGCTGGCGCTGGAGGGGCATTCCGCATCTGGCGGTGATCACGACCACGGGGTGAACTCCCTGTTGTGGCACATTGTCTTCACCGCCATCTGGATGGGTGGCTTGCTGGCGCTGATTGCCCACGCCGGGAGGCGCGGGCCGCACCTGAGCTTGCTGGTGCGCAGGTACAGCTTCGTGGCGCTGTTTTCCATCATCACGTTGGCGATCTCCGGGTTCATTAATGCGATGCTGCGGGTGCAGCCTGTGGAGCTGTTCACCACGCAATACGGCTGGGTGATCCTGGCGAAGATGGCCCTGACCCTGGTGTTGGCGTGGTTCGGCTGGCGGCAGCGGGCAAAGATCATCCCGTCCCTGGAACGTGCCGAGGGGGAGGGTGGCGCTTTCAGCCTGGCGCAGCGAATGCCGTTTATCCGTTTTGCCACCTATGAGGTGCTGATCATGGCCGCGACCATCGGCGTGGCCGTGAGCTTGTCCCGGATCCCGCCGCCCGTGGAGCGCAACGCGGATCTGACCCAGCAGGACATTCTGCTGGGCTACACCCTCACCGAGCCGCCGAGCATCCTGAACTACTTCACGATGTTCCGCTTTGACCTGGTCTTCGGCACTGGCGCCCTGCTGCTGCAGGCCGGCTACATGTGGGCGTGGTGGAGCCTGAAGAAGCGCGGCATTGAGTGGCCCATCTCCCGGCTGTTGTGGTGGACTGCGGGCAACATCACGCTGTTGTTCGCCACCAGCTCCGGCCTGGGCATGTACGCGATGGCCATGTTCGGCCCCCACATGCTCCAGCACGTGATCTTGTCTATGGCCGTGCCCGTGTTCTGGGTGCTGGGCGGGCCCATGACGCTGCTGCTGCGCGCCCTGCCCGCCGCGGGCAAGAATGGCGTTCCGGGTCCGCGCGAGTGGCTGGTGGTGTTCATCAACAACCCGGTCTCCCGTTTTTTGACGAACCCCATTGTGGCGGCCACGCAGTTCGTGCTGGGCTTCTACTACCTCTACCTCTCACCGCTGTTCAACTGGATGGCCCCGGAGCACGGCGGGCACCTGTTCATGATGATCCACTTCATCATCTCCGGCTACATCTTCTACTGGGTGATCATCGGCGTGGACGCCGCACCCCGCCATCTCTCCCCGTTCGTGAAGATGCTGACGCTGTTCGCGATGGTCACCTTCCACGCCTGGTTCGGCATCGCGATGATGCAGATGGCGGAGCCGCTGAACACGGACTTCTACAACCAGCTGAACTTCCCGTTCGAGGTGGATTTGGAGGAGCAGCAGAAGCTCGGTGGCGGTATCACCTGGGCTTTGGGTGAGATCCCGCTGGTCATCGTGACGATCGCGCACGGTTTCCAGTGGTGGCGCGCCGATCAGCGTGACGCGAAGCGTTACGACCGTAAGGAGGAGCGCTCCGGAGATGAGGAGCTGGAGGCTTACAACGCGATGCTCGCCGGCCTGGCTGAGGGCACGGTGGATACGGGCAACCGTGAGTACTATGGCAACGCCTACCAGGAGCAGCAGGTCCAGTCCGCGTTGCACAGCAGCAAGCATAAACACCAGGTCAAGCGCGATCAGTTCCGCCGCGATCATGACTCTTTTGGGGGCGACGGCGGCGCGTAGCCAGCATCCCCCACCTTGTCAACCCCGGTGTTCCATGTCTGTGGAAACCGGGGTTGTTCTGTGGTGTGTTATCCACAAGTGGCTCCGTGGGTGTTGGCCGCGGTGGGGGAGGGCTTGTCACAATGGGCGGCACGCGCCGGGGGAACAAGCCGCTGGCGGGGGACCTCAAGAAGGAGGAATCGGTTAGAAATGTCTAACAATCTATCGAGCGTCTACTTAGTAGGCAATGTGGTGGCGCAGCCGGACAAGGTGTTTGCCACGGAGAATCAGTCGCGCGTATTGGTGTCATTCCGGATGGCCATGAACCGGCGCTATGTTGACGGGGAGGGCAAGTGGAAGGACGGCGAAACGTGCTTCATCGACGTGCAGTGCTGGAACCGCCTGGGGATGAACGTGGCGCATACGGTGTGCAAGGGCACGCCCGTCATCGTTGTTGGCCGGCTGGTGCAGTCCAACTGGGAGGTGGAGGAGAACGGCAAGACCTCCAAGCGCAGCATCATTCGGGTGAAGGCGACTCATGTGGGTGTTGATCTGAATACCCGCTTTGGGTCCTTTGAGAAGAGCCCGGAGCTGGTGGGGCAGCTGAATAAGCCGGAGATGGAAGGGGCCGTGGAGGATTCGGAGGATGAGCCGGCGATGGAGCCTGCAGCGGCGCATGCTGGTGTTGGCGTGGGCTCTGGAGTTGGCACTGGTGTTGGCACTGGTGTGGCTGCTCGAGCTGGCGGGGTTGTGGGCACTGGCGTGGGCACTGCTGGTGGCAGCGCATCTTCCGCGGATTCCAGCTCGAGGGCGGAATCCCTGCAGGACGGTGATGCCTTTGATGACCAGGAGGATCTGGTTGGCGCTGCTAGTCCTCCCTTTTGAAGGGGTAGCAGCCTGGCCAGTTGATAGCTAGGGGCCTGTTGGTGCGATTCATGCAGTGGGGGCTGCATGGATGTGCAGCGATGGTGCGTGCCAAAGGGGGCGGTGGGGCGCACCATGCGGCAGGTAACAACGTACACTAGGTGAACGTATGGCACTCCCCATGCCCGCACGGCCGGTTGCGGCGGTGGTGGCATGGGGAGGCGAAAAAACATTGACAGGCTCTGGTGCCGTGGTTTCCCGCTAGTTGTGGTGTGGGGCCTTACCGGGGCCGATGCAGAAAGGTTTGAATAGTTCACCGTGGGCGAATTCATTTACACCATGAAGAATGTGCGCAAGGCGCACGGAGATAAAGTCATTCTGGATAACGTCACCATGGCGTTTTACCCGGGCGCCAAGATCGGCGTGGTGGGCCCGAATGGTGCCGGTAAGTCTTCGATCCTGAAGATCATGGCGGGCTTGGACCAGCCTTCCAACGGTGAGGCTTTCCTGGATCCAGGTGCATCCGTGGGCATCCTGCAGCAGGAGCCGCCGCTGAATGAGGAAAAGACCGTCCGCGAAAACGTGGAAGAGGGCATGGGGGAGATCTTCCAGGTCCGCCAGCGTTATGAGGCCATCGCGGAGGAGATGGCCACCAATTACACGGACGAGCTGATGGAAGAAATGACCGCGCTGCAGGAGAAGATTGACGCTGCAGACGCATGGGAGTTGGATTCCAAGGTGGAGCAGGCGATGGACGCCCTGCGCTGCCCGCCGCCGGACGCACCGGTGACCAACCTTTCCGGTGGTGAGCGCCGCCGCGTGGCTTTGGCAAAGCTGCTGCTGAGCGAGCCTGATCTGCTGCTGCTGGATGAGCCAACCAACCACCTGGACGCTGAGTCCGTGCTGTGGCTGGAGCAGCACCTGGCGAAGTACCCGGGTGCCGTGCTGGCCGTGACACACGACCGCTACTTCCTTGACCACGTTGCTGGCTGGATCTGTGAGGTGGACCGCGGCAAGCTCTACCCGTATGAAGGCAACTACTCCACCTACCTGGAGACCAAGGCAAAGCGTCTTGAGGTTGCGGGTAAGAAGGATCAGAAGCTGCAGAAGCGCCTGAAGGAGGAGCTGGCCTGGGTGCGTTCTGGCGCCAAGGCTCGTCAGGCGAAGAACAAGGCCCGCTTGCAGCGTTACGAGGAGATGGCTGCCGAGGCCGAGCAGTACAAGAAGTTGGACTTTGAAGAGATTCAGATTCCAACCCCGCCACGCCTGGGTAACCAGGTGGTGGAGGTCAGCAACCTGGTGAAGGGCTTCGACGGCCGAACCCTCATCAAGGATCTCTCCTTCACGCTGCCACGTAACGGCATCGTGGGCGTGATCGGCCCGAACGGTGTGGGTAAGACCACGCTGTTCAAGACCATTGTTGGGCTGGAACAGCCGGATTCCGGTGAGGTCAAGGTGGGCCAGACTGTTCAGCTGAGCTACGTTGACCAGAACCGCGCCAACATCGATCCGGAAAAGACGGTGTGGGAGGTTGTTTCTGACGGGCTGGATTACATCCACGTCGGCCAGAATGAAATGCCATCCCGCGCGTACCTCTCCGCCTTTGGTTTCAAGGGCCCGGATCAGCAGAAGCCATCCAAGGTCCTCTCCGGTGGTGAGCGCAACCGCTTGAACCTGGCTCTGACCTTGAAGCAGGGCGGAAACCTGATCCTGCTGGATGAGCCTACAAACGACCTGGATGTGGAGACGCTGTCCTCCCTGGAGAACGCTCTGCAGAACTTCCCGGGCTGTGCAGTGGTTATTTCCCACGACCGTTGGTTCCTGGACCGCACGTGTACCCACATCCTCGCCTGGGAGGGCAACGTTGCTGAGGGCCAGTGGTACTGGTTCGAGGGCAACTTTGAGGACTACGAAAAGAACAAGGTTGAGCGCCTCGGCCCAGAGGCGGCGCGTCCGCACCGTGTGACGCACCGCAAGCTGACCCGCTAGCGCGCGCCACGCCGCTGCTTCCTTTAGATTCACTGCAGACTTAATGCACGGATTTCGCGATTTCTGCGCATTAAGTCTGCAGTCTTTTTGTTCAGGGGCCCAGGAAGCATGGGCTCGAGGCAGGAAAGCACTCTGGATCGGAAAGGGGCAGGTCGGGGAGGGGCGTGGCCAGGCCGGGACGGGGCTAGGACCGGCCAGGGCCAGGACGGAACGGTTGTAGCGCAGCCCGAGGAGGTCATGCCGCACGAGCGGAGATCTCTCGGCGGCCCTGCTATCTAAATATTCTATTCTGTAAAGTAGCAGGTTTGACTACCTGCGCTTTTAGGGAGCTACTCGGCACAGAATAGAATATTTAGATAGCAGTGGCTCGAAAACGTGGATTGGGAAGGCCTAGCAGGTGGGCCGGGGTCTTAGTTGGTTCAGTGAGACGGCGGCCGGGGTGGGAAGTAGTTTCGTCAGGCAGCTTCAAGGGTGTGAAGTGGCAGTGGCTGGAGCGCCTTCAGATCTGCAGATCCCAAAAATATGTTAATCTGCAAAGTAGCATATCTGACCAACTGGGATTTTGTTGGGGCGCGCCTCAGAGATTAACAAATTTTTGGGGAGGGGCCCGGGGTTGGCCAGGGGCCGGGTCGTGGGGTGGAGCCGTCGCGTAGTTTCCGTACTTCAGTGCGGGCACCTCCGGCGCCTCAGGTATCTCAAGTAGTGACCTGCTACCACCTGTCAAGCCCGCAGCAATAGCCCCACTAGTCAAGCCCGCAACAGTAGCCCCACTAGGTGCGCTGGCAGCAATAGCCCCACCGGCCACCCCGCCACAAGTATCCCCGCCTGTAACTTTCTGCAAAACTAATCGATATATGTCAATATAGATTTCTGAAAGAAAAACACAGGAGGACCCTGAAGCGCATGCCTTTCATCGACAACGCCGCGACCGGCACCCGCTGGCACACCTGCCACCGCGAGCTCCGCTGGTCAGACTTTGACCAATACCAGCACGTCAACAACGCGAAGTACCTAGAGTTCGCTCAAGATGCACGCATGGTGTTTCTCAAGGATGTGCTGGTGGAGATGGACATCGCCGTCCCGCCGTTCTTCGTCCGACACACCACCATCGACTACCCGCGCCCGCTCTCACCGGGGGAGGCGGAGGTGGCCGTCAGCAGCTTCTTCACCAAGGTCGGCACCAAGTCCTGCACCATGCGCCAAGAAGTGCGGGACTCCCTCGGCAAGGTAGCGTGCACCATTGACACCGTCATGGTCAGCATAGACATGATGACCGGCAAGTCTCGCCAGTGGACGGAGCAGGACATCGAGAACTTAAACCTCTTCCTCATCCCCGTCGAGGAATCCGGGGAGCCGGAGCACCCCATCGGCCAGCGGGAAAACACTCGTCCGGTGGAGTCCGTCAGCTAGGCACCACCAACACCAACCAACACCACCACCAGCACCGCACACCACCACCCAAACACCACCCTCACCTACCATGGGTCACATGACCCTGACGCTGAACCTCGCCCCCGCGCTCGCACCAGCCACGCCCCATGCCACCAAAAAAGCCGGCACGGGCGCCCTCCGCCGCGCCCAGACCGTCCTGCGGCGCGCGCTGGCCATGGACGCGCAGGCGATGGTTCGCGCCAGGCAGGCCGGCCCACGCTCCGTGGACCTGTTCATCACCACGCCTCTCAAGGCGATCGTCTCCCAGCGCATCCCCGGCACCCTGGAAGGCGAAACTACCAGCGCCACGGGCGTGGACCACGCCGTCACGGGTGCCAGCCAACTCGCCGAAGCACTGAGCTGGGCCAGCGACACCACAACGCACGTCCCCTTCGGCCCCGCCCTCGGGCTGGTGTGGCCAGGTGCGCTGCCGCCGGAAGCAGGGTATGACCTCGTGGACACGGTCCCGGGGGAGACGCTCCGCGCGCTCCACGCCGAGATCGCACAGGAGTCCAAGGCGCACTCCGGGCCGCTGGGGGTGGCCAAGTCCCTTCTGGAGCAGAAGGTTGTTGAGGTGGTGGGGGTGCCGTCGCCGAAAAATAATGACCAACCGCCGCGGGTGGAGCTGCAAGGCCGGTGGGTTGCGGCCCTTGGGGGGTTGGGGTTAATTGCAGAGCCGACGGCACCGCAGCTGCGCGACCATGACTATGCCCGTGTGGCTGTGGGGGGATCGTGGATACGGGTCGATGGCCTATTCGGCAGCCTCTATGCGCCGAAGCCGGGCGGGCTGGCTCGGGTGCCTTAACCGGCGAGGAGCATGTCCGCGGTGAGCTTCGCCGCCATGGCAACGACCACGACCAACAGCATGATCCGGACGAAACCCGTGCCCTTCGTGATGACCATGCGGGCACCCACCTGGGCACCGGCGATGTTGGCGACCGCGAGGACCAACCCCAGCGCCCAGTCGACGTGCCCGCCTACGGCGAAGACGACGAGCGCGCCGACGTTCGTGGCGGTGTTGATGACCTTGGCCATCGTCACGGACTCGATGAACGTGCGGGAGAGCAGCGCGGTGAGCACCATGATGAGGAAGGTGCCGGTGCCGGGGCCGAAGAAGCCGTCGTAGAGGGCGATGGCGCCCACCGCCACCACGGCGAGCACCCAGCGGGCCGGGGAGGGTGAAGCGGTGTGGCTGCGGGTGACCTGGCCGAAGCTAGGCTTGGCGGCGACGTAGACGCCCACCGCGACGAGCAGCACGATGACGAGGGGGCGCATGACATCGCTGCTCATGGCCGTGGCCGTGACAGCCCCAGCGGCGGAGCAGACGAGAGCCAGTGGGGCAGTGGAGTAGAGGAGCTTCCGGTCCACGGGCACGGTCCGCAGGAGGCGCACCGCGGCGGAGCTGGTGCCGGAGACGGCGGCGACCTTATTCATGGCGACGGCCTGGACCGCGGTGAAGCCGGGAAGGCCCATCATCACCAGGGGGATGAGAATGAGCCCGCCGCCGCCCACCACGGCGTCCACGAAGCCGGCGAGGGCAGAACCTGCGAGGAGGAGTGCCAGGACCTCGGCGCCGATGTCCGCGAGCACGGCGGGTTAGGGCTGGCCGGGATGGCGGCCGGTGGAACCGTGGGCGCCGGGGGTGCCGGGCACGCCCAGGTGCGGGCCCGTGGCCGGCGTGGCGCCGCCGTGGACACCCGGGTTCGCCGGATCATCGGGCGCGTTGATCAGCATGTGCGCCACCCGTTCCATGTGGTCCCACATGGCGGCGCGGTGCTCATCGGGTAGGGTGTCCCGGTCTACGGTGTCGATGGCCTTGCCCATCAGCTCCAGCCAGCGGTCTCGCGCGGCGGTATCGATGTGGAAGTGCGCGTGGCGCATCCGCAGCCGGGGGTGGCCACGGCGCTCGTTGAACTCCTGCGGCCCGCCCCAGTATTGGGCGAGGAACCAGCGGAGCCGATCCTCGGCGCCCTCCAGATCCTCGGCGGGGTACATGGGGCCCAAGATGTCATCGTGGCGAACCTGCTTGTAGAACTCGTGGACGATGGCGCGGAAGGTGTCCTCGCCGCCCACGGACTCGTAGAAGGTGGACATTAGTTGTCACCCTCGGTTGCAGTGCCAGC
>DXFZ01000073.1 GCA_019114175.1 Candidatus Corynebacterium gallistercoris
GACACTTCAGATACACTCCGCAGGAGAAGCTATTCGATATGCTTAATCCTGCATTCACCGAATGAACCCACCTAAAGAATCCCGGCTTTTGAGCGTACTTTTTACGCCATGGCAAGCAAAAGGCCGGTCCGCAACACACTTAGGCGGGTTTGTGGCGGTTCACAACACACTCAGGCCGGTGGGGGGGGTCGGTTCACAACACACTTAGGTAGCTGATTTGGCGAAAATTGCAGCCTAAGTGTGTTGTCGATTGATCCGTCCGCAAGCGGAGCGCAGCGGAGCGAAGGAGCGCAGCGGAGCGAAGGAGCGCAGCTGGGCGAAGGAGCGCGCTTGGGCGAAGAGACGCAGCTGGGCGCAGGATACGACCTGGAGAGCGGGCCCGCCCCAGCGGGCCTCCTACACCCGCCCCCAATCCACAGCCTTAGTCAGACACTGCCCGGGTATCGCGCCCCTCGCCGAAGCGCAGGTTGTCGCGCACCTCGATGGAGCGGATGCCTTCCTTGTCTTCCAGCTCACGCAGCTTGCGCAGGGCGTTGCGCGCGTGCAGCTGCTGGCGGGTTGCCACCAGCTGCCAGCGGCGGCGAGACACGGAGTTCAGGCCCCAGCTGAAGGCGGCCACGGCGCGGTTGCGGAAGCCGACCATGTACAGCAGGTGCAGAACCAGCCACATGATCCAGCCGATGAAGCCGGAGACCTCAGCCTTGTTCATCTTCACCACTGCGTTGAAGCGGGAGACGATGGCCATGGAGCCCTTGTCGAAGTAGCTAAACGGCGCGCGGCCTTCTGGGCTGGTGCCGTTCGCGATTTCGTTGATGATCGTCTTCGCAGCGTACTGGCCACCCTGCATAGCCACCTGCGCTACGCCCGGCAGGCGGTCCTTGTTCATCATGTCGCCCACGATGAACACGTTGCGGTACTCGCCCAGGGTCAGGTCATCGTTGACCGGCACGCGGCCCGCGCGGTCAACCTCAACTCCGGCCTGCTCAGCAATGTGCTTGCCCAGTGGGGAAGCGGCCACGCCGGCGGACCAGATCTTGGCGTAGGAAGGCACGAAGGTCTCTTCCTCAGTCTTCAGATCCTTGAAGCGTACGCCCTGCTTGTTCACCTCGGTGACCAGGGAGTTGAGCACAACCTCCACGCCCAGGTCTTCCAGGCGGCGGGCGGCCTTGCGGCCCAAGCGCTTGCCGAAAGGAGCCAGCACCTGGGAGCCGCCATCGACCAGCAGGATGCGGGTGTTCTCGGTGTCGATCTCACGGAACTCGTCGCGCAGGGTGCGGTGGGACATTTCGGCCAACTGGCCGGCCAGTTCCACGCCGGTGGGGCCAGCGCCAACCACCACGAAGGTCAGCAGGCGCTCGCGCTCTGCCGGGTCGTCCGTGATCTCCGCGCGCTCAAAAGCGCCGGTCAGGCGTGCGCGGATCTCGAGCGCGTCATCCACGGACTTCATGCCCGGCGCGAACTCTGCGAAGTGTTCGTTGCCGAAGTAGGACTGGGTGGCGCCGGCCGCCACGATGAGGGAGTCGAATTCCAGTACCTCGTCCTTGCCGCCGAGGTCTGCGGTGACAGTGCGCTCGTCCAGGCTGACGTTGCGCACTTCGCCCTTGACCACGCGCACGTTGTCCTGGTCTGCCAGGATTTGGCGAATGGAGGGCGCGATTTCGCCTTCGGAGAGGATGCCGGTTGCTACTTGGTAGAGCAGTGGTTGGAAGAGGTGGTGGTTCGTCCGGTCCACGATGGTGACGGAGATGTTTTCGTCTTTAAACTTCTTCGCTGCAAAAAGGCCACCGAAGCCCGCGCCGATGATGACCACATGGTGGCGCCCTCCAGCGGGGCGGTAGGGGGTGCTGCTCATAAAGTTGGCTCTCCTATTTGGGTTTAACAAGGTTGTCGTCAGCCACCAATCCTAGCCCGAAAGCGCAGTGCCCTCACATCTGGCGGTGCTTGTGGGGGCTCATTTACCCGCATTGTGGCCGATTATTTGGTATTTGGCGGGTGAATCGGTTGTGTCTGCGCTTGGAAATGTGGTTTTCCTAGTAACTTCGGGGGAGTCATTTGTTGTTATGTGGGAGGTTGTTGTCGTTATGCATCTCGGCGCGGAGTCTTTTGTTGACCAGCGCCGGTGGCCTCGGTTGGTGGAGGTTCCGGAGGCTCGGTTGATGGGTCGCCGGGCTGCGGATGTCACGCGCCGCTTGGAGTCTTTGTTGGCCTCTGCTGGCATCAATGTTGATGGCCGGGATGTGCCTTTTTTCTCCATGCGGGATGGTCAGGTGATTGATCGTATCGTGGCCGATGGCTGGTTGGGGCTAGCTGAGGGTTTTATGGCTGGTCAGTGGTCGGCTGATCCTTTGCCGGAGGTGTTGGGTGTGTTGTTGCGGCAGCCTTTCGAGTCTGGGGTGGGTCGTTTTATTTCTTCGCGACGCCACCGCCGCACCAGCCGATCCACGGAGCATGGGTTGGGTGCGCGGGAGCTTCCTGAGGGTCTTGTGGAGTTGTATGCTGGCGCGACCCGTGCCACGGGTGCCGCTCAGTTCAGCGCTGCACCGCGGACGACGGCGACCGAGGAGCTCATGGTGCCCGTCGGCCGGGGCCGCCGCCAGAAGGTGACGCTGCCTGTGGACGTGACCTGGCTGGGTGAGCCGGAGGGTGCGGACCGGCAGGATCTTGATGATTGCCAGATGCGCAGGATCGAGACGATGCTTGATGAGGCCGGGGTGCGGCGCGGTGATCGGGTGTTGGAGTTGCCTAGTTCCGGTGGTCAGATGGCCATTCAGGCTGCGCTGCGGGGCGCGAGTGTGGATGTGTTGTGTGCTGATGAGGAGCATGCGGATTCGGTGGAGGCGCGCGTCCGTGCTGCCGGGGTGGCGGGTGCGGTGCATGTGGAGGTGATTGGCTCGTTGGTGCCTTCGCCGCGACAGTGGTCCGGTCAGTATGAGGCGATTGTGTCTGTGGAGCGCATGGAAACCCTGGGTGAGGTGGGGTTGCGCCATTATGTGAAGTCCATTGACCGGATGTTGGCTACCGGTGGGGTGGCCGTGGTGCAGGCCATTGTTGCCCACGAGGACATGCGGGATACCGCACGTGAATCGCTGGAGGTTATGCGCGAGTATCTCTGGCCTGCCTTGGAGTACCCCACGGTGGCGGAGGTGCGCGCAGCAGTGCTGGGGCAGACGGGCCTGACGGTGTCCGCGGAGAATTACGTGGGTTCGCACCTGCGCACCACGTTGCCCTTGTGGCGTGCGAACTTCCTAGCCCGTGAGCGCCAGGCTGCGGCGGCGGGGTTTGACCAGGTCTTCCGGCGCTTGTGGGATTACCAGTTGGCGTTGCATGAGGCCTTGGTTAACGCTGGGGATATTGACTGCGTGCAGTTCGTATTGCGTCCGCGCTGAATCGGTTCAAGAACCTGAGAGTTGCCCTAGTTGTGGACGAAGCTGGCTTGGCAGGCCTAGCATTATCCGGGTGAACAGTGATCGCAGCCTTGTGCAGCTGCAGCCCGCGCGCGTTGTGGCGGCGGGTTTTATTGCACTCATTGCGTGTGGCACGGTTTTGCTGCAGCTTCCCCTTTCCGTGCCAGATGGGGAGCCAGGGCACGTCAAGGACGCGGTGTTTACTGCCACCTCGGCGGTGAGCCTGACGGGCCTGATCACCGTGGATACGGCGACGCATTGGTCTGCCTTCGGCCAGGTGGTCATCATGCTGCTGATTCAATTCGGTGGCTTCGGCATCATGAGCATGACGTCCCTGGCCGGGTGGATGATCACGGGGCGCATTGGGTTGAAGGCGCGGATGAATGCGGCTGCGGAAGGCCGCAGCCAGACTGTTGGTGGGGTGCGGCGCATCCTGGCGTGGACTGTGGCGCTGACGTTGGTCAGCGAGGCCATCGTGGCGCTCATCGTGGGAACCCGGCTTTTTGTGAACTACGGGGAATCGCCGGGGCGGGCTGCATGGGAGGGAGTCTTCCACGCCATCAGTGCTTTCAACAACGCCGGCTTTGCTTTACGCAGCGATAACCTTGTCCCTTTTGTTGGTGATGCGTGGATCATCCTTCCGCTGGCCTTAGCGTTCATGGTGGGTGGCCTGGGCTTCCCCGTGCTGAAAGAGCTGGTTTTCCGTGCACACTGTGTCATCCGACAAAGAAAAGCGAACCGGAGATTTTCGGTCACCACCAAGATCACGCTGGCGGGCACGGGAGTGCTGATCGTGGTCGGTTGGGTGATGGTGCTGGCCGCCGAATGGACGGGCGTGCTCAGCGGCATGGGACTTGGGGAAAAGATTCTCGCCTCCTTTTTCCAGGGTGTGACACCCCGCACGGCGGGATTCAACTCCCTCGACTACGGCCAGATGCACCCCACCACCTTGATGGGAACCACCATCCTCATGATCATTGGCGGTGGCTCGGCCGGCACAGCAGGTGGCATCAAGATCACCACCATCATGGTGCTGTTCGCCGCCATGGCAGCCGAGTTCCGCGGGGAGCAGCACGTGGTCATCGCCAAGCGTCGCATTAGCCCGGCTGTCATCCGGCAGGCCATGACCGTCGCCGCAGCGGGCGCCACGGTTGTCATCGCGGCCATCGCGGCGATCAGGTGGATCGACCCGCAATTCACGGGAGATCAAACCACCTTTGAGGTGGTCTCTGCCTTCGCCACCGTGGGCCTGAGCACCGGCATCACCGCAGACCTCAGCACCCCTTCCCAACTCATCCTGTGCGCCTTGATGTACCTGGGGCGCATCGGCCCCATCACCCTCGTGGCTGCGCTGGCGATGCGCGCCACCAAGCGCCGTTTTGACTATCCCGTAGAAAGGCCCTTCATTGGTTAACTCATTCCCCTCCCATGGCACCCAACGAGGGCCAGGCCGCATGCCCTCGAAGTTTTATGGCCGCTGGCGGGGCCGCCCGAAAATCAACATCCCGCCCGTAGTCGTCATCGGCCTAGGTCGGTTCGGCTCAGCCGTGGCGGAGGAACTCATGGATAACGGCGTGGAAGTCCAAGGGATCGATAGCGATGCCAAGGTGGTCAACGATCACGCTCACCTCCTCACCGAGTGCGCGCAGGCGGACTCCACGGATGTGGAGGCGCTGAAGCAGCTGGGCGTGCCAGAGATGGAACGGGTGGTGCTGGCCATCGGCTCCAACCTGGAGGCCTCCATCCTGACCGCTTCCAATCTGGTGGAAATGGGTATCTCCAACATTTGGGCTAAGGCGGATTCCAGCGCTCACGCCCGCATCCTCACCCAGCTGGGCGTGCACCACGTGGTCCACCCGGAGCGGGATACCGGCAGGCGCGTCGCCCACCTGCTACGCGGTACCTTCCAGGATTTCGCGCTGTTCGGGGAGGACTTCGGCATGATCAAGATGCGCCCGCCTAAGCCCCTGCGCGGGCACCCAATTGACCTGCAGGCATTGTGGAAGCAACACCACGTCGGCATCGTCTCAGTCCGCGTGGGCACGGGGCACTGGACGCCCTTCATCCCAGATGCTCACCTCACGGGCGATGATCTCATCATCGTCGCAGGCAAGCCGGATGACTTGGAAAGGTTTTCCGAACTCTAAACCACCTGTGGCATGCTACACAGTGTGAGCAACAAAACTACATCGAATGCGTCGCGCGCCGTGGCCGAGTCCAACGTGGCATCTCAGCCGCCCAGGAAGGTCTTTGAGCACCTGCGCCTCGGCGTGGGCGTGATTGAAAACCTCCTATTCGGCGCGGTGATGCTTCTCAGCTTCGCCTTTGCCCTGTCACTGGTGATCCGCGCAGGGTTAAGCCTTGCGGCGGTGGGGTATGGCGTGCTGTTTTGGGGCATCATGGCCTATCTGGCGCTGCCTCGGTTTCACCGCACCATGACGAGCATCTATGTGCCGGATTATTTCATCGGCCGCAGCCGCACCCAGGAGGGGCTGCTGGGTGACCCGGTGAACCTCGCCTACAACGGCACGCAGGAGCAGGTCCACGCGGCGATGACCGCAGCTGGGTGGACACTAGCGGATCCGATCACCGCGAAGTCCAGCGTCACGATCGTCACTTCCACCCTGCGGCGCAAGAGTTACCCGGAGGCGCCGGTGAGCCCGCTGCTGATCTTCGGCAAGACCCAAACCTTGGCCTACCAGCAGCACGTGGAGGGCAACCCCGCCCAGCGCCACCACATCCGCTTGTGGAAGTGCCCGGATGATTGGTTGCTCCCCGGCGGCTCCCGGGTGGACTGGGTGGCCGCCGGCACGTATGACCGCGCCGTGGGCTTTAGCGTGTTTACGTTCCAGATCACGCACAAGATTGATGAGAACGTGGACATTGAGCGCGACCATGTGGTGGATACCGTGGTGAAGGCTGTGCCGGAGGCGCAGGTCTCTGTCATTGAGAACTTTTCCACTGGTTATCACTCCCGCAATGGTGGTGGGGACGCGATTTACACCGATGGCAACCTTCCCGTGGTGGACACCACGGAAGTTAACCCTGCCGATTATGCGGAAGCGGCCAAGCGCACCACGGCGGTGTTGCCTGGTGAGGATCATGAGCTGGAGCGGACGCGGCCCATCTCCATCACGGGCGCGGCCGTGTTCGTGGTCATCACCGCGCTGGCTGCGATCTTGTCGCCGCTGGTGGAGTTGGGGGAGCTGCGGAGGGAATTTGTGGGCGACGGCCTCACGTCCCAGGAGACCACCATCTCCATGGGTGTGTACGTGGGCCTGATTGCGGTGTTGAACGTGCTGCTGATCTGGCTGGCGTGGAAAATGTACCACGGCACGGGCTGGGCCCGGCTGGTGCTGCTGGGGGTGGTGACGATCACGCAATTTGCGCAAATCATCGGCGTGATTACGGGCGCGCACCACTCTGTGGGCACGGTTCTTTCCACCAGCACAGGCTTGTTGGCGCTGTATGCGCTGACCAGCCTGTCCGCCAGGGAGTGGACCACGCGGGCGGACGTGGTGCACGGGCGAGAGCAGGCGTAAGCGGAGGCCTATGGAGAGGCCAGAACAGAGCCCGGTTGAGAGCCTCTGCCCCGCACTAGCCGAGACCAATCATGCTGCCCGGCGCGGGAGTTTCCCGCGTGGCCGTGAGCGTGAACTGGGAGTGTTGCGGTAGGTAGCGGTCATCGGAGTTTTCGATGGGCCTTCCTTCGCGGGTGAAAGCTCGCCGCTTGATGCGCAACAGGGGGTCACCTGCGGTGATGCCTAGTAGTTGGGCGTCCTCTTCGGGCGCCGCCACCGCGTCGATGGTGCGGGTCGCGTGGTGGATGTCCACGCCGGAATCGATGAGTTGTTGGTAGATGGATCCGGAATCCGGATCGAAGGCCAGCACGTGTTGGCCGAACTCCAGGGGGTAGTTGAGGCGCTCCAGCATCACCGGCTCGTCGTCGACCAGGCGCAGGCGGAGGAGGGATACCACGGGGTCTCCGTCTTTGATGTCCAATGCGGCGGACATGGTGGGTTCGGCCGGTGCCCGCTTTATCCACAGGGTTTTCTGTCCGGAGGTGATGTCCTTTTGTTGGCACCACTGGGTGAAACTCAGGACGGTGTCGAAGGGTTGGCTGGGCACGGTGCTTAACACGATCGAGCGCCTGCCGCGCCCGGAGGAGACCAGCCCCTCGAGGCGGAGGGTGGACATCGCCTGGCGCACAGGCCCGCGGGAACAGCCGAAGCGTTCGCACAGCTCGGATTCGCTGGGCAGCGGGTGACCCCGGAAGTGCAACGGGAGATTGACCGCATGTACGCCGTGCAGTTGAAGAATGTCACCAAGCAGTTCAACGCCTCAGTCAAGGGTTTGGATGAAGTGACCGCAGGGTTCCGCACTGGCGAAATCACCGTTTTGCTGGGCCTATCTGGCTCCGGCAAGTCCACCATGCTCCGTCACATCAACGGGCTGCACACTCCCACCAGCGGCCACGTTCGGGTGCTGGGGTCGCTGCGCGGCCCACGCCTGTCCCTCATGATGTACCCCAAGGCCGTGCGCGCGGAAGCCATGCAACAACTTGAGCGCGTCGGACTCGCCGATCGCGCATTCCAGCGCGCAGACACCCTCTCCGGCGGGCAGAAGCAGCGCGTCGCCATCGCCCGCTCCCTCATGCAACATCCCACGATCCTCCTGGCCGATGAACCCGTCGCCGCCCTGGATCCCGTGAGTTCCCAGCAGGTCACGGAATTGCTGAAGAAGATCAGCCGTGAAGATGGGCTCACCGTCATCGCCTCCCTCCACCAGGTGCAGCTGGCCATTGAGTTTGCTGATCGGATCATCGGCCTGCGCGCGGGGCAGATCGTCCTCGACAGAGCCACTGCGGGCCTCGATGCCACCACTGCGCACAGCATCTACAACAGTGTCGCCGGCACCACCGGCACCGGAGAGGACCGCTCTGCAGACCATACGTCCACCACGCAGAGTCTGGAGTCCCCGCTGTGAGTAGCACCCTGACAACTGCACCCACACGCCCTCATCCCAAGAGGGCACCCGCCACCGCCAGCCAATGGAACGCCCGGGCCGCCGGTGCCGTGATGATCGCCTTCCTCGCAGCAGGTGTCTACGCAACGTGGGACCTCGACATCAACTTCGCCACCATCGCGGATTCCATTGATAACGCCGTGGCCTTCGTCCAGCGCATGTTCCCCCTCGACTTCCCACCCCTGGGGGAGACCGTGGGTCTCATCCTGGAAACCTTGGCCATCGTCATCCTGGCCACCGTGCTCTCCGTGACCCTATCCATCCCCGTCGCCCTTGCCGCAGCCCAGGCTACGAACAAGAACAAGCCGCTGCGCGGAACAGCGCGGGCGCTCATCGTGTTCACTCGCGCACTCCCGGACCTCGTACTCGCCATCGTGTTCCTGCGCATGTTCGGCATCGGAGCGGCCGCCGGCATCCTCGCCATGGGCATCCACTCCGTGGGCATGGTCGGCAAACTCTACGCTGATTCCATCGAAGACCTAGCCGATGGCCCGCGAGAGGCCATCGAATCCATGGGCGGCTCCAAAGGCCAGCAGATCACCGCAGGGATCACCCAGGTGCTCCTGCCACAAATGATCGTCACAGCACTCCACCGCTTTGACATCAACCTGCGCACCTCCGTGCTGCTCGGGTACGTCGGCGTGGGCGGCATCGGCCTCGCGATCGCGGAATCCCTGCGGGTACTGAACTACCAACGCGGCATGGCCTTGGCGCTCATCGTGCTCGTGCTGTGCATCGCCACCGAACTGCTCTCCGGTGCAATTCGTGCGAAGCTGCTGCCACACTCCCAGACCCCACAGAAGACGACATGGGCGGAGCGCGTGTGGCGCCGTCGCACCCAAAAAGAACAACCACCAACCACCGCAACCGACCGGCTCAGCCCACTGTGGGACTCCGCCTGCGTCGGCCGCTTCTTCGGCTGGGGTGCACTCCTGGCCGTCATCGCAGCGTCCATCCTGCGCGTGGAACTGACCGCCGGGCAACTGTGGGAAGGGGTGCTGCGGATCCCCGATACGCTGGCGCTATTCTTCCCACCCAGCGATGGCGGCATGGTGGACTCCCTGGTCGAAGACCTGCTGGTCACGATCAACATTGCGCTGGCAGCAACGTTCCTCGGCGCGGTGCTGGCGGTGCCGATTGGCATCCTCGCTGCCCGCAACGTCATGCCCAACCCACGCCTCCACGGGTTCTTCCGCACCATCATCGTGGTGACCCGTGGCATCCCGGAGCTCATCCTGGCGATCATCTTCGTGGTCATCACTGGCCTGGGTGCTGTGGCCGGAACGCTGGCGCTGGCGCTGGGTGCGGTGGGTCTGCTCTCCAAGCTGCTGGCGGACTCCCTGGAGGAGACGGACACCAAGGTCCAAGAAGCCGTGCGGGCCACGGGCGCTACGGAGGCCCAAGTATTCCTCGCGGCCACGACCCGCCAGGTGGCCCAGGCCTTTATCGCCCACATCATGTACCTGCTGGATACCAACATCCGCTCCGCCACGCTGCTCGGCGTGGTCGGCGCAGGCGGCATCGGATTCCAGCTGCTCAACGCAGCGCGGGTGAACCAATTCGATGTGGTCACCACCATCGTGCTCATGCTCTTGGCCGTGGTCCTGGTGGTCGAGGCCATCGCGCTGTGGGTCCGCAAGGCCGTGCGCTAAAACCCCATCAATCACCGAAGAACAGACTCATCAACAGAAAGGCGTGGAGACCATGCTGAAACTCGTGATCTGCGACATGGCAGGCACAACCATCAATGACCGGGACGAGGTCTACCGCGTGCTCCGCGAAGCTACCGAGCGCGCCGGGGCGCGCTACAGCGACGCGCAATTCCAGGAGTACATGGGTACGGAGAAGCGTTGGGCGATCATCAAACTACTGGAGATCGGCGGGGTAGAGTCCACTGAGAACCCGCCGGAGCCGCTCCCGGGCGTGGTGGAC
>DXFZ01000074.1 GCA_019114175.1 Candidatus Corynebacterium gallistercoris
GTCCTCGAACCCCGAGATGTCTCCCACCTTCCGAGTTTGGCGGAGAAATTTTTCCACCATGTCGCCGCTGGTGAGCAGGAACTCGTTACCCACATGATTCATCCCAGTGCTCGGGGAGAGCTCACGTGGGAGGTCATTTCTTCCACCTGGGATCAATGCTTGGAGAATTGGGGCGCGCTGGAATCTTTCGCTGGTCATTACATTACGCACCCGCACGGAACGGAATACGATTCTTATGGGTCACCGGCTAATGAAAAGATGTTGGGCGTTGCCGTGGCGGGGTTGACGTTGCGCCAGGAGGCTGGGGAAACGCTCGGTCGCGTTGCCTTTGACCGCGATGATGAGATCGTTGGCGTCCTTTTCTTGGATCCCCACTCCGAGCCCGAACAATGGAGTTTCTAAAACACTGCTGAATAGCAAACACCCACCGCTTGTGGAGCATTGGCTCTAGTGCGGTGGGTGTTATTTTCTAGCGTTTGGCGCTAGTTGCTTTGTTAATTGTTGCGACGGCGACCTATCAGCAGCGCACCGGCGGCCGTAAGGAAGGCGGCGGCGCCGAGCAGGATGATGACACCGTTGCTGACACCGGTGTTCGCGAGCTGCGGGCGGGACTGGCTGGTTGCGCCTTGGGAACCGGAGCCGGTCTTGCCCGTGGTGCCGGTGCCGGTGCCGGTGGTGCCGGTGCCCGGGTTAGCGGGCTGTGCGGGTTTGCCTGGCTGGGCCGGCTGGCCTGGGTTGGCTGGTGTACCTGGTTGACCTGGTGTACCTGGGTTGCCCGGGGTGCCCGGTTCAGAGGAGCCACCGGAGCCCGGCAGGCCGGGGATGATGCCCGGGATGAGCGGGATCAGCGGCAACAGTGGGATCAGGATGCCCGGGATGGTGGAGGACCCATCCGTGCTGGAGCCATCGGAGCCGCCAGAGCCTTCGCCTGAACCTTCACCGGAACCGCCTGGGGTTTCGGTCGGCTCACAGTCCGGCATGTCACCGGTGAGCTGGGCGCGGGCGATGACCTCTGGACCCGTGGGAGCGGTGCCCTCGGTAACGGTTTGGGTGACCTGGATGATTGCGTGCTTGTTTGCAGGCAGTTCAGGCAGGTCAGCGGTGAGGACGTTGCCCTCAACCGTGACGTTGTCAAACTTGACGGTGTTCTCGCCGGGCCTGAAGTTGTCTGCCACGCCGAATTCACCATCGGTCTCGTGCAGGACGATCTTCACGTTCTCCTGGTCGAAGGCTACCTCAGCGCCTGGAACGTCAGGCAGCGTGAGCGTGAACTTGCCGTTGGTGATGCGCTCGGTGGTGCCCACAGGGATGCGCCACACCAGGGCCTTGTTGTTCGCCGTGACCCAGTGCTGTACCTCCATGGCACCGCGGGATGCCGGGTTGAGGTCTTTGCGCACCTTCTCCAGGAAGCCGTTGTTGGAGTAATCCGGCAGCCTCTTGTCCATCACGGCTGCAGCGTTCCAGTCCAGAGGACCACACTTCGGGTAGTCAGTCTTGTCGCCATCGGTGGTTGGGGGCTGCTCGCCGGTGTACTCGCAATCCGGCAGGTCACCGGTGATGCGGGCGGTGGCCTTCACGTCCTCGCCGGAGGGGGCCGTGCCGCCCGCCAACTTCTGGCTCAGCTGAAGCACTGCGTGAGTGCCCTGGGGGAGTTCTGGCAGATCGGCAGTGACTACGTTGCCGTTGATCTGGATGTTGGTGAACTTCTTGGTGTTCGGGTTGCCCGCGGTCTTACCATTTTCGGATGAGCCGTAGGGCAGGTCTTTGCTGATGTAGAAGTAGCCACCATTATCGGCAGTCACGTCAGCGCCCGGATAGTCCGGCAGGTTAACGGTGATCTTGCCGTTCTTGATGGTTTCGTTCGTGCCAATGGGGATGCGCCAGAAGAGGGTGTCCTTGCTCTTCCAGTGCTGCATCTCGGTTTCGCCGCGAGTGTCCGGGCTGATGTACTTGCGCACCTTTTCGGTGTAGGCGGTGTTGGGGTAGTCATCCCACGCCTCGTTCATCACGGCACCGATGTTCCAGTCCAGTGGGCCACACTTGGTCCAGTCGGTCTTGTCACCGTTTTCGGCTTGGAAGGGTGGTGATACGCGGGTCTTGATGGGCTGGGTGAAGCGCTCGCCAATGTTTACGGGAGTCTGGTCTTCCGCATCGGCGCGGGCGTCCGCGACGATTTGGATATCGACCTCGTTGAGATCCTGGAACGGAGGGGCATCGGGGAAGGCGACGAGGATGGTGCCATCCTCGGAGACCGTCACGGTCGCGCCCTCGAGGACCTCATCGGTGCCCTTCTTGTAGACAACGCCGCGCAGGCGGGAGGAAATCGGCGGAACCGGTGACGTTGGTGACGGTCTTGCCGGTCGCGGCTGGCTCTTCACCGAGGTACGCCATGGTGGCGTTTTTGCCTTCGATGGCGAACGGGCGGCAGTTGTCGTTCTCCTGCGTGAGTGGAACGAAGGTCGTGTTTACCGTTAGCTCGGAAGTTGCTCGCGGAGGCTCGGCGGATGTTGTTCCAACTGGGCCGGCAATCGTCCACATTGCAGATCGAGATGAACCGTTGTGGTTGAAATCTCCGAGGTCAAAGGTGACAGAGTCCGTGCCCGACATCGTGGTCTTGCTGGGCGCGAACTAATCAGTTACCGGCACTGTAAAGAAGTTGCCGTTTTCTTTAGGGGTGATGGTGGATTCACCCTCGATTGCTGCATTTTGGGTAAAAGTTGCGGTGGTGTTGACCATCTTCCGCTTCCCCCAACCCACGACCTTGACCCAAGGGCGCCAATTCACGAATGAATCGTTGTTAGCGTACTTTTGGATGCCGATGGACAGGGCGCTTGGGATGTTAGCGCCAGCCTGACCAGCATCGTTTTTAGCTGGTGGGGCATCGAGAAAGTTGGTAGTGCTTACCGAAGCGTCGCAGGTATCAGTGGTGCCGGGGGGTGGTGTGGTTGCACCAGCTTGCGCGGACGCAACACCGGTTCCACCTGGGATGAGGAGCGCCGCAGAGCCCAGCGCGATGCTGGTCACCACGGCCGCGATGCGGTTGTGAGTCATGTGGATCCTTCAACTTAGGAAACGTCAGGTCTTTCCTAAGAATAGGTTGAATCCACACTGAGGGCAATAGAAATGCAGCAAGTTTCCCAGAAATTCACTATCCGCACTTAGTGGTTATCATTGCAGTTCAGCAGGGGTTATAAAACAACACAGCTGTCATTAATCCCGCTGCCGTGACCCCCGCTGACCCTGCAACGCGCACTCCCTATTCTTCGTTTTTCAGCGCCCGCGCGTAGGCATCCGCGGCCTTGATCGCTTGCACCACATCGGTGGGGGTGTACTCGCCGGGTATCTGCTTCAGTGTCTCGCTATCGCTGCAGGCCAGCTCCGCGATCTTGTAGAGGTCCTCGTCGCTCGCGTCCTGCAAGTGAATCTCTTCCAAAGTGGTGGGCAGGCCAATGGACTGCATGAAGCCGATGTACTTGTCGGCCTCCTCCTTGGGAGCACCCTCCAGCATCAGTTGAACACCAATGCCGAACGCAACCTTCTCACCGTGGCTCATATGGTGGATGTCTCCATCCAAGGCGGTGAAGCCGTTGTGGATGGCGTGCACTGCCGCCAAGCCGCCATTCTCAAAGCCCAGGCCGGAAAGCAGCGTGTTGGCCTCACAAATGTTCTCTAACGCACGGGAAGGGATGTGATCCTCGTTGTCGCGGATCGCCTGGTGGGCGTAGGCGAACAACGTCTCCTCACACTTCTCAGCCAGGGCCAGGCCGGCAAGGGTGGGACGGGCGGTGTCATCCATGCGCTTAGAGTTTGCCCGGTTCACCGCCCGCGCCTCCACGCTGGTGGCCAGCGCATCACCGATGCCGGAGATTAGCGTGCGAACTGGGGCGTTGGCGATCACACGGGTATCGACTGCCACCAGGTCCGGGTTGCGTTCGTAGAACAGGTAGGAATCAAACACGCCTTCTTCCGTGTAGATCACGGAGACGCGCGCGGTTGGCGCATCTGCAGAAACTGCGGTGGGGAAGATAGCCACGGGCAGCCCCGCCCTATCGGCCACTGCGCGGGCAGTGTCGATGGTCTTGCCACCACCCAAGCCGATGATCACGTCCGTATCGCCGCCATCGGCCTTCTCCGCGATGCGGTCAATCTCCATCATGGAGGCCTCGCCGCCAAAAATCTCGTGGGTTGCACCCATGTCGTCGCTCTTCAGCGAAGCCTCAAGGTCGGACCCGGCGATGTCCCACACCACCTCATCAGCGATGATCAGCGGGTTGGTACCCAGCGGTTTCAGGTACTCCGCCGCGCGGTCAATCAGGTCAATGCCCTGCACGTATCGCGCCGGGCTGGTGTACATCCTGTCGACGGTTGGCTGACTGTTCTTGCTGTTAGTGCTCATGTTTCCCACCCTAGGAGCAAAAATCGGAATATGCAGGTGACATTTTCCACACTGCCCGCTGGACCGCGCTCACCAGTACCCGTGGCTACAGTGGGGCTCATGGCTACCAACAACATCCGCTCATTCACCAATGACCCCGCCAACTTTCTCGCTGAATCCCTCGGCGGTCTGGTTGCGCACCACCCGGATGCCGAATGGCACGAACAGGGTTTTCTGGGCCAGCGCAGCCCCATCACCACTACAGATGGCCAGCCAGCGGTGGCCGTGATCTCCGGTGGCGGCTCTGGCCACGAGCCCATGCACGCCGGCTTTATGGGACAGGGCATGTTGAACGCGGTGTGCCCGGGCCTGCTGTTTACGAGCCCCAACGCGGTGCAGATCACGGAGGCTACGCGGTGGGCGGATCAAGGTGCTGGTGTGTTGCACATCGTGAAGAACTACACGGGTGACGTGATGAACTTTAAGGTCGCCCGTCAAGGTCTGGAAGGCCACGTTGAGACGGCGAGCGTGCTGGTCGCGGATGACGTCGCCACCCAACAAGACAATGAAGACGGACCCGGCAGGCGAGGAACAGCCGCCACCATCCTAATCGAAAAGGTGTGCGGTGCAGCTGCGCGGCGCGGTGATGATTTGGCGACGGTGGCGAAGATCGGCCAGGAGCTGGCGGACAATTCGGCGTCCATGGCGGCGGCGCTCGCGCCCGGTCATCTCCCGACCACGGGCATGGATACGTTCGACCTGGATCAAGGTCACATGGAGCTCGGGGTGGGAATTCACGGTGAGCGTGGCGTGGCGCGGGAGGATGCGAAACCGGCCGATGCGGTGGTCGATCAGTTGCTCACCGCGGTGGTCGAGGATCTGGGTCTTGAAGGTGGTGAGGAAGTGGCGCTGGTGGTCAATGGCCTCGGCGGTACTACGGAGCTGGAGCTGAACCTGATTTTTGGCCAGGCGCTGGCGTGGTTGGGCGAGCGCAATATAAAGCCCGTGCGCAGTCTTGTGGGAAGCTTCGTGACCAGCGTAAATATGCATGGGGTTTCCGTGACTATCGCTGAAGTCAATAGTGAGATTTTAGAACTATTAGATTCCCCGACTATCGCACCGGCATGGCCATCTCAATTGGGACTAAATGTAGAGTACCGCGCGGCGCACCAGCTCTTCGATGATACCGTGCCGACTGAGGGTGAAGAAAACGCGTGGCTGACCGCCGCCGTGCGTCGTATTCAGGAGGCCACGGATGACCTGACGGAGCTGGATCGAAAGGCTGGCGACGGCGACTTCGGCCACAACATGCACGCCGCCTTCGGGGACCTTGAGCTGCCCCTGCGCGGCGATCATGCGCAGCTCCTGGACGCGCTCTCTCAGCGCCTGTTCGTCCGGGCAGGCGGGACTTCGGGCGCGGTTCTCGGGACTCTCTTCCGGGAGCTTTCGAACGGTTTTTCGGAAGCGACGGCACCTCCCGCCGCCCTCACCCAAGGCCTCCAACGGGCCGTTGACGCGGTGATGGATTTGGGTGGTGCACAGCCGGGAGATAACACCCTCGTGGATGCTTTGGTACCGGCCGCGGAGCGGGCGCGTGAACTGGCGGACACTGCGGACCTCGGGTTTGAGCAGACGCTGGAGCAGGTTTATGCCGCAGCAGAGGAAGGAGCCCTGGCCACGAAGGACATGGTGGCCTCCAAGGGGCGCGCGTCCTACCTGGGGGATGCCTCCAAGGGCGTGGTGGATCCCGGGGCGATCGTGGTGGCGTGGCTGTTCGGGGGAACCGGTGATGTGGGGGAGTTCGTCAGCGCGGGATAAGACCCCACTGAGATTGGGAGAATGGGGAGGGGAAGGGTGCCGTCGCCCTACAAAAAAAGAAAAGAAAAACAGGTAGAATGGGACGGTCTGAAAGCTAAGCAGAAAGGCTTCACACCCAGTGAGCGACGATACACACGGCGGAGATAGCCTCTACGACCGGATTCGCCCAATCGATCTGCGCGAAGAGATGGAAAACAGCTACATCGATTACGCCATGAGCGTGATCGTGGGCCGCGCGCTGCCAGAGGTGCGGGACGGGCTGAAGCCCGTGCACCGGCGCATCCTCTACGCGATGTATGACTCCGGCTACCGCCCGGACCGCAGCTACGTGAAGTCCGCACGCCCCGTCGCGGACACCATGGGCCACTACCACCCCCACGGTGACGTCGCGATCTACGACACCCTGGTGCGCATGGCCCAGCCATGGTCCATGCGCTACCCACTGGTGGACGGGCAGGGCAACTTCGGCTCCCGCGGCAACGATGGCCCGGCCGCCATGCGATACACCGAGTGCCGTCTGACGCCCCTGGCGATGGAGATGGTACGGGATATCCGCGAAAACACCGTGGACTTCGCCCCCAACTACGATGGCAAGACCAGCGAACCCGTGGTGCTGCCCTCCCGCGTGCCGAACCTGCTGATGAACGGCTCCGGCGGCATCGCCGTGGGCATGGCCACCAACATCCCGCCGCACAACCTCACCGAACTGGCGGAGGCCATCTTCTGGCTGCTCGCCAACCCGGAAGCGGACGAGCAAGAGGCGCTGGACGCCTGCATGCAGCGCGTGAAGGGACCGGATTTCCCCACCGCGGGCCTCATCGTGGGAGACCAGGGCATCAAGGATGCCTACACCACCGGCCGTGGCTCCGTGCGCATGCGCGGCGTGTCCACCATCGAGGAAGAAGGCAGCCGCCAGACCATCGTCATCACGGAGCTGCCCTACCAGGTCAACCCGGATAACCTCGTGGCCTCCATCGCGGAGCAGGTGCGCGATGGCAAGCTGGCCGGCATCTCCAAGATCGATGACGAGTCCTCTGACCGCGTGGGCATGCGCATCGTGGTGACCCTCAAGCGGGATGCCGTGCCACGGGTGGTGCTGAACAACCTCTACAAGCACTCCCAGCTGCAGACCAGCTTTGGCGTGAACATGCTCTCCATCGTGGATGGCGTGCCGCGCACCCTGCGCCTGGACCAGATGCTGCGCCAGTACGTGGATCACCAGATTGACGTGATCGTGCGCCGCACCCAGTACCGCCTGGATGAGGCTGAGAAGCGCGCCCACATCCTGCGCGGCCTGGTCAAGGCCCTGGACTCCCTGGATGAGGTCATTGCCCTGATCCGCCGCTCCGCCACCGTGGAGGTCGCCCGCGAAGGGTTGATCGACCTGCTGGATATCGACCAGATTCAGGCCGATGCCATCCTGGCGATGCAGCTGCGCCGCCTGGCCGCCCTGGAGCGCCAGAAGATCATCGATGAGCTGGCTGAGATCGAAGAAGAGATCGCAGACTTGAAGGACATCCTGGCCTCCCCGGAGCGCCAGCGGGAGATCGTCCGTGACGAGCTCGCGGAGATCGTGGAGAAGTACGGCGATGAGCGCCGCACGCAGATCGTCGCCGCCTCCGGTGACGTGTCTGAGGAGGATCTCATCGCCCGGGAGAACGTGGTGGTCACCATTACCTCCACCGGGTATGCCAAGCGCACGAAAGTGGATTCCTACCGCTCCCAGCGCCGCGGTGGCAAGGGCGTGCGCGGTGCTGAGCTGAAGCAGGACGATGTGGTCCGCCACTTCTTCGTCTGCTCCACCCATGACATCATCATGTTCTTCACCAACTTCGGCCGCGTCTACCGGTTGAAGGCTTACGAACTGCCGGAAGCCAGCCGCACCGCCCGCGGCCAGCACGTGGCGAACCTGCTGGAGTTCCAGCCGGGCGAGCAGATCGCGCAGGTCATCCAGATCCAGTCCTACGAGGACGCTCCATACCTGGTTCTGGCCACCGCCCACGGCCGCGTGAAGAAGTCCAAGCTCACGGACTATGACACGGCCCGTTCCGGCGGCCTCATCGCCATCAACCTGAATGAGGGCGATAGCTTGGTCGGCGCCCGCCTGTGCACCGCCGAGGATGACCTCCTGCTGGTCTCTGAGGAAGGCCAGGCGATGCGCTTCACCGCGGACGATGAGACCCTGCGCCCGATGGGCCGCGCCACCGCTGGCGTGAAGGGCATGCGATTCCGCGGCGATGACCAGCTGCTGGCGCTGACCGTTGTTGCGGAGGATTCCAGCCTGTTCGTGGCCACCGCTGGCGGCTACGGCAAGCGCACCCCGATGGAGGAGTACCCCTCCAAGGGCCGCGGCGGTCTGGGCGTAGTTGCGTTCAAGTATGACAAGAAGCGCGGCAAGCTCATCGGCGCGCTCACCGTGAGCAACGACGATGAAATCCTCGCCATGACCAGCGCCGGAGGCGTGATCCGCACCAACGTTAACCAGATCCGCAGCACCGCCCGCGCGACCATGGGCGTGCGCCTAGTGGACCTGGGTAAGGACGTGGAACTCGTGGCCGTGGACCGCAACCTCGAGTCCGAGGCGGAGGAATCCGCGGAGGAAGCCGCCAAGGCTGAGCAGGATAAGGAGTAGGCGTGGTTGCTGCTGATTCTTCTTCTGGGGGCGACGCCACCTCCGCCTCCCCCTCCCCGAGCCCCAGCACGGGTGCTGGCGTGGAGCGCGCTATCACGCGGATAGAGCCCGTGAGTGCCCTCAAGGTGGGTCTGGTTTTCAACCTCTCCCTGTTCCTCGTGTGGGTGCTGGCGATGGCCCTGATCTACCTGGTTTTGGGCGGTGCCGGTGTGTGGGACAAGCTCAACGGACTCGTGGGTGACCTCACGGATTCCGGGGGCTTCACCGGCGGCATGTACTTCGGTGCTGTCATCGCGCTGGGACTGCTGGAGGTTGTGATCTTCACGCTCCTGTCGCCCGTGGTGGCCGTGATCTACAATTCTGCCGCTGCGGTGTTCGGCGGCCTGCGGATCACCTTGGACCGCTAGGGAGAGGGGGCGCTGGCGGTGCTAGCGCCTGGCAGCTCCCACCGGGTGCTCCGCCAAGCTGTGGCAGGCTCTAAAAAGGCACAAAAGAATTTCATAAAAACCGCATTTGACCAGGCGATTTGGTGAATGTGTGCGGTGGTGGGTAAAGTTTCTACTCGTTCGAAGGGCCTATAGCTCAGGCGGTTAGAGCGCTTCGCTGATAACGAAGAGGTCACAGGTTCAAGTCCTGTTAGGCCCACCATTCGAACAATAACTAGATACGGGGCATTAGCTCAATTGGTAGAGCATCTGCTTTGCAAGCAGAAGGTCAGGAGTTCGATTCTCCTATGCTCCACAGCAACAAGGAGGCCACCCAAGCGGGTGGCCTCCTTGTTTTCGTGCGCCTTAGGGCCTCGCATGAAACAACACCTGACCTAGCGCAGGGAAGATGGAAGTGTAGCAGGAACATTTCCGCTTGTAGCAGGATGAATGTCGAAAAATGGACGAAAAGCAACATTCATCCTGCTACAGAGGGGCGCCATCCTGCTACAGTTCCCCCGGGAGAGGCAGAATAGAAGGATCATGCTTAACAGTACGGAAAAGAAGCTGAATCTCTTCTGGTTGTTAATTCTCGCCTGGCCCCCGGCAGGTGGGGTTTACAAAGTGATCGCCAACGCTGAGAACTGGAACCACATTGCTCTGGGGATGCTATCGGCCGGAATTCTCTTTTGGGCATTATTCATCTACGTCCCACAGTTCAGGACAGTGCTGCCGGAGAAATTTTTCAAGAAGTCTTTCCCTTTGCTTTTCCTGAGCTACATACCAAGCATTGCGGGTTATTGGGAGGGCGGGCTGTCACTGACAGCTCTGATCTGGCCACTGGCGGTCTATCTCTTCTGTGCCACGGATGGCAGCCTCACTACCTGGGCTCATGAAAGAGTTAAGAAGGGCCAAGGGTAGGCAAGGGAGGTTCAAAGAAAGAACCTAGAACAGCCGCCCGGCATCCCCCGCCGCAGGCTCCTCCAGCGCCAGCAGGAACCGCTTTCGCTCCAGGCCACCCGCAAAACCAGTCAGGGAACCATCCGCACCCACCACGCGGTGGCAGGGCACCACAATGCTGAACGGGTTGGAGCCCACCGCCTGGCCCACGCGCTGGGCCAGGCCCTTGCTCCCCAGCTTCTCAGCCAACTCGCCGTACGCCACCGTGGCACCATAAGGGATCTCCTGTAGCAGCTTCCACACGCGCAGGTTGAACTCGCTTGCTCCACCGGTGCCACCAGGCTCTCCATTCACGCCATCCCACCCCAGCTCCACATCAAACTCCCGCCGAGACCCCGCGAAGTACTCCTCAAGCTGCGTCACCAGCGCCGCCACCTGCGGGAACTTCTTCATCGCAGCGGACAACTCCACAGCCTCGCCCCATGCTGATTCCGCCGGCGCCTTGGCTGAACTGGGGAAGTGAATGCCGGTGGGGGTGCCGTCGCCGGAAAATAAAACGAGCAGAGGACCAACAGGGGAAGGCGCGTGCGTGAACATGCCGCCCATTATCTAGGAAAATGCCCCATAATGTAGGAATGCGCATCGCTAGGAAGGCCCTCCGGACCGCGGTCACCACAGCCGCGACCGGCGTGCTCTACGCGCTGGAGGCCTACACGGACCTGGTGCCGGGGCTGCGCCTGACGCGGCGACGCCGCATCCACGTGCGCACGGGCATGGGGATCCTCGGCGCGGAGATCGCCACGTGGAACTCCCTGGCGCCCTCCCTGGTGCCGCACCCGTGGTGGGCGGTGGCGGCGAATACGGCGACGTCGCAGGCGGTGGGGCACCTCAACGGGGTGCTCGTGGCGAAGGGCCTGGAGCGGCTGGGCGTGCGGATCCCCAATGCGGTCACCCAGGCCAGCCTCTCGGCCCTGCACGTGGGTACGGCGGCGATCACCGTGGTGCTGGCGCTGAAAAGTTACCTCATCCAGGGTGAATCTGCGCGGCTGGTGGGCAGCCGGCGCTATGGCGCGCGGAGTGCGGCGGCGGGCATGGCCGTGGGCACGCTAGGGTACGGGACGCTGCTCGCGCTAGGGGAGGCCATCCGCGGTTCGTGGCGGTTGGCCGATGCGAACCTGCGGCGGGTGGTCCCGGAGCCGGTCGCCGTTTTAGGGGCGACGGCAACGCTCGCGTGCCTTGGCTATCTCATCAGTGACAAGCTTGTGCTGCGCAGAGTCTTGGAGAGGCTGTTTGCGAAGGCCGAGGCCGTGAATCGCCTGGTGTACGCGGGGTATCAGCAGCCGTGGGAGCCGGAGCGGAGCGGGTCCGTGTGGTCGCACGAGAAGTGGATCGCGCTGGGCGCGCAGGGGCGCGTGCTGGTGGGCGGGGGTCCGCGGGCGCGGGATATCGCGGAGGTGCTGGGGGTTGTTGGGGCAGGCGGCGTCAGCGCTGCGGCCGCCGCCGCGACCCCCGCCCTGCGCAAGGAGATCCGCGAACCGATCCGCATCTACGGCGGCCTCGTCGCCGGCCGCAGCCTGGAAACGATCGTGCACCAAGTCCGCCGGGAGATCTTCCGCACCGGGGCCCTGCGCCGGGACTGCCTGGTCATCCATACTTCTACGGGCACGGGCTGGGTGTCCGACTGGCAGGTGGACACCGTGGAGTTCTTGACCGGCGGCAACTGCGCCACGGTGAGCATGCAATACAGCTTTGTGCAGTCCCCGATCGCGTACATCGCTGACCGCGATACGCCCGTGCGCGCGGGCAAGCTGCTCATCGAAGCCGTGTTAGAGCTGGTGGAGGACATGGAGAACCCTCCGAAGGTTTTCGTGGCCGGGGAGTCCCTCGGCGCATACGGCACCTCCGCCGCCTTCACCAGCATTGAGGACCTCCTGGCCCGCACGGATGGGGCCGTGTTCTCCGGAGCGCCGCGGTTCACCCATCTGATCCGCCAGCTGACACGCCGCCGCGCGCCGGGGTCCCCAGAGCGCCTGCCGCTGGTGGATTCCGGCCGCCACGTGCGCTTCGTGGCACACAAGTCCCACGTGCACCATGACTGGCGCGGCCGCCCGTACGCCGCGGCGTGGCAACACCCGCGGGTGGCGGTGGTGCAGTTCGCTTCTGACGCGATCGTGTGGTGGGACAAGGCTTTGTTCTACCGGCAGCCCGCGTGGTTACGGGAGCCGGGGTCCCGCGGCGTGCCGGCACCGGCCGCGCAGCACGTGGATGTGGTCTCTGACCTGCGCTGGGTACCGTTCACCACGGGCTGGCAGGTGGCGGTGGACATGCTGAACACGAAGCGCGCCCCGGCCGACCACGGCCACAACTACCGGGACATCATGGTGCCCGTGTGGCGCGGTGTGCTAGGCGATGACCTGCTGGCCGTGGACTACACCGCGGACCTGGAGGCGCGGATCATCGCCTGGATCACGGAGCATTCGCGCGATACCCGCGATGGCCTCGCCCCTGCCCGCCCGCCGGTGTAATAGGGTTTTGTCCGTGGACTATTCTTTCAGCACCTTGTCGGTCGCGTTCGGCATTGCGGCGCTCGCGGGCCTGGCCACGGGGCTTGGTGGGTTGATTTCTATTGTGCGGCGCCACCCCGGACCCAGCTTCCTGGCCGGTTCCTTGGGGTTTTCCGCCGGTGTGATGCTGTACGTCTCTTTGGTGGAATTGTTGCCGGAGGGCATTGCATCTCTCGGCGAGTCAATGGGTGAGCGTTCCGCGCACTGGTTGGGGGTAGGCGCCTTCTTCGCGGGCATTGCGGTGATCGGTGTGATTGACCGGCTCGTCCCAGAGCCGATGAACCCGCATGAGCCGGACGCGACCTCCGCAGAGCAGAGGCGCGCCCGGCAGGCGGCGATGATGAAGACTGGGGCGCTGACCGCCCTGGCCATTGCTATCCACAACTTCCCGGAGGGCTTCGCCACGTTCGCCGCCAGCTTGGAGGACCCCTCGGTGGCGGTGCCGGTGGCCGTGGCCATTGCCATTCACAACATTCCGGAGGGCGTGGCCGTGGCCGTCCCGATTCGGGAGGCCACGGGGTCGAGGAAGAAGGCGTTGGTGTGGTCCACGTTGTCTGGCCTTGCGGAGCCTGCGGGTGCATTGGTGGGGTTTGTGCTGCTCATGCCGCTGTTGGGGCCATCCACGCTGGGGGTGATCTTCGCTGCGATTGCGGGGATTATGGTTTTTATTTCTTTGGACGAGTTGCTGCCCGCGGCAGTGGCGACAGGCAGGCATCACACCGCGATCTATGGGCTGATCGCGGGCATGGCCGTGATGGCTGTGAGCCTGCTGATGTTCCTCTAGTTGCGTGCTCCCCTCTCACGCCACCCTTCGGGCGGTGTTACTAAATTCGTCTACGAAAAACGCGATTTTCGTGGACGAATTTAGTAACAGTTCTGCCAAGCGACGTAACAATCCGCACAGTCCCTGTATCCGCACAGCAGCTGAACCTTCGCAGCGTGTGGGAGGTGTGGTGAGGGCTAGTGGCAGGAGCAGGCGGGGGCTTCGTCGTCCTCCTCCACCAGTTTGGCCACCGGCTGGGTACAGGTCTCACCCCGCAAGGCCTCTAAGCCTTCCCGCATGGCGAAGGCCGCGATGAACAGCGCAGCGAGAGGATCCGCCCAGGACCAGCCAAAGGCAGAGTTCAGCACCAGCCCAACCAGGAGGGCGGCGGAGAGGTAGGCACAGACCAGTGTCTGCTTGGAATCCGCCACCGCCGTGGCGGATCCAAGCTCCACGCCGGTGCGCCGCTCAAACCAGGAGAACGCGGGCATGATGATCACGCTCGCCACGGCCAGGGCAATGCCGACTGTGGAGTGCTCGGCCACCTCACCCGTCACCAGGGAAGCCACAGCCTCAAAGCTCACCCAACCAGCCAGGGTGAAAAACGCCACCGCGATGACCCGCAACGCCGCCTTCTCCCGCTTCTCCGGGGTCGGGCTGGAGAACTGCCAAGCCACCGCGGCGGCCGAGAGCACCTCCACCGTGGAATCCAGGCCAAAGCCGAACAGCGCCGCAGACCCCGCGGACCGGCCAGCGGTGATCGCGATGATCGCCTCCAGCACGTTATAGGTGATCGTGGCGGCAACGATGAAGCGGATGCGTCGCTGCAGCACGGCCTTTCGCTCAGCGCTCACAGCGCGTCCAGCATCTTCCCCGGGTTCATAATCCCCGCCGGATCCACCGCATCCTTGATGTTGCGATGCAGCTGCCGGTTAGCGTCATCAAGCTCCTTCGCCAGCCACTCGCGCTTCAGATAGCCCACGCCGTGCTCGCCGGTGATGGTCCCTCCCAAGTCCAACCCGAGCTGCATGATGGCCCCGAAGGCCTCGTTGGCGCGGCTGGTGCTTGTGGCGTCGCCCTGATCATAAAAAATGGCAGGGTGAGTGTTGCCATCGCCGGCGTGAGCAACCACCGCAACCACAGCACCCGTGCGCTCGCGGATCTCATCCAGGCCCGCGAAGAAGTCCGGGAGGGCGGACCGGGGCACGCAGACATCATCCAGCAGCTCGCCGCCACCATGGGCGCGGGCGAAGGTCTCAAAGGAAGGCTGCACCATGCGGCGGGTGGCGATGAGATCCTCAGAATCCTTCGGATCATCGGAAAAAGCCACGTCAACCGCACTATTGGCCTGCGCAACGGAGGCAAACGCCTCCACGTCCTCCACCGCGACCGGGCCGGAAGCCTGCATGATCAACATCGCGCCCACCGTCTCATCCAAGCCGAAATCACCGAAAGCATTCAGCATGGAAATCGTGGTGGAATCCATCAACTCCATGAGCGTCGGCACCCTGCCAGACGCCATGAAGTCCGCCACCGTGCGCGCCGCCGCCACCTCATCGGGGAACGTCGCCACCGCAGTAATCGGTGCCGGGGGCAGCGGAATGACCTTCAACGTCGCCTCCACGATCACGCTCAGCGTGCCCTCCGAGCCCACGAACAGGGAACAAATGTCCAACCCCGCCACGCCCTTCGCGGTCTTTCTACCCAGGCGAGTCAGCCGACCATCCGGCAGCACCACCTTCAGCTCCCGCACAAAGTCATGCGTTACGCCGTAGCGCACGCAGCACAAACCGCCGGCATTCGTGGCAATATTCCCCCCAATTGTGGAAAGCTTCACGCTCCCCGGGTCCGGCGGGTAGAACAAACCATGCGGAGCCAGGGCATCCTTTAAGTCCTGATTGATGATGCCGGGCTCCACCGTCACCACAGAATTGGCTGCATCAATGTTCAGCACCTTGTTCATGGCGGTGAGGTTTAGGAGGATCGCACCAGGGGAGCCATTTGCGCCGCCGGAGATCCCGGAGCGCGCACCCTGCGGCACTACGGGGATGGAACGGGCGTGGGCGAAGGCCATGGCGGCTTGCACGTCCTCCACGCTCCGGGCGCGCACCAGCGCGATGGCACCCTCGCCGGGACAGCCCGGTGCTTCATCGAAGCTGTGTGCGGCGATGACATCCGCGTCCGTGGTCAGCGCGCCGGGAGTGAGTTGGCGCGCCAGGTTCTCCAGTGCCTCCAAGTGCTGGGCTTCCAAGGCCTCCAAGTGCTTGTGCGTCATTCTTCCACCCTAGCGCCCAGCGCCTCCACCAGCGCGGAAGCCTTCACAACAATTTCCTCCCACTCCGCCGCCGGGTCCGAGTCCGCCACAATCGCCCCGCCCACACCAAAGCTGCACCGCGCGCTATCGTCCACCAGCGTGCGGATCACGATGTTCAGATCCGCCGCGCCCGTGGCCGACATCCACCCCACCGCCCCGGAGTAGAAACCCCGCGGGGTCCCCTCCAACTCCTCAATGATCTCCATCGTCCGCAGCTTCGGCGCACCCGTCATCGACCCGCCGGGGAAGCACGCCCGCAGCAGCTCCACGGCACCGGCGCCGCGCCCAGCCAGCCCCTCCCGCAGCCGCCCAGACACGGTGCTGACCAGCTGAAACACGTGCGAGTACCGCTCCACATCGAAGATCCGCGGCACCTCCACACTCCCGGGCGCACACACGCGCCCCAGGTCGTTGCGCAGCAGGTCCACGATCATCAGGTTCTCAGCCCTGTCCTTCGGGTTTCCCGCCAGCTCCCGCGCAATTTCTCTTTCTTTTTCGGGCGACGCCACCCCGCGCCCATCCCTCGTCCCCTTAATGGGCTTCGCGGTGACCTCACCACTGGCTGCCAGGCGCAGGAAACGCTCCGGGCTGGCGCTGACGATGTGCAGATCTTTCCCGCTTGCGCCGGCAGAGGGGAAGCGGGCGAAGCACCCGTAGGGGACCGGGCTGACCTCCCGGAGGCGCAGGTAGGCGGACATTTCTGGGGTAAGTTCTTGCTGTTGGGCGCGGCCTGATTGCAGCGGGGTGAAGACCTCCGTCAGGGCTGGGCCGGTGGCGGTGTTCGTCAGGCAGACCTCGTAGGAGTCCCCCGCGGCGATGTATTCCAGGCAGCGCTGAATGTTGGCGAGGTACTGCTGGCGGCTATCGCGAAACGTGAACGTGGCTTGGTCGAACGGTGCTTGCAGCTGGTGGGGGGCGCGCTTCTGCAGCCGTGTGAGCTCGTCCTGCATCCAGTTCACCCAGTGCTGCTGCGCGTCGGCGTGGGCCAGCGAATCAGGGTGGGACTCATCCACGACAGTCAGCAGGTGGAGCCCCACGCCGTGCTCGATGACGAGGGCCCTCGTAGTGTAGATCAGCGCAGCGCGCGGCGGGGCCTGGCCCGCCTCCGCCTCAAGCCCAGGCGCCGCTTCAAGCCCCGGTTCCACGTCATGGCGCAGCTCATACCCGAACGCCCCGACCCAGCCCAGCGCGAACTCGCACGGCCACCCCTCCGGAAGCTCCATCCCAGCGTCCGCGCCCAACCCAGACGCCAACTCATCAAAGAACCCTCCCTCCCCGCGGTAGACGAACTCCCGCGCGCCGGGGCCATCGCTGTTGCACAGAATGGAGAAGCGTCCATCATCGCCGCGTAAGGGGCCACTGGAGGAGTCCAGCCAGGTGAGGGCGGGGGTGGCGTCGCCCCCAAAAGAAGAAGAAAACAACCGCACGGCCAGCGAACCCGGAACCTCGAAGGGCAGCGTGCGGTAGGAAAAGCGAAGGCGCGGGCTCATGATGGAATCATCACTGCCCGCGCCTGGATTGCGCAAATGCGCTGGTACGGCTCAGAGCTTAGAGCTCAGGAGCCGAGAGAGTAGAGCTTAGAGGCGGTGGCGGCCGCCATCGACGTCATCAGCAGCCTCCTCAGCCTTAACCTCGGCGGTCTGCTTGGCCTCCTCGGCCTTTGCCTCAGCCTTGTCCTGCACCTCGGCAGCCTTCGCCTGGGCCTGGTCCTTGACCTCTTCAGCCTTGTCAGCGGCCTTATCGGCAGCGGCGGAAGCCTCAGCCTTCACCTTCTCAGCAGCGCCGGTAGCCTTCTGGGTGAAATCCTGCACCTTAGGGGTGGACTTCGGAGCGGAGTTGTTGTTGCTGCGCAGGAACGCGAAGACAGCACCGGCAGCCAGGCCGAGCAGCAGCAGAACGGTGAACTTCTTGCCGCCGGACTTCTTCTTACCCAGCTTCTTCTGCGCCTTCGTAGCCTTCTTGTCCAGCTTCTTCGCGCGCTTCTGAGCGTCCTTGCGTGCGCCCTTAGCGTTCTTCTTCGCCTGCTTCTCAGCAGCCTTGGCGCGCTTCTTGGCCTGCTTGCGGTACTTCTTGGTCAGCTTCTGAGCTTCCTTCTGCTTCTCATCCACTGCCTCGCGCACGTCCTTCGCCAGGTCCTGGCCCTTGTCCTGCGCGGCTGCGAGCTGCTCGCGGCCGATCTGCAGCGCATCAGCGTAAGTGCCCTGAACCTGCTTCTTAGCCTTCTTCGCCTTCTTGCGGAACTGCTTTTCCAGCTTCTTGGTGTTCATTTCTAACTCCTTCTGTGCTTTCTTTATATCCTTTTTATCCGACGGCCCCACGATTTTCCCATTTTCCTTGATTTTTTGGGCTAAACCGGTGGAATCCATATCGGGGGTGTGGGCGGTGGATGGGCCCTTCGCCGCGACGGCACGCTCGTGGGAGCGGGCCGCCGCCGCTGCACGGGCCTTGCGGAGGGCCTCAGCTGCGCCATCTTCCTGGCGCATCTGCTCCGCGACGGCCTTGAGGTGAGCAGGAGAATTCGCGATCACGGCCTCCCGGTCCTCATCGCTCAAAAGGCTGGAGCGGAGGGCGGAGAGCGTGTCGAAGTGCTCGCGACGCTTCTGCTCCTTGCGCTTCTTCAGGGCTGTGCGGGCCTGCTTGGCGCCGCTCAGTGCCATCTTGAGCGTGGTGGGGTTCATGGGGACTTTGCTCCTCAAAAAGTTCTCAAAACATTAGCGTGTTCAAGTCTAGGCATGTTGCGCGGTTGGCGCTAGGAGTGGGAGTTGTGCGCGGGTTCGGAGCGGTGGTGGATAGGCTGGGGGAGCTGGGGGAGTGTCGGGGCGCGCTGGCGTGGAGCTGGTGTGCCGGGGCCTGGAGAATGCTGGGTCGCCGGGGGGTCTGGCGTCTTGAGTTTGAGAAGCAAGTGCGCGCGACCCCAAACCCGCCACCCCGAACCCGCCACCCCGAAACCCGGTACCCCGAAACCCGGTACACTTGGACACCGTGAGTAACAAGACTGCAACTGCAATTCTGCACACCAACCATGGCGATATCTCCATCGACCTCTTCGGCAACCACGCGCCGAAGACCGTGGAGAACTTCGTGGGCCTGGCGAAGGGCACCAAGGACTACTCCCAGCCCAACGCCTCCGGCAACCAGGAAGGCCCGTTCTACGATGGCGCCATCTTCCACCGCATCATCGATGGCTTCATGATCCAGGGCGGCGACCCCACGGGCACCGGCCGCGGCGGCCCCGGCTACCAGTTCGAGGATGAGTTCCACCCAGAGCTGCAGTTCGACCGCCCATTCCTGCTGGCCATGGCCAACGCCGGCCCGGGCACGAACGGCTCCCAGTTCTTCATCACCGTCACCGCCACCCCGCACCTAAACAACCGCCACACCATCTTCGGTGAGGTCACGGACTCCGACTCCCAGAAGGTCGTCGCCAAGATCTCCCGCGTGGCAACTGACCGCATGGACCGCCCGAACGATGACGTGGTCATCGAGTCCATCGAGATCCAGGACTAGCACCTGGTTCGTCACCGCCTGGTTCATCGCAGCGTGCTGCGTGACCTACGCAGTGACGGTCATCCAGTCCGGCAACATTGCCGAACCCCTGGCCAGCCCCCGTTCCACGGTGGGTTGGTCTTTGTTGTTCGACGCCGGAAGTATCTCCGCCCACCACGAATGGTGGCGGGTGCTCACCGCGGCGCTGGTCCACCTGAACCCGGGCCACCTCATCCTCAACATGATCCTCATCTTCCTGCTCGGCAGGGAAGTGGAACGGGAGTATGGGCACGTCGTGATGGCAGCGCTCATCGTCGCCTGCGCCTCCGGAGGAGCGCTGGCGTGCATGATCTTCGAGCCGCTGACTCCCGTTGCCGGCGCATCCACCGTGGGCTTCGGCCTGTTCGCAATGCTGCTGGCGCTGACGAAGCGGCGCCGCCAACCCTTGGCGGGGCCGCTGGTGCTGCTGGCCGTCAACATCGGCTTCTCATTCTTCGGCGGGGTCTCGCTGTGGGGCCACTTGGGAGGGTTGGCGGCTGGGGCGGGGGTGGCGTCGCCCCAAAAAAACAAGAAGACCGCCGCAATCATCATTGCAGCGGCAACATTCGCGGCGGCCGTGGCCGCGGGCCTGAACGGCTGGCCGTGAGCTACTTCCACCCCATGGTCATGAGCAGACCGATGATGAGCAGGGAAAACCCGATCAAGTAGTTCCACGCGTTCAGCTCCGCCATGAACGGAATCTCCGGGCCGGCGATGTAATTGACCACCAGCCACGCCAGGCCGATCACCATCAGGCTCAGCATGAGGACAATGTACCACCGCGGCGTGCCAGTAGAGTTCAGCTTCACCGGCGTGCGGTGATCCGCCCCGGTGGCGGTGGGGGTGCTGGAGAAACTATCGTCTGAGGAATTGACCTTGGACTTTGGCATCGAGATGACCTCTTGGGTGTGAACAACGTATACCTGGCAGATTCTAGCAGGTGGCGAGCGCGCTAGAATCAGGCGCATGCGCATCCTGGTGATCGATAACTACGATAGCTTCGTCTACAACCTCGTCCAGTACATTGGCCAGCTGGGCTTTGCCGGCGAAAGCTGCGAGGTGTGGCGCAACACGGATCCTCGTTTATTTGATACGGCGACGGCGCTACGCGGCGTGGACGCACTCCTCCTATCGCCGGGGCCGGGGGAGCCGCGGCAGGCGGGGAAGCTGATGGATGTCATCGCTGCTGCCGCTGAGCTGCGGATTCCCACGCTGGGGGTGTGCTTGGGGCATCAGGCGATTGGTGCGCACTTCGGAGCATCCGTGGTGCGTGCCGACGAGCTCTTCCACGGGAAGACATCCCCGGTGACGCATGATGGGACGGGCGTGCTGGCCGGGGTGCCCTCGCCTTTCCGGGTGACGCGGTACCACTCCTTGACGGTGGATCCGGAGACGGTGCCGGATGAGCTGGTGGTGACTGCTCACTCGGACTCCGGGATGATTATGGCGATGCGGCACAAGGAGCTGCCGATTCATTCGGTGCAGTATCACCCGGAGTCTGTGATGACGCAGTATGGGCACAGGATGCTCGCGAACTGGCTGAACCTTGTTGGGGTGCGGGGTGGTGGTCAAGGCTCCACTCCAGGCTCAACTTTAAGCTCCGCTCCAGCCTCCCCCTTGACTTCTGCCACTGGCTTCACTTCCGCCCCCACCTCAACTCCCATCGTGGACGAGGCCCTGGTGGAGCGCCTAGAGCGAGCCCAATTAGAGGTCACGGGGGCCATCAGCGCTGAAGCTTCCATGCTGTAGAAGTTACGAACCGCTGTAGGCGGTTACGACCCTGAAGTCGTTAAACTAGTCCAAATTTCCCTCAAATTCGGTCAAGTTCAACGGCCTCAGGCCAAAGGGGCGCGTGGCCTGGCTTGGCAGGCTCCTAAACCGGGTTGAGGAGATGGGGTCAGGCCCTGGGGAGGGGCGTCAAGGCCCCGGTGCAAATCTTGCCAAGGCTGTTGGCGAAATTTTCGCCCAAAAGTGTACCGCTGCCTTGACGTATTTTGTGCTTAAGCATTGACAGGCTCTGACCTGGGGTTATGCGGCCTCTCTGGGTCGGCGTCTAAAGGG
>DXFZ01000005.1 GCA_019114175.1 Candidatus Corynebacterium gallistercoris
ATGAGTTCCCACGCATTGACGACCAGGACGGTTACGACCTGCTCCCGGTACGTTGTCTGCGGCTTGTTGTAGACCTCGATCGCGGCGAGCATCGCGGCGCGTGAGTTGTCGCAGAGCTTCTTGTGTGACACGTACGGCCTAGCCATCAGTCGCATCTTTCTCAACGACACACATCGTCAGATCACCTCCCAGGTGATGGTGAACAGTTCGCGACGGTTCTCGGTGGCGTTAAGGGCGTCGCGGGCGCTGTCGAGGTACTCCTCGGACTCGTCGCGCAGCCGGTTGCGCTCGGTGCGGTATTCATCCTCGGCGTCGTCGATCTTGCGTCGCCACTGGCGGGCTTCTTGCTTGAGCTTGAGCTCTTCGGTGGCGCTGGTCGCCTTGCGGGCGGCCTTTTTCGCAGTGGTCTCTTTAGCTTGGTATTCGCGGATCTTCGCGTCAAACTTCGCCTTGTGGTCCAGACGGGCTGCCTCGATGAGTTCTTCTTGCTGGAGGAAGAACCCAGCGTTGCGGTCCTCCACGTCTTGGCCGAGCTTAGTGAGTTGAGCGTCGAGTGCGTCCTCGAACCCAGCGTCGTCAACCGCACCTGCGGTGATGCTGGTGCAGGTCAGGTCGAGGAGGTCGCGAATCTGCTCGTGATCCATCGGAGTGCCGTCTTTAAGGAACCCGGCGCTCAGCAGGTAGGACTCGCGCAGTTGTTGCTTGCCTGCCTTCATGGTGAAGGTAGCTTCCTCGATCCGCAACCGCCCGGACTTCTTCTTGAGCTGCTTCGCGACCGTCGTGGCGCGTTCGGAGCCTTTGATCTGAAACGTGAGGTGGGCCGGTGGAGTGTCGTGGTTTTTCGCATGCTCGATCACCCACGCACATAACTCACTGGCATACCGGTATTGGTGTGCGCCTTTGCGTGGCTCGGACTTGAAGTAGTACTCGCCGGTCGGGATGCCCACTTCTGGGGCGTCCTTGAGGGTGAACTGGGTGCCAGTCTCGTTAAAGGTGGCAATGTTGCCCAGCTCGTGGCGGGTGACGGCAATGAGAAGGCGCTCGAAGGCGTTGAGGACGACGCCGGTTTGGGCGTCGTAGGACTTGAGCTTGTCGCGCACCTTCGGATCGAGGTTGTCGAACACCTTGGCACGGGTCTTCTTCATCTCCCGGTTGATCTGCTTCGCATACTTCGCTTCGAGAGCACTAAACGCGGCATCGATCTCAGCGGAGGTCTTGCAGTTGTCAAGGATGTGGGCGATGTTCTTCTCGAAATCCAGGCCGTCTTCGATCTGACCGAGAACCTCATCGGACGCACCGAACACGGAGGTGAACAGCTCGAACTTCTCCGTGAGCAGCTCGAGGATGCGCTCCTCGGCGAGGTTGCCCTTGTTGGAGAAATTGACAACCACGACGTTGTGTTTCTGCCCGAAGCGATGCACGCGGCCGATGCGCTGCTCGATGCGTTGCGGGTTCCACGGCAGGTCATAATTGACCAGCATCGAACAAAACTGCAGGTTGATACCTTCGGCGGCAGCCTCGGTCGCTATCATGAGCCGACCGCGTTCCCGGAACTCATCCACGAGGGCTTTACGCCGATCCGCAGCAGGAATACCTGTGACAAGATCACCGCCCTCGTTCTCCTCGAGCCACCGCTTGTAGATCGCGTTGGCTTCCGGGCTGGTATTGGTGCCGTTGAACAAGACGAGGCCTTCGCCCCATCCCGCCTCGGTGAGGGACCGGGCGAGGTAGTCCTGGGTGACAGTGGAGTCGGTGAAGATGATCGCCTTCTCCGGCGCACCAATCTCGCGCAGCTTCGCAAACCCCTGCTCGAGCGCATCAACCAGCTTCACAGCCTTCTGGTTGACGATGATGGAACGGGCAAGCGCCGCGAACTCACGCAGCTCTCCGACTTCGCTAAGCATCGCCTGGCGCTGCTCCGGGTCAATAACCTCAGAGGCGACCGGGGTGTTTTCTGCTTCTTCCCGTAGCTCGCCGGTGACGTCTGGGTCACCGACGAAACCACCGGCGTCATTGCGTCGGCGTCCGGCACGAACTTCCGCTTCGAGGCGGTCTGCGGTGCGCTCCAGAGTGGAGGCGACGGCGTAGGAGGAGGAGCCCAAACGTTTGCGCATGATGAGCGCCGACAGGTGGCGTTGGGATTTCGCGAAAGCCCACAGAAACGGCCGCTGCAGGTACTCGTTGATCTTGTCGTACAGCTCGATCTCGGCATCGCTCGGGGTAAACGCGACGGTCAGCGGCATGCGCTCGGTGAAGCGAATGTACTTATCCGCATCCTTGCGAAGCGTCCGTTTCGCCACCATCGCGACCCGCTGGGCGAGGTCGTCGTTACCCACCCCGCCAGGGTTGTCCAGGTAGCGTTCCTTGAACGCATCCAGCGAATGGAAGTAGTCCGGCGCGAACACCGAAACCAGCCCGTAGAGTTCCTCGAGCCGGTTCTGCAGCGGCGTCGCAGTCAACATGACGGTCTTCGAGGCGGCCCGGCAGATACGGGCGACGTTTGCTGCGATCTTGGCTTGCCCGGTCCAGTGAGAGCGCAGGCGGTGGGCTTCATCGCAGACCACGAGATCCCAGGTGCGGATCAATTTCGTGGTCTGCGAGTTCGCGAACTCATAGGAGCAGATGAGGATCTGGTCCTTCGCGCCAGGACCGGTCAACTCATCAATGTTAGTGCGATCGAGCAGTGAGGCGGGCAGAGCGAATTTCTCGTCGAGTTCCTGTTTCCACTGCTGGCGCAGCGACGATGGTGCGATGATGAGGATGCGCCGGTTGCGCTGTGCCCAGTATTGGGAGATGACGATTCCGGCCTCGATCGTTTTACCAAGCCCGACCTCGTCGGCAAGGATCACCCCATCCACTAACGGGGTTTGCAAGGCAAACAGGGCGGCGTCGACCTGGTGGGGTTTGGGCTCTACCTGCGCATCGAATAGCAGCCCGGCGAGCTTGCCGACATGGTCACAGGCATAGGAGCGGTCGAGCTCATGTGCGTAGAGCTTAGCCTGATAGTCACTTAAAGACTGCACTCGTCGCCGCTCCCCTTAGACTTCCCACCGGTCAGGCGCGGACACCTCATAATCCACGCCGATCGCGGCGAAGTGCTTCATCGCGGCCTTGATCTTCGCGTTTTCGCTCGGGCGGCGCTTCGCAGGGTCCTGGCTCGACTTCGTCTCCCGCACCAGGTACAGGTGCTCGGTGCCGTCCTCAACCTTGATGATCGCCCAGTCCGGGTTGTAATCACCCACCGGTGTAGGCACACGGAACTTGTCGGGCAGCTTCATGAACAACTTGATGTCCTCACGCCCATCCAGGTATTGCGCGAACTGCCGCTCCACTGCCGAGTCGAGCACGAGGTAGTCGAAGTCCGTCTTCTCCTTGTTCGTGACCTTATACAGCTGGTCGATGAACCGGTCCTTCTCATCCAACCCATCGGCCTGAAGTTCGCGCAGCTCGTAGATAGAGCCGCCGATCGGCTCATACTGAATCCCGTCAATGAGAGTGTGGGCGAGCTCGGTCTCGATGCGCTCGGTGACCATCTTGATGAAGTCATTCGGGTTCGCGAGGAAGTCCCCGATACGGCCGGAGCCGAGCAGGATCTCGATGATCGTCTTCCGCGTCAGCGACGTTGATTCTTGAAGCTGGCTGATGATGTCCGGCAACGGATACGAGTCCGTAAGCACGGTGGACCGGGACCCCAGCTCCCTGCCTTTCGGGCCACCACGCGTGATCTCAAGCCCTGTGCGGTTGACCTGGATACGAATCGGATCGATCTGCGGCGCCTGCTGAATACTCGCCACACTCCGGTTGATGAGGTCCATTCGATCGAGCGCCACGCGATAGGTGGTGCGCGCGGTGATCGCTTCCCAGAACTCCTCGAACTCCGGTGTCGAGTATACCTGCTTGTTGAGGGTGCGGGGCTGGCGCTTGCGCTTGTGCTTGATGATCTTTTCGATCTTGCAGTCATCGACGATCCGGATGACGTCTTCCTCGTAACCTGCAAACTTCTCGGGAAGGTTCACGGTGAAGCCCAGCTGGTCTGGCACCCACGTGCCCATCACCTCACCGGCGGCATTGATGTAACCCTGACTGAGGAGCGACTCCCAGATCTCACCGGAACGCTTCGTCCCCAGCCGCATCTCCTTACCCGTCACCTCATCAACGACTGGCAAGGCAGCGAACTCAGTCCGTCTCACATATCCGATCGCCACACCAGCCTGCTTGTACTCATCCTGCAGCGCAGACGCGAACGCCTTATACGACTCGTTCGCCACGACAGTGAGTTGTGCGGTGCCCGCATCCTTGATGCGCTCACCCTCTTGATTCACTGGGAGGCGCAGGCCACGGCCGATGGTCTGGCGACGCTCCGTCTCGCTCGACATGTCACGCAGCGTGCAGATCTGAAACACGTTCGGGTTATCCCACCCCTCCCGCAATGCGGAGTGGGAGAAGATGAACCGCACCGGCTCAGCCATACTGAGCAGCCGGGCCTTGTCCTTCATGATCAGCTTGTAGGCGTCATCGTCAGCTTTTGTCTTGCCGGAGGAGTCCTTGAACGTCATCCCCGCGTCTTTGCCCTTACCGGCCTTCATCTGCGCGAAGTATCCCGAGCGGACCTCCACCGGATCCTCGGGCAGGAACGCATGCGAGGCCGGGTTCTTCGCTCGCTCCTCAACGTAGATCGCGTCGAAGGCCTCGGCGAACGGGCCGCGCGCATCGAGGTTGTTGATGCCCTCACCGAGGTAGGAGGCGACCTTGTCGATGAAGAACAGCGACAGCACTTTGATACCGCGCGCGTGAACCTGAGTTTCTTTCCGGATGTGTTCCCGGATAGTCTCGCGAATCATCTCACGGAAAACCGCGTCCTGGTTATCACCAATGGTCTCGCCTACTCTCAGGTAGCCATAGTTGGTTAACTCAATCTGTTCTGGTTCCACACTGATTTCGTTGATCCGCCAGTTTCCCGCGTACGCGGGGTTTCCACCGGATAGACGCTCAAGATCGGCGCCTTGAGTGGCACTCACCTTCTTTTTGGTGAAGCTACCGTTCTTTTTCTTCACCACCAGCTCGAGGTTGGCTTTGAATGGGTTGCGTTTTACTTCAAGTAGTTTTACATAAGGCTTTGCGGAACTGCCGAGCTCCAGAGCATCTGACACAACAATCTTTTTCACCAGGTCTAGGTGGTGTGCATCGATTGGGTCGAGCCGGTAAACAACGTTACGGGTTTTGCGGTGCGTCGCGGAATACCGGAGTGTGCATAAAGGGTTGAGATCCGCGACAGCAGATTGGGCGAGCTGGGATTCCATATTTTGGGGCTCGTCCATGATGACGATCGGGTGTGTTGCCTGCAAATAATCCAAGGGACGCAGGCCAGAGAGCTTGTCGAGCGGCTGATACATGATGTTTTTGTCGCCCCTGATTGAGGCAATCGTCATCACCAAGAACTGCAGGCTTGTGCCAGTAGCAAAACCACGTACATCTTCCGCACGGTCGCCCGAGTAGACAGTTGAGTCCATGTTGATCTGTGGGTACAGATGCCGGAAGTGATCGCGCATGAGAGTGATGCTGGTTTGCACTCCCTCGCGGATTGCTACCGAAGGAACGAGGATGATAAATTTATTGAAGCGGTATTTTGCAGCCAGCTCGAACGCGGTTCGCAAATATACGTAAGTTTTGCCTGTACCGGTCTCCATTTCGATGTCGAACTGGAGACCGTCCGTGAGCGCGTCATTAATCTCGAGCCCATTGCGGTCTTGTACCCGGCGGAGGTTCGCGGTAATCGTATCTTGGTCAAGGGCGAGATTGTTGCCATAAGCGCCGATCTCTTGAAAGAGATCCTCATCCTCGAAACCTGGAAGCGAAGGTGTTTGGTTTGGGGAATAGGCTCCTAGGTTGGTAAAGAGCTGGTCTACATCAGCAGGCTGTCCATCAAATAAGTCAACGACGGCGTCGATGGCGCTGGTTTGATAGTGCTGACGTGGGTCGAATTGAAAACGCATGTGGTGCTCCTTGCCCTACACTGTCCACAGTTCAACGTTGTTGGTGCGACATTCCTGCACCAGGTTCGTCTTCAACTCATCGTCGCCTTTGAAGGCATCCTCCAGGATGACGAGACGCTCCGGTTCACGAGAAACCAGCGTGCGCAGCTGATCTAGAGTCGGAGTCTTGTGCTCGTCCAGATAGGCAAGGAGGAGCCCATCGGCCACGCTGAAAACCATGAGGTCATCTACGTCGATGGTCTCGAGCTTTTCCGAAAGTGAGAAACCGAGTTTGACTAATACCTCGGTGAGCAGAGCATCTGGTCGGGCGTCGTCGCTAGCGGAATCTTCCATACCGGTGAAGAGATCAACCAGATCGTCTTCTGCCAGACTGGAATCTGCTTTCCACTTGGTGAAGTTGGTGTCTACAAGCTTGTACGAACGGAAGCCAACGTCCAGAGTCTCGGCGCGACCATCGAGCTTTGTTGCCTCGTCTGCAAGAATTTTCCTGCCAGCACGCCGTAAACGCTCACGCGAAATATCCGCAATCGTTTCATAGCCCTGCTCATGCGCTGCAGAGCCCTGAGGTGTAGGCTCGGGTAACTGCACAGAAATACATTGCCGATTTCCGCCATCCTCGGCATTCAACTCCATCACCGCATGAGCAGTAGTTCCAGAACCCGCAAAGAAATCAAGAATAGTAACGTTAGGGTCAAATAATACCTGAGCCTGTAGCAACTGTTTCATGAGCTCCAGAGATTTTGGATAGGAGAAAATCTCATTCAGCTCTAAGGCAGTCAGGTCTTCTGTTCCTTTTTCTGAGAGTGCCTTAATAATCGAGTACATTTTTGAGGTCGCCTTATCTAAAGGAATAAGCCTGTAAATTACATGCATCCCTATGTCTTCGCGATACTCAAGGAAGAGCTCGCCGGATGATAATTTTTCATCGATCTCACGCTTCTTGGAAGCACCCTTAATATCTTCCAATTCTTCGTAAAAACATCGCCTATCCTGCGAACGGTCGTACTTGCCGAAACTACGGCGAACCACATCGTCATCCTTAATGTATTCGATCCCATCCTTAGCGATTGTCTTACCTTGAACAGTCTTCTTTTTGACCAGTGGAGATGCGGATCTTATGTCCCGCGCAACAATCAGGATGTAGTCATGACCTTTCACAAGATATTTGGCGTTACCGCCGCCTTTAGCGCGTTGATGGATGAGGGTTCCGACCAAGTTTGATTCGCCAAAGATTTGTTTGAGCAATGTTGAAGCATTGTCATACTCGGTGTCGTCGACTGACATCATCAACATTCCATCAGTAGAGAGTAGGTTCCTTGCCAACTTGAGCCGCGGATACATCATGTTGAGCCAGTTGGAGTGGAAGCGACCAGATGTCTCCGCGTTGGTTGAGAGCTTACCTTTCTCATCTGCCTGTCCGGTGAGATCAAGATACGCACCAATCGGATCTGCATAGTGATCGTGATAGACGAAGTCTTTTCCTGTGTTGTAGGGCGGGTCTATATAGATCATCTTGATCTGCCCGTAGTAGTGCTTTTGGAGGATCTTCAGCACTTCAAGGTTGTCGCCCTCGATGAACACGTTCTGGGTGGTGTCCCAGTCGACAGACCCCTCTTTGTCGGGCATGAGTGTGGCAGTGGTGGGCGTTTGGGCGGCGCGGATGGCGTCGCGCTTACCCGGCCATGTCAGGCCGAATCGCTCCCGGGGGGGGCTTCTTCCAAGTCAAGACCCAAAATGGTCTTGAGGGTGTCGATATTAATTTTTCCGTCCGCAACCACTTCTGGTAAGAGCTCTGCGAGTTTGCCAGCCGCCTCGCTGCTGAAATCGGGTGTTGCATGTGGAACGCTATTGAATTCTCTAGTCATGGTCTTTTCCTTCGTGTATTTCGGCTTGGCATCATCGCATTTGAATCGAAGAAGCGCAGCCTCAGTCATAGTGTCTGGAAGTGAGGGGACCCCGTTTTTAGGTCCACGCGGTGTTAGAGATATTCAGATTCTAAGCTGCTTGTAACGAGGCCACCAACTCGGCTGGGGTCAGGACCCACCTCTACCAAGGCCGAACGCAGCGTGTCTGCAGTGATGCTGCGCTCCACCAGATTTGAACGACGACTTACGGGTGAACTCATCGATCATCGAAGCGATCTTGAACGTCTTGCCATCACTGGTGGTGCGGAACTAGAAAACCAACAGCAGTCCCATCAGGTGATCTACCGCCCGGCGTTTCGACGCCGGGCTTAAAATTGTCCCTTCGAGATCTCCTCCAGTGTTTCGTACTTCAACAGCTAATTTTTGCGACCATTCGCTTGAGCTTGGCGTTTTCATCCTGCAAGGCCTGAAGCTGCTTGGCAGCTTCAGTGTCCATCCCGCGGTAGCGCTTGCGCCAGTTGTACAAAGCGGGGCTTGGCGATACTTCGAGCTTCGCCGCGACCTGTGCATTATTCAGCCCAGTTGCGGCCATCTCATCGGCCTGCTGCGAGCAGCGAACGATCTGTTCAGGTGTGCGCTTCTTATGCGCCATAGCTTCTCCTTCGAGAGGTCCTCATAAGCCCCGCTATGTGTCAGCGAGGATACAGTGGTCACACTCTAAAACCAGCTGGCCCCAAAAACGGGGTACCCGTCATTAAGTACATCGTGGGTTTGATCGGAAAGTTGGCACGGGTCGCAGTGGAAATCATGAGAATCGTTGACAGCCTTGTGGAGTCCTAGGCGGGCTGGTGTGCAGACGAGTATCTGGCAAGATGGTTCCCATGAGTTCCACCGCGCATCCGTCCCCCATCAACCTCATTGTGGGTGGGGATGAGTTCCTCACAGAGCGGCGTCGGCTGGCCATCGTTCGGCAAGCCCGCGTCGCCAGCGGGAACGATGACCTGCCCGTGGAAATGCACAAGGCCACGGACATCTCCGCTCCAGAACTCGCAGAGATGCTAAGCCCCAGCCTCTTCGCCGAAGAACGCATCATCGTAATCACCGGCGTGGAGAACGCAGGCAAGGAGACCGTCACTCTCATCGAGCAGGCGATCTCCGATCCTGCCGATGGGGTAGTGCTCATCCTCACCCACACCGGGGCGGGGCGGAACAAGAAGCTTGTTCAGAGCTGGCCGAAGATGGGGGCCACGGTGCACCAAGCGGCGGAGCTCAAGGGTCGTGAGCGACAAGCATTCGTTGACCAAGAATTCCGGCACCACGAGGTGCGCGTCAGTGGGGACGTGACACAACTGCTCTTGGACGTGGTGGGCACGGACCTGCGGGAGTTGGCTAGTGCCGTCAGCCAACTGGTGGCGGACACAGACGGGAACGTGGACGTGGCCGTGGTGAAGAAGTACTACGCCGGCAAAGCGGAGGTCTCCGGTTTCGAAGTGGCAGAGCAGGCAGTGAATGGGCAGGTTGCCGCCGCGGTGAGCCTCACCCGCAGGGCGCTGCAACTCGGCACGCCTACCGTGCTGCTGGCCAGCGCGCTCTCCACCACGGTGGCAGACATCGCGAAGGTGGCGGGGAACCGAGTGAACTCCAGGCAGGACGCTGCCGCGTTTGGCATGCCGCCGTGGAAGCTGGAAAAGACCGCGCGTATTGCGCGGTCTTGGTCGCCCGCCATGGTGGCTCGGGCCGTGCAGATCGTCGCGGACTTGGATGCGGGTGTGAAGGGGCACAGCGCCAACGCGGAATTCGCGGTGGAATCTGCCGTGCGGTCCATCGCACACGTGGCGGCCACGCGTAGTGTGCATCCCGTGGGGTAGTAGTAGCGGTGGATCCTGACTAGGAGCCACTGCTGATCTAGGTAACGGCTACGTCTACTTGTGAGAGGCGGTTCAGCAATCGGCTTAATGAACCGTCGTGCACACGCGCCTTAAAGGTTCCGGGCATGATCGAGTCGACCTGCTGGATCGCTGTCAGTACCGCCAAGACCCGCTTCGCGTCGAAGCTGGAGAGTTCCCTTTCAAGCTGATCCGTGGAGGGCACGGAGGTTACGACACTTTGCCAATTCGGAATGGCATGCTTCTTGAACTCGGTGAAGAACTCTGCCTTGAGCTCAGGAAAGGTGGGATCAGAACTAGTGACACCGGCTAATTCATCAAAACGAGGGATGAACTTCGTGAGCTCCACGTACTTCTTGACCTTTGTGTCCTCCTCCGGATCGGCCTCAGATTCAGGGCGCATATAAATCACAAGTTCGTTGGGATCAAACCCGAGTGCGCGGAAAAGCCCTCGTAGCAACGTCATCTTCGATGCAGTCGAAGAGCTTGTGACTACCCAGAGGCCTGGAACCACTTCCTCTTGACCGGCGTAGCCCGGCTCGCTGCCCGCTGTCAGTCCAGCACCTACTTGTTTGGCGTAGGAAAGAATTTTTTCATAGTGTTCACCGGACAACGTTCGGATCACGCCACGGAGGAGATCCTTGAAACTCCCGACGGTGTGAGAGGCTCCGTCAAATTCATAGGAAACAATGGTCCGCTTATTGAAGTTGTTGTCTTCGCCCATTGGCATCGAAGGCAGAGGTTCCCTTACCGGCTCAAAGTTTGTCTCTATCATTGGCCAGTAATCAATGGCATCGGCAAGTAGCCGGTGAGACCGTCGCTGCATTGCCTCCTCGTCCCACTGCGAAGCGTTACGAACGTCCGAGTTGAGGCGGTACGGGGAGGACTCAAAACCTCCGGGCAGCTCCTTCTTGCGGGCAAAGGTGTAGTTGCCGTATTCGGAGTTGTATCCAGTGACGGTCAGGTTGCCGATCCGATGCACCCACGTCTTGTGAACTTCTTCCCAGTTTGATCCCAGCTCTTCGCGCCATTCCTTGGTGAGAGTCTGGGGCATGATGTGCTCAATAGTGATGTCACCTGCGTTGATGCTGGCGGCGATGTCCAGATTATCCTTCGAATTGAGGTTCTCCAAGCACTCGAACAAGTAACTCCTGTATTGAGGGCGGAAATTATAAAAATTTCGCGACTGGAACTGTTCGCTGAACTCTTCATCGTTTGGAAACTCACCTGACGTACCGTCTCTGCGCCGGAGCAGGTAGATGATTGCATCCTCTAGGGTGCCTTCCTCGGTCACTAGCCTGCGAGCTTCGCTGTAAAGAGTGGCAAAAATCTTGTTCAACGCGTTTGATTGGGCACCAACTACCGCTCTCCGGAACAGATAGCTGTCCACAAGGATTACTATCCTAGTGAACTCCTCCTTGCTGAGAATTCCCGCTTTAAAGTCTCCCAAGATCGGCATGAGAGCGGGCAAAGCCACTTCGCGGTTGAGGAGGTTAAAACGGCGAAGTCTCCGATCTGCTGCGGGAACTCCGGTTCGTGACTGGTTGATATCGCGGTAGTGCTCCGAATAACTACGTATGTGTGTCAAGGTATGTTCCACGGGTTCTTCAATCCCCCGGAGGTACACTTTGAACGTCTCGTAGACAGCATCAAACCGCGGCGTCTTACGGGTTTGCGAGATCAGGTAGAGACGGATAAAGGTGTCCGTTTCGAAGCCGACGTTCCTTTCGATCTCATTCCAGTAACGCTCGTACAGTGACTCTTGGGTGGCGTTATCCAACCCCATGAGCACCAGATTGCGAATCTTGTCAGATTCTTTAAGCTCCTTACCTGTGGAGTTCAGCGATTCGAAAATGCGCTGCGGCTCATCGTGAGGCTCCAGATCTAGAGCCATCACTTCCAACCGCTGGATTGCGGTCCATAGTTCATCGCCGGTGAGTTCCCCCTCGGCGATACGTGCACGGAAGTAGCGGTAATTGCGGGTGATCGTCGATGAATCTTTCGGTTCGTCACCCTGAAGAAGTCTCCGGTAAGCATCCAAGTCATGCTTCACTGGTTTTAATTTCAACTTCGTCTCAGAATCCGGGTACCCCGCGCCCTTGAGGTAGTTCCGGCGAATCTTGCGGCTTAACTCAGGATCCTTAGATTCGACAACCGCTTCGTCAAGCAAGTCCGCCAGGGCCAGCATCAGCAGACTGGTAGTGGTCAGGCGTTGCTGTCCATCGATCACGATCCAATCGAAGGACGTTTCTGGTTTCCCAACAACAGCTCCGAAGAAATGCTTAATCCGATCCTTCTGGACAATCTCGATAAGATCATCGAAAAGCCGGGAGCATTGTGCTTCTCCCCAATCGTAATTGCGCTGGTATACGGGGATGATAAGCTGCTTATCGTTTCCGTCGAAGAGCAGAACAATGTCCCGGACATTGCCTTTCAACTGTAGAACTCCTTGAGTGTGAAGTGCGTGCCCTGACGCTAGTGAGCGATCACCCATGTGATCGTGCCATTCACACTACCTGGAGTAACGTCTTCCTACCGGGAAAATTGGGCGATCGGTGCTCATACCATAACCTCATCCTTCACCGTCAGTTGCCCGGCCAAGACCGGCGCTAGCGCCTGAACCCCTTGAACTTGCCGGAGTGGATCGCGTCATCGTAGCGCGGCTCAAAGCGGTACGTGCGGGTCTCCTCCCATGCATCCACCCCGCCCTCCAAGTGCGCACCAATCAGCCCACCCGTCAGGGCCGCCCGCGCATTGCGGTTGCCCGGCCAGTTCACCGCCACGTGCAGGAAGTCATGCGGCGCGTACTGATCCGCATTATCCAAGTACAGCTGCGTGAGCAGTAGGGCAGAGGCCATGCAAGAGCCGGCGTCCCAGCCCTTGCCAATGATCTGCTGGAACTTCCGCGCATGCCGGTACAGCTCCTCAAAATCCCCCTCCGCCACGTGCGGCTGCAGGAAGCTCCGCAGCTCCTCCACGCGGGAAATCAGCTCCGCCAGCGGCACGTCCGGGCCGGTCAGATCCCGCACCATGGCCTCGTTAATGTCATCAATGACCTCAGACTTCTCCTTGTTCGTCAACAAGGTGTCCTGGTCAAAGTTGTGGTCGCCGGCAATGCCGCCGGCCACGCTCACCAAGTCACTGCCCGGCTTGGCCATCATCATGCACGCCACCATCGCCGCCGCGCCGCGGGCCACGCCCGCGTCATGCGTCAGGATCGCCTGCAGGACCGTCCAACCCACACCCTGATCAGAAGGCGCCAACAATGCAGAGGCGGCAGAGCGCATGATGGAGCCCGAACCGCCGGAATGCGTGGAGACCTCAGACCACTGGTTCGCGCCCGCCTCCTTCAACCGCTTCAGCGCCTCAGAAGTACTCGCACCGGGGAAGCGGTCATAATCCGGATCAGTGTAATAATCCAGGAACTCATCGGCGATGCGCCGCATCCCGGCCTCCCGGTCCAGGTCCTCCCGGTCAATCGCGCGCATCGCGGCGGAAAGGGCCAGCGTCATCTGCGTGTCATCGCTGATCTCCAGGTTCTCCGGGAACGGAGTGTTCGGCCCTAGCGGCGGCAACTGGTAGGGGTAACTCCAGGCATCGCCCAGCGCGGTACCCAACAGTGCGGAGCGGAAACGGTGCTTCATGGGATAAAGAGAACTTCCTTCTTTAAGACGTTAAGCAAAAACCCGCGCCATTTTACCTGCGCGGGTCGAATTTTTGCTGGGGGCGTGAGCCCCACAAGGCTTGAAAACCTTAGGCCATCTTGTTGAAGCGGGCAGCCATGCCGGACTTCTTGTTCGCCGCATTGTTGCGGTGGATGGTGCCCTTGGTCACGGCCTTATCGTACATCCTGGAAGCAACGCGCAGCTGAGCCTCAGCAGCAGCCTTGTCACCGGACTCCACAGCTGCGTTGAACTTGCGGGCCTCAGTGCGCAGGCGGGAGCGGATGGCCTGGTTGCGGCGGCGTGCGATCTCATTGGTCAGAACGCGCTTCTTCTGCTGCTTGATGTTTGCCATGGTGGCAGTACCTCTTTCTACTTCGAGTTATTCCAAAAACCATGCGCACGGGACTTTTAGCGCAAGCCGGCGAAAAAGCCGCCGCTTACGGGTTGATGCGTTCTCTCACACCATGCCCAAGGTTTAAGCACAGTGCGGCACCAACCACCCCGCACACACAGGATGATATGAACCTAGAAAACTCTAGCAGACCCGCACCCCTAATACCAGCCATAGCGGCTGCGCAGTTGGTTCGCGATCCTCTCATACCGCCGCTCCGGCATGATCACCCCGCGCCGCTGGATCAAAGACTCCGGCACCTGCAGCACCTTATCCAGCCGGATCCAACTCTCAGTGTTTCCGGGACCCTGCGTATCCCACGGCCCGCTGCCCACCTGCAGCCAATTATCGTGCTCGGAATGCTCCGCGTTGGAGGAAATCAGCAGCGTGAGCAGGGTGTGGTGCTTCCGCCCGATGATCAGCACCGCCCGCTGCTCCAGCGTCTCGCCGCGGTGAGTGTGGATATCCACCCACACCACCTCTCCCGGATCCGCCTGTCCATCCATATCCGGGGCATAGAAAATAGCGCGGGCAAGCTCCTGGCTGGGCGTCTTCACCGTCTCATCCACCGTGGAGCGGTGCTGCTGGCGCACACCCGTCAGCCCAATGTGGGAGTTCAGCCCCCGCAAACCTTCCTCCAAATTGCCCTTGCGGCGGAAGTGGCGCTCCACGAATCGCCGGAGGAAGTTGCCCTGCCCTGTAGCCATACAAAACATCTTACATGCCAGCCCACGGACCGCTCTAGCCCCACCGCTCTGAATCTAGAACGAAGGTGGGCGCGGTGGCGTCGTAACCCCTAAAAACCCAATGCCGCAACCGTCACGGCCACAAGGTAGGGTTTGAGAACTAGTAGTAGCTTTTTCAAGGAGGGCAATCCATGGCACAGAAGAAAACCAATTACGCCACGGAGACGTTTACGGACCCCAGCCGGATCCGCAACTTCTGCATCATTGCCCACATTGACCACGGCAAATCCACCCTCGCGGACCGCATCCTCCAGCTCTCCGGGGTGGTCGAAGACCGAAACATGCGTGACCAATACCTGGACAACATGGATATTGAGCGCGAACGCGGCATCACCATCAAAGCCCAGAACGTGCGCCTGCCCTGGACACCCACCACCGGCGCGCACGCGGGTGAGAACCTGGTCATGCACCTCATCGATACTCCCGGGCACGTGGACTTCACCTATGAAGTCTCCCGCGCGCTGGAGGCGTGTGAAGGGTGCATCCTGCTGGTCGATGCCGCGCAGGGGATCGAGGCGCAGACGCTGGCGAACCTCTACCTGGCCATGGAAAACGACCTGGAGATCATCCCGGTCCTCAACAAGATTGACCTGCCCGCGGCGGACCCGGATAAGTACGCCGATGAGATCGCACACATCATCGGCTGCGAACCGGAAGAGGTGCTGCGCGTCTCCGGCAAGACCGGCGCCGGCGTGCCAGAGCTGCTGGACAAGGTGTGCGAGCTCGTGCCGTCGCCCGTGGGGGAGGCCGATGAGCCGGCGCGTGCGATGATCTTTGACTCCGTCTATGACATCTACCGTGGCGTGGTCACCTACGTGCGCATGATGGACGGGCGGCTGGAATCCCGCCAGAAGATCCAGATGATGAGCACCGGGGCCACGCACGAGACCCTGGAGATCGGCGTGGTCAGCCCGGAACCGACCAAGACCAAGGGTCTTGGCGTGGGAGAGGTCGGCTACATCATCACCGGCGTGAAGGACGTGCGCCAGTCCAAGGTGGGTGACACGATCACGTGGGCGAACAAGGGTGCCACCGAGCCGCTCAAGGGCTACGAGGAGCCCACGCCCATGGTGTACTCCGGGCTGTTCCCCATCAGCGCGGACCAGTACCCAGACCTGCGTGAGGCGATCGAGAAGCTGCAGCTCAACGATGCCTCCCTGACCTTTGAGCCGGAGACGTCCGTGGCGCTGGGCTTCGGCTTCCGCTGCGGCTTCCTGGGCCTGCTGCACATGGAGATCACCCGCACGCGCCTGGAGCGGGAGTTCGGGCTGGACCTCATCTCCACCGCGCCTTCTGTGGTGTACCGCGTGGTGGCCGAGGACGGGTCTGAGCAGTACGTGCGCAACCCCTCCGACTGGCCGGGCGGCAAGCTGCGCGAGGTGTACGAGCCGATCGTGAAGATGACCGTGATCGTGCCCGCGGAGTTCCTGGGCTCCACCATGGAGCTGTGCCAGTCCAAGCGTGGCCAGATGGGTGGCATGGACTACCTCTCCGAGGACCGCGTGGAGCTGCGCTACACCATGCCGCTGGGCGAGATCATCTTTGACTTCTTCGACCAGCTGAAATCCCGCACCAAGGGGTACGCCTCCCTCAACTACGAGGAGGCCGGGGAGCAGCTGGCGGACCTGGTGAAGGTGGATATCCTGCTGCAGGGCGACCCGGTGGATGCGTTCTCCGCGATCGTGCACCGGGAGAACGCGCAGTGGTACGGCAACAAGATGACCGTGAAGCTCAAGGAGCTCATCCCGCGTCAGCAGTTCGAGGTGCCGGTGCAGGCGGCGATCGGCTCCAAGATCATCGCGCGTGAGAACATCCGCGCGCTGCGCAAGGACGTGCTGGCCAAGTGCTATGGCGGTGACATCTCCCGAAAGCGCAAGCTGCTGGAAAAGCAGAAGGAAGGCAAGAAGCGGATGAAGTCCATCGGCTCCGTGTCCGTGCCGCAGGAGGCGTTCGTGGCCGCTCTGTCTACGGATAGCAACTAGCGCGCGGCGGTGGCGTCGCCTAAAAATAAGAACATGAACGAGCACCTGCAGGGCTGGATGCCTGAAGACAACAAGCATGGGGTTGGGGAGGCCGCGGCGCTTCGGCAGCAGCGGCTGGCGAAGTACCGGCCGCGGACGGCGAAGAAAGTCGCCGCAGGGATCTCCCTGGCGCTGGCGGTGCTGATGCTGGTGCCGACCGGGCAGGGGGCGCTGGCGGAGGCGACCACCACGCAGCAGATCGTGGCCGGCTTGTGCTACTTCGGCATGTTCGCGCTGCCCGCGGTGTATTGGCTGTATTGCAACCGGCGGGATACCGCCACGGTGCGCCAGTGGGCGGTGAGCACGCAGGAGTACGTGGACATTTGGAAGTCCCTGGACCCGACCACGAAGGCCGCCTTTGCCACGCCGCGCACGGAGCTGCCGCTGCTGCCGAAGCGGCGCTGGTGGGTGATCAATGTGCTGATGTTGATGCTGATGTTCCTCGGCGGCGCGGTGCTGCCGGATCTGACTTAGCTTTTAGGGCCGCACGATCACATTGCCGGTCGCGTGGCCGGTCTCAATGTCTTTGATGGCCCGGGCGGCATTGTTCCACGGGTACTCGTTGGAGATGACGGGCGTGATGGCGCCATCGTTGACCAGCTCCGCGATCTCCCCGTAGATTTTTTTGGTGCGACGCCGCCCCACACCTCCACCGCCCAACTCACGCGCTTGGGCAGGGTCGGCGGCGCTGCGGATGGCGTGTGGGGTGATGAATGGTGCGGCTTGGGTCAGGGTGTCCCCACCGGCTGCGTCCAGGAGCGCGTCAAAGGGGCCGTGCTGGTCGGTGAGTGCGTGGAGGCGGTCGGTGAGCGTGGGCGAGGGGGAGTCATCTGGGGCGTAATCGACCCAGCGGGCGCCCAGGCGGGTGACGAGCAGCTCTTTGCCGGCGCTGGCCACTGCCGTGGGCTCGAGGCCCAGGTGGCGTGCCATCTGGATGGCGAATGTGCCGACACCGCCTCCGCCGCCGAGGATCAGCACGCGGCGGGCGTTGGGGTTGACCTGCAGGAGCTCGTGGAGCGCGTCCCAGGCGGTGCCCGCGGCGGTGGGGAGCGTGGCGGCGTGCGCGTCCAGCACGGCCTCCGGGGTGGGGGTGGTGGATTCTGCGGTGAGTGCCACGACCTCTGCCAGGGCGCCCGTGCCGGGGGCGCAGGAGCCGAACACGCGCTGGCCTGGTGTGAGACCGGTTGCGGCCGGCGCGTGGAGGACCGTGCCTGCGGCTTCCCGGCCGAACGCCATGGGGAAGTTCACGGGGAACGCGCCCTGGCGCTCGCCGCTGCGCACCTTGATGTCCCCGGGGTTGACGCCCATCGCCGCAGGCCGGATTAGCACCACGTCATCCGGGGCGGTGCTCCCGTGTGCCCCGGTGGTGGCGTTGGCGCCGTGTGCCCTGGGTTCTGGTGCTTCCAGGTACTCCTGCACCTCGGGGCCGCCATAGGAGTTGAAGCCGTAGATCTGCATGCCTGCCTTTTTACTCCTTGTAGTACTTCAAGTTCGGGATGGGATCTTCTGGCACGACCTTCTGCCCGTCCCACCGGTACGTCACGTCCGCAGTGTAGTTGGGGGAATCCACATGGCCTGCTCCGGCGGCATCGAGTGCTTCGTAGTCCTTGTACCGCACGGTGATGGAGTTATTGGTGGTGTTGATGATTCCGATGTGGTGCTGGACTGAAAGCGTGCCGACGCCAATGTACTCACCCTTGTGGAAGAGCATGATCTGGCGCGCGAACTGGGCGTTTCCTTTCGGAACCTGGTCCAAGGCGGGGTAGCTCAGGTCCGCGCAGGGGTCATAGTTGGAGTCCCCGCCGTAGGACCACTGCGTGCCCTCAAGGTTTGGCCCCGGGACTTTGTGGATGTTGTCATAGATCGCGTCTGCATCATCGTTGACGCCACAGCTCGCTCCACCACTCCCGCTGCCGCCGCTGGAGCCTTGGCCCTGCCCCTGCCTTTGCCCCTGGGATCCGGCCTCACCGCCCAGCGTGGGCTTTGGTTTCTTGCTGGAACTATTCTCGGAAGCGCTGGCCTCAGTAGTCTCAGTGGCCTTATAGGTGGAAGCAGATGCGGCCGTGGTGGATGCTTCCTTAGCCTGATCCTCGCCCAAATCTGATCCCGAGCATGATGTCAGCGCCAGCGACCCAGATACAACAATTGCTAGGGCGGCAGAAGAGAGGTGGTGGGAGGTGGTGAAAAGGGTAGAACGTCTCATACATCCTAGCCTAGCGGCGGTCGGCTTCCTCGGGGCGGGAAATCTACACACTTAGGTCGCTATTTTCGCGAAAGCTCGTATCTAAGTGCGTAGTGTTTCGGGTTCCCCTTCCGATATCCGGTGACTGGCCCGCCGCCCGTCGATCCATCGCATGAGGAACGCGAAGATGGCTCCGGAAACGTTGTGCCACACGGCCGCAATCGCGCCGGGGATCGCCGCCTCGGCGGACCAGTACGTCCCGGACATGCCGCTGGCCAGGCCCGCGGACTGGGTGGAGATCTCCAGGGACGTGGTCCGGCATACCGGCTCACTGAACTTCAGCGCCTTACTGGCCGCGTATCCCAGCACGTAGCCCACCAGATTGTGGATGATCACGGCCACCAGTACCACCAGTCCTACCGTGGCCAACGTCGCGGAGGTCTTTGCCACCGCGGGGAACACCACGCCGCCGATGGCCAGAATGGAAATCCACGGCAGGATCGGCAGAACAAGGGCAACAAAACGGTCAAAGGCCACGCGGAAGAGCAGTCCGCCCAGCACGGGCAGCAGCACTGTCTTTACCAGGGATAAAGCCATTGCGGACCCATTGACGGGTGTCTCTTCTCCGGCCAGCAGTAGCATGATCGCGGGCGTAACGATCGGGGAGAGGACCGTGGACACGGAGGTCATGGTTACTGATAGGGCGACGTCCCCACGCGCCAAATAACTAACAACATTCGAGGTTGTTCCCCCGGGCACGCTCCCCAGCATGAGCAGGCCGACCGCCAGCATGGGGTTCAACCCAAGCATCTTGGCCACCACCACGGCTCCCAAGGGCATGATGATGAATTGTCCCACCACGCCCACGAAGATGGGCCAGGGGCGACGAAGCACCAGGCCAAAGTCCGGCAGAGTCAGGGTCAGTCCCATGCACAGCATGATGATGGCGATCATCGTGGTCACATGCGGCGTCAGCGGCGTAAAGGGTTCAGGAAAGAAGTAGGCGGCCGCGGAGCCCAGCAAGATGAATGCTGGGAAGGCCCACACGGCAAGGTTGGCGGATTTATCCTCAGGGGTCATGTTCCTATCATATGAGATCAATATCCTAACTAATGGAATAAGGTCGGGTTTGGATCAGCCCGCTATAGTGGAGGGGCATAGTGGGAATAACCAACGAACCGCGAACGGAGGCCCCTTGCCAACCACCTGGTACACCAGCGATCTCCACCTAGGCCACCCCTTCGTCGCGGGCCTGCGCGGTTTCGAGGATGTCGAGGCCCATGACCGCCTCATCCTCAACAACCTCACATCCGCCCTCACCGCGAACCTCCAACATGGCGATACCCTCTGGCTCATGGGGGACATCTCCAGCGGCTGGGGTCCGCAGGAGCGCCGCGCCCTCGAACTCCTGGACACCACCCTCGCACCACTGCGCGACCAGGGCCTCTCCGCCCACCTCATCGCCGGCAACCACGATTCCTGCCACCCCCTGTTCACCGATAGCGCCGCCGCCCAGTCCCGCTTTCTCAAGGTCTTCGATTCCGTCCAGCCCTTCCAGTACAAGCAGTGGAATGACCAGGACGTCTGGCTGTGCCACTTCCCCCGCCCCGGCTTCGACCACGAGGCCATGCACTCCCGCCATGACCCGCTCCGCCTGGACGTGCCGCACCTCCTCCACGGCCACCTCCACTCCGCCACGCCCGTCACGGCCCCCGGCCAGGTGGACATCGGCGTGGATGCGTGGGACCTCGCCCCGGTGGAGGAATCCCAGGTCATGGAGCTGGTCTTCGGCTAGCACCCGCATCGCTTCCGGCTAGCGCGCCCGCCACACACCCGGTATAGTGAGCCCGTTCATTAATGATTACCTAAAAATTAACTAATGGGGTGAGGCGATGCGGCAGCAGGTGGCGCAGCTGACGAACGTCCCGACCCGTACGACGATGGCGCTGGTGACGCGTGGGGGTGTCGTCGCCACAAAAAATGCCGCGGAGCCCCGCCCCGGCTTGTCCATCGTGAAGCTGTTCATCGCCGATTACGCGCTGCGGCACGGCGATGGTCACCCGATCGATCGCAGGCTTGCGGAGGTCATGGTTCGTTTTTCCGACGACGGCGCCGCGCATCATCTCATGAGCAAGTATCCCAAGGCGATCACCAAGATTGCCCGGGAATACGGGATGGGGGAGACACAACAGGGCCGCAGCTGGGGGACAACCATGACCACATCGGTGGATACCGCGATGTTCCTGCACAAACTGCGCACACGGAACACGAACTCGATGGTGCTGAAGTGGATGAGGACATCCACGGCCACGGCTAGCGACGGCACCAGGCAGAACTGGGGAACCAAAGGCCTGCCGGGGGTGACGGGCACGAAGTGGGGGTGGTCGGACTACGGGCGCACGGCGTCTGCGTCTGCGTCCATCGGCGACGGGTTCTCCGTGGTGGCGTTCAGCTGGGGCGGGTTGGGCGTGCAGAACGTGGATGTGCGGCCGGCGGCCCGGTACTTGGGCTAAAAATGTATACATGACTAATCCTGATGACGAGACCCGGTACTTGGGGCGCCCGCAGGGGCGCGGCGCTGGCTATGGCGCTGGCGGTGCAGATGGTGCTGATGGCGCGGCGGACGAGACGCGCGTGTTCCGCCCGCAGCCGGCACCGCCGCAGTACAACCGGCAGGAGCCGGGGCAGCAGTACCCGCCGCAGTATGGCCAGAACCAGTACGGCCAGCAATATCCACCGCAGTACCAGCAGGCACCCCAGTACCAGCAGCCGCACTATCAACAGCCGCAGCAGCAGTACTACAACCCCCAGCAGTACGGCCAGCCGCAGTTCGGGTCCAACCGTCGCGCTGGCGCTGGTGGCGCGAGCGGCTCCGGAGGCTCGGGCATCGGGAAGATCGTGGGCATCCTGCTGGGCCTCATTGTGCTCATCATCGCGGGGGTCATGGTCTTCGGCCTGGTGACCGGTGGTGATGGTGAGGGCAATGATGAGGTGACGGTGACGTCGCCCCCAACAACCACAACAACCGAAGCACCACCGGCCCCTGCGCCAGAACCAGAGCAACCGACCGACACCGGCGGCGAGGGTGGGTTCACCATGCCATCGATCGAGGTGCCGAGTATTGAGATCAATCCGGAGGATATTGATCGGTTGACCAGCGAACTTCCCGCCCTCCCAGGACAATAAAGGTTGATACGTGATACATCACAACGTTGCATTCTTTATGGCCCGTCAGCTCATCGCGGAACAAGCGACCGTGTTCGGCGTGGTGGGAAACGGCAACATCCACATCGTTAGCGATTTCCACCGCGCGGGCGGCAGGTACGTCTCCACCAGGCACGAGGCCGGGGCAGTGGCGGCGGCGGACGCGTACTTCCGCGCGACGGGCCGCGTGGCCGTGGCGACGAGCACCTACGGGCCCGGGTTCAGCAATGCCCTGACGCCGCTGAGCGAGGCGCAGGCGGCGCGGATCCCGCTGGTGTACATCACCGCGGATGCGCCGGCGAGCGGCTTGCGGTCCATTGACATTGACCAGCGGGCGATCGCAGAGGCGCTGGGGTTGGAGTCCGTGGTGGTGACTGAGGAGCACCGTCGGGATGTGCGGTTGGCCTCGCAGCTGGTGGCGGAGGCGTTTGCGACGGCGCGGTCCACGTGCCGGCCCGTGGTGATCTTCGTGCCCTTTGACCTGATGGTGGCCGAGGGTGCGGTGGGGGATCCGGAGCATGTGGCCGTGGCGGGATCTGCGGAGATTCAGCGGCGGCAGTGGACGCTGGCCGGTGACGGTGCTGGTGGTGGCGCTGGTGCTGGAGTGGATGTTGGGGTGGGGGCTGGTGCGGAGGGCGAGTACCCTGCCATCGGCTCCGCGCCGGGAACCCGGTCCGGGGAGAACACCGACGAGCAGCTGGGGGAGCTGGCCGAGCGCATCAACAGCGCGGAGCGGCCCCTGTTCCTGGTGGGCCGCGGTGCCGTGGATACCGGCGTGGCGGGGCAGATCGATGCCCTGGCGGCCCGGGTGGGTGCCTTGACCGCGACGAGCGTGATGGCACGGTCCAGCGTGGATGAGGAGTGGAACCTCGGCATCGCCGGAGGGTTCGCGCACCGCGGGCGGCTAGAGCTGTTCCGGGCTGCGGACCTGGTGGTCGTTTTTGGTGCTAGCTTGAACAAGCTGCAGATGCGCGCCGGGACCTTATTTGGCGAGGGCGCGCACGTGGTGCGCATCGATAACGAGCCGTACCACAAGCCCTTCATTGCGGTGGACACGGAAATCACGGAGGACCTGCGCACGGCCGTGGCGCACCTGAGTGGGACCGTGGAGGCCTGCGATGGTGGCTGGCGAGCGGAGGTCGGTCAGCTGCCGGTGGAGGAGACCGAAGAGCTGGACCCGGGGTGCTTCGCGCAGGTGGCGGACGATGGCCGCCTGGACCCCCGCCATGTCCTGCGCCGCCTGGACGCGCTGCTGCCCGCCCAGCGCAGCGTGGTCACCGATGGCGGCCACTTCTTGGGCTGGGTGCCGAAGTACATGTCCGCCCCGGACCCACGGGGAACGATCCTCGTGGGCACCGCGGTGATGACCATTGGGCTGGGGCTTTCCTCCGGCGTGGGCGTGGCCGCCGCCCGGCCAGATCACTACACGGCGCTGATCAGCGGCGATGGTGGCAGCCTCATGGGGCTTTCCGACCTGCAGCCCTTCCTGCACACGGTGGACAACAACCCGGCGGGCGGGGCGCTGATCGTGCTCAACGATGCCGCCTACGGCGCTGAGGTGCACCAGTACGCCACCAAGGGCCTGGACCTTTCCCCGATGGAGGTTCCTGCGGTGGACTTCGCCGCCGCCGGGGCGCCTTTCGGGGTGCCGGGGATCACCGTCACCACGCCAGAGGAGCTGGAAGACGGGGGAGCGCTGGCGCAGTTCTTGGCCGAGCATGAGGGGCAGGCCGTGATCGTGGACGTGAAGATCAGCCGCCTGCCGGTGGCTGACTTCCTGAAGGAGCTGTAGGGGCCGAGGCTGGAGCTGTAGCCTCAGTTCACGCATCCCCATCTTCGGGGATGAGCGTCTCCGGCTTCCCCACCCGCTCCCGCTCCTGGGCGATGACCTGCCGGATCAGCTCTGCCTCGCTGACATCCATCGCGGAGGGATCGCTGGCGGCGGCCACGGAGTCCCTGGCGTAGCGGTCAAACAGCGCCCGCTTGTGCTCCAGCATCTCGGTGAGGCGCTCCTCCACGGAGTCCGGGGTGAGCAGCCGGTGCACCTCCACCACGTTGACCTGCCCCATGCGGTGGGCACGCGCGATAGCCTGCGCCTCCACGGCAGGGTTCAGCTGCGGCTCGAACAGGATGATCCGGTTCGCCGCCTGAATATTCAACCCCTCGCTAGCGGCGGTGATCTGGCACACCAGCACCGCGCCCGGCTCCGCCGCGGTGAACTCATCCACGGCCTTCTGCCTATCAGCATGGCTGACCCCGCCGGCGATCGGCCCGTACGCCCTGGGGCCAAGTGCAGCCATGAGGTCATCCAGCACGCTGCGGAAATAGGTGAAGATGATCGTCTTCGCCTCCTCGGCACCGTCCTCCAGCAACTCCATGACGCGCTCCATCTTCGCGGATTCTGGCCCGGCAAACGCCTGCCGCATGTCCATGAAATGCCCCCGGTCCAGGGCGTCCAGGTATTCTTCCTCGTCCTGCTTCTTCGGCTCGATCCACTCCGCGACTTCCACCGTGCCGGGCAGCTCATCCAGCACGTCGGACTGGTTGCGCCGCAGGTACACCCCGGCAATAGCCTTGCTGAAGCCCTGCGCCCGGCAGCGCACCTTCTCCAGCGCGTCCGGCATCTGCGGGTCCAGGTAGCTCAGCAGCGTCTCGAACTCCGCCACGCGGTTCTCCAGCGGGGTGCCGGTCAAATACATCACGCACCCGGCCTTGGCGGTCAGCGCCTTCACGCCCTGGGATTGCAGCGATTCCGGGTTCTTCGCCCGGTGAGCCTCATCCACGATGAGCACGTCCACCGGCGCGCCAGCGCTGTCGCCCGCGCCCGCGTTGCCGTCGCCCCCATCAACCCCAGCAGCCCCAGCCCCCGTGAGCTCCACATTCCCCCGCACCTCCGGGTACCCCGCGATCGCCACCCCGCCCTTGTGCCGCCACGCCTCCCATGCGGCTTCCTTCCCCGGACCATGCAGCACAAAGCACTCCAGGTCCGTGAACTTCGCAATCTCCCGCGACCAGTTGATCCGCAGCGAAGGCGGGCACACTACCACAGCCCGCGTCTCTCCCAGTGCAGCCTTGTGCGCCAGCACCGCCAGCGCCTGCATGGTCTTGCCCAGGCCCATCTCATCGCCGATGAGCACCTTGTTCTGCGCCAGCGCGAACTTCGCCCCGAACGCCTGGTACCCACGCAGGGAGGCGTGCAGCGTCCCCCGCAGCGTGATCTTGGAAATCGCCTCCGCGATCTCCTCCGGCACTTCACTGGCTCCGCCCGCGTCCCCGAACGCGTGGAACTCCGCCGCGCGGATGGCGTACAGGTTCCACGCCTCCTCCGCAGAGATCTCCGGAGCTGCAGCCGCGTAGACCCGCGCCGCCAGCAGGTCATCCACGCCCGCGATCGCCACCGGCACCCCCGGCTCCACCGGTGCCAAGTGCAGCGGATCCACGGGCACCTCCCGCAGGCCATCGCGGTAGGTCAGCAGCCGCGCCAGCGCCCGCACATACTCCGTGGAGGGTCCCTTGTTCTTGTAGTCGATCCGCGGGACCTGGCTCGCCTCCACGTCCGCCACGTAGGACCGGGCCGCTGCGATGGCTTGTGTCGCGGTCTTCTCACCCACTCCGTTGTAGGTGGTTAATTGGGCGACGCCACACCTCGCAATCTCCCTCACTCCCAGATGGCTGATCGGCCCCAGCCGCAGCCGCGTCTCCGTGATCGCATCCAGGACCGCAATGTCAGTTCTCGCCAGCTCCGCCTCGGCCTGCGCCGCAGTGAGGGCCCTGGCCGCGGCGTGGACCTCATTCTCCAGCTGGCGTTCGATGGCGCGTGCGTTGCCGATGGAACTGGCCGCGGCCACGTGATCGTTGACCCTGGAGGCGTCCACCCACGTCACCGGCCAGCCTGTGATTCGGCGCAGGTCGTCTTCAATCTGCGGACGGAGCGATGAGACTGACAGACCCGTGAATTCATTGGTGGGGGTGGAGCCTAGGGTGGCGTCGACCCCAGAAAGAACAGCATAAACAGTATCCACGTCCACGGTGGACATCCACTCCAAAGCCCTGAGGCCAGCCTCCGGGCGGGAGGTGAACAGCTTGCGCAGGCCCCGGTAGCGGGCTGCCTCGCGGGCGTGGGCGGCCTCGATCTCGAACTGCTCAGGGTGGGGGAGCTGGACGGTGGCGAGGTCTCGGCGGAGGGCATCGAAATCGATGGCGCGGAATTGGGCGAGGTACGCGGCGGTGGCGATGGTGGGTGGGAAGGCGAAGACGCGCGTGTCATCGTCGCTGCCGAGGGTGGGGGCGGTGCCGCCGGTGGTGATGGTGTCCAGCCGCCAGCGCGTGGCCTGGGCGTGTTGGCAGGCGAGGCGGATGGCCTCGATGTGGCGCTCGAGGGTATGCGGGTCTACGGTGCGGGGGTCAAAGGTCACAGTGACACAGCTTAGCGACACAGTTTCGCCACACAGCTTTGCCACACAGCTTAGCGCCCGCCGGAATGACCAGCGGGCGCTATGGCTGAAGGAGGTTATGCCTTGTTACAGGCAGAAGGCCTTAGTTCTTGGCATCGCCAACGATCTTGTTGAAAGCGTCAGAAGCCTTGTCCTTCAGCTCGTTGGCCTTCTCCTTGATGTCAGAAGAAACCTGGTCTGCGCGACCTTCGTTCTTCAGCTCTTCATTGTTGGTGGCATCGCCAGCGGCTTCCTTAGCCTTGCCAGCTGCGCCCTCTGCCTTGTTCTTCAGTTCATCCATAGACATTGTGCCTACCTTTCCGAACTCACTTGCTGAGTTCTAAAAACGAAGTTGTGAGGGCTAGTTTACCTGAAAATCCTCGCCAAGTGGGGAGGATCTGGTGATTTGCGTCACATCTTCACGGGCTGTGGCGGCAGTGGCCGGTGGCCGGAGTGCGCGGCGGCTAGCTGTAGTCGTAGAAGCCCTTGCCGGACTTGCGGCCGGTGTGGCCAGCGGTCACCATGCGGCGCAGCAGCGGCGGGCAGGCGTAAGAGGGATCGCCGTACTCCTTGTACATCACATCCGCGATGAACGCGCAGGTGTCCAGGCCAACCATGTCCGCCAGGGTCAGCGGGCCCATGGGGTGCGCGGCGCCCAGCTTCATGCCGGCATCGATGTCCTCTGCGGTGGCCACGCCGTTTTCCACCATGCGGATGGCGGAGAGCATGTAGGGCACCAGCAGGAAGTTTACGATGAACCCGGAGCGATCCTTCGCGCGGATGGCGGTCTTGCCCAGGGTCTCGGTGGCGTAGGTCTGCGCCTTCTCCACCACGGCTTCATCGGTGGTCAGCGCTGGGATGACCTCCACCAGCGGCAGCACTGGCACAGGGTTGAAGAAGTGCAGGCCCATCACGCGCTGCGGATTCTCCGTGGCGCTGGCGATGGTCTGGATGGGCAGGGAAGAGGTGTTGGAGCACAGTGGGGCGTTCTTGTCCTCCACGATCTTGTCCAGCTTGCTGAACACGTCCTTCTTCACGTCTTCGTTCTCAATGATGGCCTCCATGACCATCTCCCGATCCGCGAAGTCCTCCAAGTTGGTGGTGAAGGTGAGGCGGCTGAGGGCGGCGTCGCTATCCTCCTGACTCAACTTGCCACGCTCAACGGCCTTCTTCAGGGACTTTTCAATCCGAGCCTTGCCTGCATCCGCAGCCTCCTGCTTGGCCTCCCACACCAGCACCTCGCTGCCGGACTTCGCCGCTACCTCCGCGATACCTGCGCCCATCAGGCCGGCACCGATAACACCTACACGGTTCACCATGATGCGTACTCCTTCTAATTCACATATCCATTGGGTAAAAAATGTCCACCCGCCAGTGTAACCAGCGGGTGGATCAGGTGTGCCACTTTTCGGCACTTTCGGGTGGGGCTAGTGGCGCGGGTTGTCTACCGGCTCGCCTTCTTCATCGATGACGTTTCCATCATCGTCGATGCGTTCCCCATCTTGGTTGTATTGGGTCTTGGCAGGTGCGGGTTCCGGTTCTTCATCTACATCGCCGACGACGCCCAAGTCTCCCTCAATCAACACATTGCCGGGGATGATCAGGTTGCCTTCGCCATCGTATTCAAAGCGAGGAAGCTCGTTACCCTCCTGGTCATAGCCAGGGGCGGGAGCGGCCTCAAACTTCTCCAACTTCTCCGCACTATCGGTCTTGCCCCATTGGCGGGTCTGGGGCTCGGGCATGGCGGCGTAGTCCGCGTTCATGCCCTTGATGAGGGAGTACATCATGACGAAGTTGAAGAGCATGAACGGGAAGCCCACGATGATGACGGTTTCCTGCAGCGCTGTGATACCCGCGTTGGGGGCCATGAGCAGGATGGCACCTGCCACGGCACCGATGACAACGCACCACAGGATGCGGAAGTAGACGGGAGTCTTGCCTTCTTCACCGGCGGCGAACATGTCATTGATGAGTGCTGCGGAGTCAATGGAGGTGACGAAGAAGATGGCAACCACGAAGATGGCCAGGATGCTGGCCGCCATGGTCCAGGGGAAGTGCTCCAGGAACCCGAACAGCGCGGCGGAGGTGTTGCCCTCTTCCACGACGGGGATGGACAGCGCGCCGGGATCATTCTTCTCAATGTTGAGGCCGGCGTAGCCGAAGACGGAGAACCAGATGATGGTGAACACGGTGGGGAGCATGAGCACGCCGCCGATGAATTCGCGGACCGTGCGGCCGCGGGAGATGCGGGCGACGAACATGCCCACGAACGGGGACCAGCAGATGGTCCAGGCCCAGTAGAACACGGTCCACTTGCCCTGCCAGCCAGGGTTGATCTCCTGGGAGTCTGACCAGAACATGATCTTCGGCAGGTATTCCGCGTAGATACTGGTGGCATCCATGGTGCCGCGCAGGAGCAGCAGGGTGGGGCCGGTGATGAGGACGAAGACCATGAGGCCGGTGGCGGCCAGGATGTTCACGTTGGAGAGCCACTTGATGCCCTTGTTGAGGCCGGTGGATACGGAGATAGAGGAGGCCGCCACGATGACCACAAGAATGGCGATCTGAACCGCCGCCACTTCCTTGGCGCCGAACACGCTGGCCAGGCCGGAGTTCAGCTGCAGGGTGCCCATGCCCACGGACACGGCGATGCCGAAGACTGTGCCGATGATGGCCAGAGCATCGATGAGCTTGCCGGGCCAGCTGTAGATGGCGCTGCCGAGCAGGGGAGCGAAGATGCTGGACACCCGCGGCGGGAGGTGCCGCTTGTAGATGAAGTAGCCCAGGGCCAGGCCGGGGAGGGCGAAGATGACCCACATGTGCAGGCCGAAGTGGTAGAGAGTGAAGCCCATTGCCTCGTTGATGGCTTGCGGGCTCATGGGGTCAGCATCCTGCAGTGGCACGTTGGTGGCGTGGTTCAAGGGTTCTGCGACGCCCCAGAACATGAGCACGGAGCCCAGGCCGCCGGCGAAGAGCATGGCGAACCAGCTTTTGGTGGAGTGTTCTGGTTGTTCGCCGTCCACGCCTAGGCGCATGCGGCCGAAGCGGGAGACGAAGATTACCATGAGGAAGATGAAGGCGATGGAGATGCTGCCGATATAGAGCCAGTTGAAGTTCTCCAACAGCCAGCCGGCGATGGTGCTGAGGCCATCGGCGGCCCGCTGCTTGAAGGTGATGGTGGTGATGACGAAGGCGAGCACGAAGCCGAAGGAGACCCAGAAGATGAGGGGATCCACCCGCACCTTGGTGGATTCCTCAGTTGTTGTGGTGGTGGGTCCTTCTGCGGCGGATCCAGGTGTCGCTTCAGTGTTAGTCGCAGCGGTGGAGGTGGATCCTTGCCGCGTGCGGACCTTTCTTAACTTGTCGGGGCTCATGAGAACCAGGGTCCCTTCACTGGGGTCATTTGGGGCTTGGACACCAACCCTAATGGCTGGGTCTGAGGCCTACTGGCAAAACAGGAACCTACCTTAACTGTTCCGCTAAGAAATGAGTATTTACCTCGCAGTGGGGTCACAGCTTCCCTCAAGGTACGGGCTTTAAGTTAGTAATCACTGGTCAACAGAAAGGAAGTCAGTATACGAACGGTCATTCTCCTCTTGAAACGTCAGCAGCGAAGCCCCAGGTGATGAGCCTGGGGCTTCGCTGTGCTCGGCTACGCTCCGCTTTTTCCGTTCCGCTGTGCGGTGCTCCACTCCACGCTGCGGTGCTCCGCTGCCACTTCTGACGGTCCCCACTGCGCCGGCCGCGGCCACCTGCGGCAACACTAGCCGCCTCCAGTGAACTGAAATGGAGCGCCAGAAGATTGTCCCCAAAAATATGTTAATCTTCGGCCCTGCCCCCGCTAAAGCCCCAGGTGGTCAAATCTGCTACTTAGCAAACTAACATATTTTTGGGGGTGGGTGACGTGAGCCGCGGGTGGGCGATCTAAATCTTCTATTCTGTGAGAGACTGCTTGCCAAAACCCCAGGTGGTCAGATTTGCTACTTTACAGAATAGAATTTTTAGATGGGGAGCCCGTGGTCGGCGGCGGAATAAGTAGTGGTCGGCGGGCAAGCCGTGGTTGGAAAGGGCGGGATGGAGGCGTCAGCGCGAACTGTGGAGAATCGCTGGTGAAACGCTGCTAGGTGTTCGCCAGCGTGTAGATGGCCCACGAGCCGAACATGAAGATCGGCGGGAGGGCGGCGCTCAGTGCTCCGAGCCCCGTCCATAGTGGTGACCTAGCCTTAATAGCCAAGATGACTGCGATGATGCCCAGGGCAAAACACACACCCCAGTGGTAGAGTCCATCATCGCCGATGATGAACCCGGCAACCACCGCGATCACAATGTTGACGCACGTGAGGATCGGGGCCACTTTCAGTGATGAACCAAGGCGCCCCGCAGATTTTTCCTGGTGAGGAAATTGTGCACCGGAGTTTGAGGTGAACCTAGAGTCAAAGTTAGACGAAGCCATTGGTGATCACCCACCCAATCGCTAAGAGGGGAGGGAACACCCCACTCAGCCCCGCGAGGTCCGCCCACAGTGGAGACTTGCCCCTGACTCCGCAAGCAACACCGGTGAGTCCCAATATCAGGCAAATTACCCAGTGGTAAGGCCCAGTATCATTCACAACTGTTACTGAGATGATCGCCACCGCGAAAGTTGGGATCGTTAGTGTGCTGCTGAATTGTACGAATTTCTTTTGGTGCTGGGTGTTTTTCTTTAGGTCCACTTGAAGCTCCTTGCGTTTCTTTCGTTGGGTCATCCCCTGCAAGGGGCATTCTTGAAGTAGAGCTTGATTGCGTTCGCAACTCCCTTTTCTACTCGCCCCATTCGGTTGTAATCACGGTTGATCCCTGCGACTAGCTCTCTGTCGCATGTGCAGTTGAAGTATCCGCGCCTCGCGTAGCACTTGTCGTGACGCATGCACAGTCTGTCGAGGGTGTTCGTGGGTTCGCCCGGCCCACTGTTTCCTGGACCGCACCAACGACCGTAGCCAGGGATGCCACGTGGGGAATACCCGGATTCTGATTCCGTCAAATGCTCGGCGGAAATGTTGTTGAGGTTTCTCCCGATGTCCTAGGTAAACTCGGAAGCGCCATCTGCCCGCGCGGCACCAATGTCAAACCAAACGGCACCTTCTGGTGAGGTCTGAACGTAACCTTGCAGAACGTCTTCAACTCGTTCGGTCGGTGTGGATTCATTGATATTGGACAGGGTTTCCTGAGTAACTGCGACTCGAGGTGCTGAATAGGCCGGTGTTACAACTGACATGGATACTGCAAGTCCGGCTGCTAGGGCGAATACCTTCTTCACGGCTTGATCCTTTCTCTGCGATCCGGAAGGGGTGCCCTTAACGTTAGCTGGTAAACCACACCTTGTCTAGGTTTGTCAAAAAAATATTTAAATGACTAACACAGTAGCCTAGCTTTTTACCCCGTGGGAGGCCCAAACTGGGCGCTGGCTCACTCCGACTTAAAGGAATGGTTCAGCGCCACCTGCACCCCAATCACACCCAGCCACCACTGGTACCTGCACCCCTCCGCGGCACCTAAGCGCCGCTACAGCACCTACATCCCCCGCACGGCCTCCGTGATCCGCTCCAGCGCCCAGCGCACCTGCTCCTCAGTCGTGATCAGCGGCGGCGCAATGTGCAGCCGGTGCCCGGACACCATCGGCCACAGCCCCGCCTCCTTCAGCGCCGCACCCAAGGCGCCCATCCGCTCCGGGTCCAGAGGTGTCTTCTTCTTCTGGTCCGATACGAATTCCACAGCCCAGAAGTACCCCTTACCTCGCACGTTGCCCACCACAGCACTCTCGGCAGCCAGCGCCTCCAACCCCGGCCCAAGAACCTCGCTACCAATCCGCTCCACGGACTCAAAGACCCCCTCCCGGTTGTAGAACTCAATCGCCGCCACGCCGGGCGCGCACGCCACCGGGTGCCCGGAGTACGTTAACCCGCCGGGGTAGGGCTTGTCCGCGAACCGCTCGTACACCCCGCGGCTCATCACCACTCCACCCAGCGGCACGATGCCCGCGTTCACGCCCTTCGCGAACGTGATCAGGTCCGGCTGCAGGTCAGCACCCGCGTGCTCGTAGGCGAACAGCCGCCCCGTCCGGCCGAATCCCACCATGACCTCGTCCGCGATCCACATCGCCCCGTGCCGGTCGCAGATCTCTCGCACCCCGCGCAGGTACCCCTCCGGTGGCACGATGATCCCGGAGGATCCCACCACCGGCTCCACCATCACAGCCGCCACGTCGCCCTCAAAGATGAGCGTCTGCTCCAGGTGCTCCAGCGCGCGGGCGCATTCCTCTTCCTCCGTCGCCGCGTTGAAGGGGGAGCGGTACAGGAAGGGCCCCCAGAAGTGTTTAATGTCCCCGTCAGTGGTGGGGTTGCCGTGGCGCCGGGCCTCGCCGGTGGCCATGATCGCGGAGCCGGTGGCGCCGTGGTAGCTGCGGTAGGCGGTGAGGATCTTGGACTTGCCGGTGGTCAGCCGTGCCATGCGGATCGCGTGCTCCACCGCGTCCGCCCCGCCGTTGGTGAAGAACACGTGGGAGAATTCGCCTTGCGCCTGGTCCACGATTTTCGCCGCCAGCTCGCCGCGCACATCGTTTGCGAACGCGGGGTTCAGGTTCCCCACGCGCGTCACCTGTTGCTGCACCGCCGCCACGAGGTCCGGGTGGTTGTGCCCCAGGTTCGCGCTCACCAGCTGGCTTGCGAGGTCCAGGTATCCCTTGCCCTGATAGTCGTAAATCCACGGCCCTTCGGCTTTCGCGATGGGCTGTGGATTGATCTTCGCTTGCGCGGACCAGCTGTGGAACACGTGGTTGCGGTCGTTGTCCCGCGCCTGCTGTTCTGCTTGTTCGGCTTCTTTTGTAGCGACGGCAACACGCGTGCCGTCCGTAAGTTCAAAGTGGTCGATTGAGGGTGGAAATGGGTTGGCTTCGTCTTGGTGCGCAGTTGTCGTCATACACCAAGACTACCCGCGTACGTCCTCCTCGTACTCGCTTTCTGAGTCGTCTGTGAATCCGAATCGCTTCAGACGCTCCCGGTCCGCTTTAGAGCGGGACTGTGTGAGCTGCAGAAGTTCGGAGTAGATGCCGCCGGAGGTGGCGAGCTCAGCCGGGGACCCGACCTCCTCCACGTGCCCCTTATCCAGGGTGACGATGGTGTCCACACCGGCGATGGTGGACAGGCGGTGCGCGATGACGA
>DXFZ01000075.1 GCA_019114175.1 Candidatus Corynebacterium gallistercoris
GTGCCGCTGGCCGCCGGAGTGCTCGCCTCGATCGGGTTCGTGCTGTCCCCGGCCGTGGGCGCAATCTTGATGTCTGCCTCGACCATCGTGGTGGCCCTGAACGCCCAGCTGTTGCGCCGGATTGATCTGGACCCGGCCCACCTGGCTCCCACCAGTCCGAAGGAGGAACACACCACGCCTACTCCGGCATCCACTGCCGTCCACTGATTCACCACTTCTCTCCACTGCCCCATATGACACTGAAAGGCTCCACCATGAAGCGCACCCTTGTTCTTTCCACTCTCGCCGTGGCCTCCACCCTGGCGCTGGCCGCCTGCGGTGAGGCCACCGACGCCACCACCTCTGCCACCACCTCTGCCACCAGCACTGCGACGACTACCCCTGAGACGACCGAGACCACCACGGCGACAACTGAGGCGGACGGGGAGATCTCCGCCGATCACAACGACGCGGACATCATGTTTGCCCAGATGATGATCCCCCATCACCAGCAGGCCGTGGAGATGAGTGAGACGCTCCTGGCCAAGGAGGGTATCCCCGCCCAGGTCGTGGAGTTTGCCCAGGGGGTTATTGACGCCCAGGGACCGGAGATTGACCGGATGAACGCCATGCTCGAGGCCTGGGACCAGCAGCCGGTCACCGACTCTGGGGGCATGGGGACCATGGACGAGATGGGTGGAATGGATCACGGCGAGATGGGTGGAATGGATCACGGCGAGATGGGTGGCATGAGCGGGATGATGAGCCAGGAGGACATGACAGCCCTTGAGGAAGCCCAGGGCACCGAGGCTGCCCGCCTCTACCTGGAGCAGATGACCGCCCACCACGAAGGTGCGGTCGACATGGCCCGTGAGGAGGTTGCTGACGGCCAGAACCCCCATGCGATCACCCTGGCCGAACAAGTTATCAACGACCAGGAGGCCGAGATCGCCCAGATGCAGCAGATGCTCACTGACCTATGACAGGTGCCCGTCTTTTTCTGATCCCGAGGACAGGAATCTGAAAAAGAGGGATAACCGTGACGATTGCCACCTGCTGCGGGCGATGGGTCGTTGTCACCGCAGCGGGTGCACCGGGGTGGATGTTTCTTCTCCCTCTGGTCGCACCACTGAGGAAAAGGGAAAGCTCCTGTGTCCAGACCCTTGGAGGACTACGCATTATTGTCCGATACTCACACGGCCGCCCTGGTCTGCCGGCAGGGCAGCATTGATTGGTTGTGTCTGCCGCGCTTTGACTCCCAGGCGGCCTTTTCCGCTCTTCTCGGCGACCATCGTGATGGTCACTGGCTAGTAGATGTGCCCGGGGGTTGTCCCGCCGGGCTTTTCCTCATAGCCTCATCCGCCCGCGTCTTATAGGTTGTGAGACAATCTAGTATTGAAACAGACTTTTGACACATAAAGTCAGCTCCATGAGCCTACTTTTGAGCACCGTCGCTCAATGTGTCAAAAACGACCGTTCTTGACCAAGCAACCAAAAACCGGGAATCCCCGGCGTATGACTGTTAGTTTCAATTGGCGGTTTATCACCGTTAAAAATGGCGCATCGCACAGCACGATTCACTTTGATTCTCAATGGTTGAAGGCGGGGTGCTAATTTCCTGGTGGAAATAGTGCCCGTTACCTTCAACAGCAACGAAACCAGCGCTAATGCAGGACGTTGCCAGGCTGCTGTGTGAGCTGCTTGCGGTGGACGCGGGCAACACGAAGTCCATTGGCAATCACGATGACTTCTGCGACCTCGTGAACCAGCACTACCGCGGCCAAGCCCAGCACTCCGGTAATAGCCAAGGGCAGCAGGACAACGATGATCGCCATTGACAGGACGATGTTCTGATTCATTATCGCCCGGCCCCGTTGGGCATGGGACAAGGCTTGCGGAATCAGTCTCAAATCATGGCCGGTGAAGGCTACGTCGGCTGATTCTATGGCGGCATCGGCACCGGTAGCGCCCATCGCAATCCCCACGGTAGCGCTAGCCAAGGCAGGGGCATCGTTGATCCCGTCACCGATCATCCCTGTAGGAACCTGCTGCACTGACGAAGCGATTTCACGGGCCTTGTCTTCAGGTCGCAGTTCGGCATGAACGGTGCCTATACCGGCGATTGAAGCCAGCGCGTGGGCAGTACGGGAGTTATCGCCGGTGAGCATCACCACGTCGATTCCCTGGTTATGCAGGTCTCGAATTGCCTCGGCCGCTTCAGGGCGTAGTTCATCGCGCACGCCGATCACGCCAATGACCTGCTCTGCACGAGTGACCATGACGCAGGTTTGCCCGGAGGCTTCCATGGATTCAACGGCGGAAGTAAGCGATCCTGGGGCAATCCATCGAGGACTGCCGACCCCGACCTGAACACCATCCAGGACGCCGGTAATGCCGTGTCCTGGCTCTTCGTTAACCGCCGTTGCCTCCGTGATCGCGGGTACTGCTGAGGTGATGGCCGTAGCTAGAGGGTGGGTGCTGTGCTGTTCCAGGGCGGCGGCAACGGCGAGCACCTCTTCGCGAGTCGCATCATCAACGGTCTGGACTTGCGTGACCACTGGCTGATTGCGTGTGAGTGTTCCAGTTTTATCTACCGCGATGCGGCGCAGGGAACCAAGCCGTTCGAAGGCTGCTCCGCTTTTGATGATGACACCGAACTTGCTGGCAGCTCCGATGGCGGAAACAACGGTGACAGGAACGGCGATGGCCATCGCGCAAGGCGAGGCTGCGACCAGCACGATCAGTGCGCGTGTGATCCATGTTTCGGGATCGCCGAAGATCGCTCCAAGCACAGCGACCAGTACGGCCAGGACGATGACACCGGGAACCAGCGGGCGGGCAATGCGGTCAGCGAGCCGTGCCCGTTCGCCACGTTCCGACTGGGCTTGCTCGACTAGGCTCACCAACGTGGTCAGGGAGTTGTCCGTGCCGTTCGCCGTTGCAGTGACTACTAGCGCGCCGGATGAATTGATGGAACCAGCAGCAACCTGGTCACCCACGGTTACTTCCATGGGAATTGATTCCCCCGTGATAGCGGAGGTGTCTAAGCTGCTTGATCCTTGACTGACCACGCCATCGGTTGCCAAGCGTTCACCAGGCTTCACGCGCAGTGAATCGCCAATCTTGATCTCTGCTGCACTGACCACGACCGGTGCACCGTCACGGATGACGGTGGCCGTTTCAGGGACGAGCTTCAACAAAGAGCGCAGGCCCGAGCGTGCCCTGTCCATGGCTTTGTCTTCCAGGGCTTCGGCAATGGAATACAGGAACGCCAGGGCTGCGGCTTCCTCGACATAGCCGAGGATGACCGCACCGGTGGCGCTGATGGTCATTAGCAGCCCAATGCCGAGTTTCCGTTTCGTGAACAGGTTTCGCAGGGCGCCGGGTACAAAGGTAAAAGCGCCTAGTAGCAGGCCGATCCAAAACAGCACCAAGGCCACGATGGCGGTGCTTTCGCCGTGGGTGCTCCATTCAAGGACGAGCCCAGTGAGGAAGAAAATGCCTGAGGCTATGGGGACGAGCACATGCCAATCCCGCCACCAGGGCAGCTCCTCTTCGAATTCTTCGGTGGGTTCCGGTGAATCGCAACCGCAGGCGGAACTCATGCTTGCTCCTTGTGTTCTCGATCGGCGCTGGTGGCGCAGTCAGGGCAGGAAGAGTCCAGGCAAGGTACTTGATCATCGACGGCCAACGTCACCTCAACCAGGGCGCTCAGGGCGGTGGTGAGGTGAGGATCGGTGATTTCGTACCGGGTTTTGCGGCCTTCCATTTTCGCCACGACAATTCCGCACCCGCGCAGGCAGGTCAGATGGTTGGAAACGTTGGCGCGGCTCAGTCCCAGGGCCTGGGCAAGTTCCGCTGGGTATCCGGGTTCGTGCAGCAAGGACAGGAGGATGCGTGACCGGGTGGGGTCGGCCATGGCGCGGCCAAGC
>DXFZ01000076.1 GCA_019114175.1 Candidatus Corynebacterium gallistercoris
GAGCCCGTCGCCATCGCCGGCGCGCCCGAGGGCTTCCAGGCCACCCCCGGCGGCACGGTGTTGAAGTTCGGGGAGAAGGCACAGGTCGTGTCCACGAACTTCGCCGGGCACAGCTTCTTCTGGGAGGTCACGGCCACGGGTACCCATGATCTTCCGGCGGATGCTGTTGCGCTGGAGCAGGGCGGCGAGAACGTCGACCACTTTGTGTGCATGGACTGGGAGATGACCTACCTCGGATCCTCAGAGGCCACCCCACCACCGAACGCCATCCTCCCGGACAGCCTCAACTACCCCGCAACCCACCTGCAGGCCATCGCCGCCGACGGCCAACTCGCGAACAACATCGCCGGCGCCCCCGGTGTCGAGTGCGTCCAAGAGGGGGGCACCCCGCTGCCGGAGAACGCCTCCGAGCTCCAGGTTGGCTTCACTTACCGCAATGGCACGCTCAGCTTCGTGGCACCGGAAGCCACAGAAGAAGCCACAGAAGAAGCTGCAGAAGGCGCAGTTGAAGCCGGCCGCTCCCCCGAGGGGCTGCAGTGGAATTACTCCTTCAACGAGCCAAACGGGGACACGATCGGCGAGCCCAACGATTGGCAGAACCTCCAGCAGCTCAAAGAGGGCGCGGTCCGCTGGTACCCCACCTAGCCTCAGCGCCCCTCATTCCAGCCCAGCACCAACCCAACTCGCATCAAATCAGATACCGCTCCAGCACGGCCGCCACGCCGTCGTCCTCGTTGGAGGCCGTCAGCTCGTCGGCCGCCGCCTTCGCCTCAGGCGCCGCGTTCTCCATCGCCACGCCCAGGCCGGCCCAGCGCAGCATGTCCACGTCATTGGGCATGTCCCCGAAGGCCAGCACGTCGCGTGCCGCCACCCGCTGGTCGGCGGTGATCCACTCCAGCGCCGAGCGTTTGGAGATCCCCGGCGCGCTGACCTCCACCAGCCCTCCGCCCCAGCTGAAGGTCACCTCCGCCAGCTCGGGGTCCACCAGCGGCCGCACCTGCTCGTACAGTTCGCGGCTGCTCACGTTCGGGTTGCGCACCAGCAGCTTCACGGCCGGCGTCGCCACCAACTCTTCCATGGATTCCTCCGCGTGCTCGTCGGAGAGCCAGGCGTGATCATAGGATCCAGAGACGGCAAACAGCGGCCCATCCCCCTCACCAAACGCGCTACTGCCGGCCCGCTCCACGCCGAAGGAGGGGGTGCCCGTGGCGGCGTCGCCCCCAAGAGTGGAAAGAACATCCGTGACCTGCGCCAAAACGTCCGGGGAGAGGGTGAAGGCGTGGGTGATGCGGTCGGCATCGGAATCGTAGATGACCGCCCCGTTGGCGCAAACGCACACGGGCCGCACCGGCAGCTGATCGAGCACCGGCAGCAGCCACCGCGCGGGGCGCCCGGAGGCCATGGTGAAGGTGATGCCCATGGCGGAAAGCCCACGCACGGCCTCGCGGGTGCGGGCGGTGACGCGCTCGCGGGAGTTGAGGAGGGTGCCGTCTACGTCGCTGACCACGAAGTCCGGTGACCAGGCCATCAGCGCTCGACCTCGCCAGCCCCACCAGCCTCCGCCGCGCGCTTTGCCTTCCGCGCCGCTGCATCGGCCCTGTCCTTGGCCGTCGCCTCCTCCAGCGTCGGCGCCGTACCCCCCATGGAGGCCGGCACCCAGTGCTCGCCAGCGGGCATTGCGCCGAACCGTTCCTCGTACACGGCCCGCGTCCGCTCCAGCTGCTGCACCATCGCCTCGCGCAGCCGCGTGGTCGTCTCCGCCGCGTCCTCCCCCACGGGCACCGGCGAACCTACCATCATCACCAGCTTCGCATCCTTCGGCCGCCACACCGGCTTGTACCCCTTGGTCCAGATCTTCTGCGAGCCCCAAATCGTCAGCGGCACCAGCGGCACCCCGGCCTCGCGCGCGATCACCGCGGCGCCCTGCCGGAACTCCTTGACCTCAAAGGACCGCGAGATCGTCGCCTCGGGAAAGATGCCCACGAGCTGCCCCTTCTTCAGCCGCGCGATCGCCTCATCCACGCTGGCCTGCCCGTCCGCGCGGTCGACCGGGATGTGCTTCATCTTCCGCATGAGCCAGCCGACCCCGCGCACGTTGAAGATCTCCTTCTTCGCCATGAACCGCACGAGCCGCCCGCCGCGGAAGTGCGCGGGGATCCCGCCGTACACGAAGTCCCAGTACCCGGTGTGGTTCACGGCGATCATCGCCCCACCATCGGAAGGGATGTTCTCCACGCCCTCCACGATCACGTCCAGGCGCTGCACGTATCGCATCCACAGCTTCGCCAGCGGGATGATCACGCGCCCGTAGATCGGCTCGCGCGCCTCGCGGTGCTTCGGCAGGTCGGTGTGGTCGTTGGGTAGCTCGATGCCGGCCATGGTTGCTCTCCTTCTCTTATTTTTGTTGGGGGCGACGCCACCTCGCGCCCCAGCGCCCAAGAAGTCTCAGTTAGGGCTTCTTCGGTGTCAGCACGTCCTTGCCCACGAAGGGGCGCAGTGCCTCTGGGACCACCACGGATCCATCGGCCTGCTGGTTGTTCTCCAGGATCGCCACGAGCCAACGCGTGGTGGCAAGGGTGCCGTTGAGCGTGGCGGCGGTCTGCGCCTTGCCCTCGGCGTCCCGGTAGCGGGTCTTCAGGCGGCGGGCCTGGAAGGTGGTGCAGTTGGAGGTGGAGGTCAGCTCCCGGTAGGTGCCCTGCGTGGGGACCCACGCCTCGGTGTCGAACTTCCGGGCCGCGGAGGAGCCCAGGTCCCCACCGGCCACGTCGATGACGCGGTAAGGCACGTTGATCGCCGCCAGCATCTCCTTCTCCATCGCCAGCAGCTCCTGGTGCATGGCCTGGGCCTCTTCTGGGCGGCAGTAGACGAACATCTCCAGCTTGTCGAACTGGTGGACCCGGATGATGCCCCTGGTGTCCTTGCCGTAGGACCCCGCCTCGCGCCGGAAGCAGGAGGACCAGCCGGCATAGCGCAGGGGGCCGTCGCCCAAATCAATAATCTCATCGGAGTGGTAGCCAGCCAGCGCGACTTCGCTGGTGCCCACGAGGTAGAGATCGTCCTCTTCCAAGTGGTAAATCTCGTCCGCGTGGGCGCCGAGGAAGCCCGTGCCGCTCATGACCTCGGGGCGCACCAGCACCGGAGGGATCATCAGCGTGAAGCCACGGGCGGCGGCCTTCTGCGCGGCCAGCTGGAGCATGCCCAGCTGCAGCAGGGCGCCATCGCCGGTGAGGAAGTAGAAGCGGGCGCCGGAGACCTTCGTGCCGCGCTTCATGTCGATCAGCCCCAGGGATTCGCCCAGCTCAAGGTGGTCCTTCGGCTCGAAGTCGAACTCGGTCGGCTCGCCGATGGTCTCTAAGACCACGAAGTCATCCTCGCCGCCGGCGGGCGCGCCCTCCTCCACGATGTTGGGCATGCGCATCTGCAGCTCGTTCAGCTCCTGCTCCGCGGCCTCGCGGGTGGCCTCCAGCTCCTTAACGGCATCGGCCTTCTTCTTCCCCTCCTCCCGCAGGGATACCTTCTCCTCGTCGGAGGCGGTGCGCATCTTCTGCCCCATGTCCTTGGAGAAGCGCTTCTGATCGGCGCGGGCCTCGTCCGCCTCCACGATCGCCGCGCGGCGTTTCTCATCCGCGGCCAGCAGCTGATCCACCAGCGCCGGGTCCTCCCCGCGGGTGATCTGGGACTGGCGGGCAACCTCTGGATTTTCACGCAGGAGCTTAAGATCAATCATGATCTTTAGCTTAGCTATAGAGATCGACTAGGGTTAGATCTAGGTCTCGCAGCACACCAAGAAAGTCCCCTTGCCCCCAACCGGAAGTTTGAACACCAATGCCAATCAGCCAAGCCCGCCGCCGCAAACGCGCGCGTTCAGTCTCGGTTGCCCTGACCGCAGCCCTGTGCGGCGGCGTGGGGGTGGGTGCCTTCGCCTTGGTGGCTCCGGAAGGAAGCACGCCCTTGGCGCCGTCGCCTGAAAAAAAGGGGGAAGCGATCGAGGACGTATCCTTCACCTCCGCCGGCACCGGCGACTGCGTGAACTGGACCCCCGGCGCGCAAGGCGTGAACACGGGATTCACCACCGTGGACTGCGCGGCACCGCACCGGTTTGAGGTATCCGCCCGCGAGGACCTGGCGAAGTACCCGACCAGCGAATTCGGCCCCGAGGCGAACCAGCCGGACCTGGCGCGGCAGGAGCAGCTGACCAACGAGCTGTGCGCCGGGCCGACGCTCAAGTACCTGGAAGGCAAGCTGGACCCGGAGGGCCGCTACTCCATCTCCCCGATCCTCCCTCCGCAATCCGCGTGGGCCGAGGGCGATAGGACGATGCTGTGCGGCGTCATGGTACAGGACGCGAACGGGCGGTCCGTGGAGACGACCGGCTTCGCCGCCCAGCAGGACCAGGCGCGGGTCTTCCCCGCCGATACGTGCGTGCGCGTGGACGGGGACGTCACCAACGAGGTGCCGTGCCAAGAGGAGCACGCCTGGCAGGTGACCTCCCTGGTGAACCTGGGCGAGCGTTTCCCGGACTCCTGGCCCGGCGTGGAGCAGCAGAACGAGTACCTCAACGAGGTGTGCACGAATGCTGCGCGGGACTACCTCGGCGGCGACGATGCCCTGTACGAATCCACGCTGACGCCCTTCTGGAACACGCTGCAGCAGCAGTCCTGGGACGCGGGCAGCCGGTCGGTGAACTGCGCGCTGACGTACGGGCAGCCTGGCGGCAGCTTCGCCACCCTGAACGGGGACGTGCGCCAGGGCTTCACGATCAACGGGCAGCCGCCGGCGAAGCAGCCGCCGCGCAACCCGATCCGGCAGTGATGTTGCGCCATGGCAATTGAGGTGAGCGAGGAGCGCTTCGAGGAGCTCGTGGATGCCGGCCTGCGCCGCATCCCCCGCGAGCTACTGAACAACGTGAACAACGTGGCCATCGTGACGGAGGACTACAACCCCGATGGCCCGCACATCCTGGGGCTCTACGAGGGCATCGCCCTCACGGAGCGCACCAGCGAGTACACCTCCGCCCTGCCGGACAAGATCACCATCTACAGGGAGGCCCTCGCCGCCGTGTGCGATACGGAGGAGGAGCTGGTGGAACAGGTCGCGGTCACGGTCATCCATGAGCTGGGTCACCATTTTGGGATCGACGACGCCCGCCTCCATCAGCTCGGCTGGGGCTAGCCGCGGGTCTGGCAGCCCGCCCCTCGGTGCGCTGCTCCCCGCCCGTGGCTCCCGCAGCACGCTGCCCGTCTCTTTCCCTTGCGCCCTTCGCACGCCCCTCCCCGCCGCGCACTCACCGCTTTCCACCGTTCTCCGCTCCCCTCCCCAAAAATATGTTACTTTGCAAAGTAGCACATCTGACCACCAGGCCTTTTACGGAACCCTCCCGCGCAAACTAACATATTTTTGGGGAACCCCTGCCTAAAGAGTGCGCTCACGCCAGCCCCGGGCATCCCTCACACCCGCGCACGCCGCTCCCCACTCCTCCCGCCATCTAAATATTCCATTCTGCAAAGTAGCACATCTGACTACCTGGGGTTTTGCGGAGGGCTCGAACACAGAATAGAAGATTTAGACAGACCGCAGGGTCAGGACCGCGGTTCCGGGGTGCCGTGGTCGGCCCAGCTGACTACTTTCATGGAGTTCTCCCACTGCTCTACATCTTCGGGAGTTAACACTGCCCCTTCGGGAGATATTGCCGCCCCAAGGGATGGCTCAGAGTCTCCGAGCAGATCCATCGCCCCCGCCGGATCCAGCTCCACGGCCTGCGCATTCTTCAAGTACGCCGCCAGCGCCCAATCCGGGTCCACGTTGCCCAAGAACTGGGCCACCAGACGGATCACGGCACCGTGGCTGACGAGGGCGATGTCGTAAGGCTCGCCCGCCGCCGCAGAGTTTTCGCCAGCCCCGGCAGCACCAGCGCCACCAGCCTCACCCAGAAGCCCCAACAGCTGCGGCACGTACTGCCCCAGCACCTCCCACGCGGTGTGCCCGCCCGGCACCCGATCATCACGCTGACCATGCAGCCAGCCTCCAAGGATGCCTAGGTAGGCCTGGTGGGCGTCTTCGTCGTTGCGCATCTCCATGTCCCCGGCCGCGATCTCCGCCACGCCCGGGATCATGCCCAAAGTGTCCAGCAGCTCGCGCGGCGTGGGCAGGGCAGGCGCGGAGGGGGAATGGGGCGGGGAATCCGCGGCACCGGGGCGCTCGTGCGCGCCCGATAGCGCTTGTTCGGCCAGGTGAGCGGCGGTGCCGTCGCTAAAGAAAGAAGATGAACCACCCGCGGGGACGAGCTGGCCGCCTGCACGGGCGAATGCCACGGCGAGATTCACCGCCGTCTGCTGCGCGCGGGCCGCCTGCGAGGACACGACCTTCAGCCGCCGCGTGCGGCTAGCCAACGCCTCCCCGGCCTCCGTTGCCTGCTGGCGGCCCAGCGGGGTGAGGTCCGCGCCCGGCAGCGCAGTATCGAGGGCGTGGATGGTGTTGGATGTCGTCTGCCCGTGGCGGACCAAGAATAGCCGCGGCGCGCGGTTCAGCCTCTGCGCGCTCATGCTTTCCCCTCCTTGAGGTCCGCGATCCACTGGTGAGAGGCAGCATAGCTGGGCGGCGCGCTGCCCGAATGCCTGCGCGTGCCGGTGCGGCCCGCCACATCTGAACCGCCGGCACCCCCGGCACCGCCAGCACCACCAGCACAACCAGCGCCAGTCACAACCTCATCCGCCGTCGGCCAACTCCCCAGGTACCGCACGGACTCCGTGCTCCGGTGCAGCCCCGCGAGCGCCTCTGCCACCGCGGCGTCGTCGATATGCCCCACAATGTCCACGTGGAAGATGTACATCCCCATCCGCGTCCCATCCTCGGCCCGCAGCGGCCGGGAGCTGATCCGGGACATGTCCACCCCGCGCGTGCTGAGCTCCGCCAGCGCGTCCAAGAGTGAAGCCGGGCGGTTCTGCAGCGTCAACGTCACGCCCGTCCTGTCCCGCCCCGTCCACGCCGTGGGCCGCCCCGGCCGCCCCACCAGCACAAACCGAGTGTACGCCCCCGCCACGTCCGCCACCCCGGCCGCCAGGGCCTCCAGCCCGTGGATCTCCCCAGCACGGGCCGGTGAGGCGGCCGCGTCCACCTCACCGGCCGCCACCGCCGCAGCCGCCGCCGCGTTGGAAGAAGCCGGGATGAACCGCACCCCCGGCAGGTTCTCCCCGACCCAGCCGCGCACCTGCGCCTCCGCCACGGGATGCGTAGTGAACGTCTCCACGGACTCCGCCGACACCCCCGGCCGCACGAGGATGGAGAACTCCACGGGCACCAGCACCTCTTGGTAGATCTGCAGCGGCTCGCCGTTGGCCAGCGCGTCTTCGGTGTGGCTCACTGGCCCGTCAACTGAGCTCTCGATGGCCACGCAGGCATAGTCCGCCTCACCTGTACGGACCATATCCAGCGCGGCACGCGGCGAATTGACGGCGATGGGCTGAACCGCGGCGGCGTCGCCCCCTAAACCAGCAAAGTAACCCGCCTGTTCCATATCCCGCAGCGCCTGCTCCGTGAAGGTCCCCTCCGGCCCCAGGTACGCCACGCGGTATGCCCCGTGCTCCGCTTCAGTGTTCGTAGGAGTCATCATGCGATCCACACTACTTGGCCACAGCGCTAAGCTGTGGGGCAATGTGTGCCTCTTCTGTGTCTTCTCATTCTTTTGGCGACGCCCTCTCCCGCGCCCGCGCCACCACCGGCCTACGGGACGGGCAGTTGGGCGTGGCTCGCACGTTTGAGAAGGCACATTTCTGGCCGGCGGAGTCAGCAGGTGACCACCCCCGCCCCCTCGAGGACATGGAGCTGCTGGTGAAGGACTTGCAGCAGGTCGCGGGCGAGGTCACCACGATGGGCTCGATCCACCAGGGCTTCGTGGCCGCCCACCACGATTCCGCCGCCACGCGCCTGCTCGCCCAGGGCGCGCGGCTGGTGGGCATGTCCGCCAGCGGGGAGTTCGGCACCGCCGCCTACACCGAGCCGGTGGGGATGGGCGAGCCGGTCAACCCGCTGCACCCGGGCATGATGGTCGGCGGGTCGAGCGGAGGGGCCGCCGTGGCCGTGGCTCGGGGGCTGGTGGAGGCCGCGCACGCCACTGACGGCGGAGGCTCCATCCGCATCCCCGCCGCCTGCGTGGGGTTGCCGGGGCTGAAGCCGGCGCACCAGCGGCGCCTGGGCGGCAGTGAAGGTGGAAGTGACGAGGGCGGCGGCGGGACGTTCACCCCCGTGGCCCACGGCTTCATCGCCAAGGACCTCGCCACCACAGCACGGGTGTATGGCCTCACGATCGACCTGGACCTGCCGCGCGGTCTGCGCATTGGGTACACCAACGCGCCGTTCCACAGCACCAGCACCCACAGCAGCACCAGCACCAACCACACCGACTCCCCCACCTCCCCCGTGGACCCCACCATCGCCGCCGCCACCGCCGCCGCCACGGCGCTGGCCGCAACCCACCCGGCCGTCGCCACCGTCACCCACGCCCCCGCGCCCTACCCGCCGCACACCTTCCACCTGTTCTCCCAGCTCCTGGCCGCCCGCTGCGCCGACTTGCCCGGCCACCTCACCGCGCTTACCTCCTGGCTGCGCACCACGGGCCGCGCCATCCCCCTGCACCACCGCGCGCAGCTGGAGCGGCAGATCCTCGCCCTCAACCCAGCCAACAACACCGCTAACAACCCAGCCCCCTGGTCCGACCTGGACGTCATCGCCACCCCCACCATCGCCTGCGCCCCTCCCCCGCCCGGCGCGTTCTCCCAGCTCCCGCCCGGGCTGAACTTCGCCGCGCAGACCGCCTGGACCCCGTGGGGCACGGCATACAACCTGCTGGGCTGGGCGTCCGTCTCTTTCCCGCTCGTCGATCCCGCGCGCGTCCCCGGCCGCTGGCCGATCTCGTTGATGCTTGGGGCCGTCGCCAATAAAGTCTCCGCATCCCAATTGCTGGGGTTGGCTTCTTTTATTAGCGACGCCACCTCGCGCCTCCCCGCCGAGCAACTCTCCATCGGGGATCCGGGCGACATCAGCGCCCTGGGCTATGGCACCCGGCCAAACAATGGGCATGACCATGGCGAGCACTAACCCGGTTGAGCGGGCGGACCGGCGCGCCCTGCGCTGGGAGTTGGGGCTGCTGCTGACGGTGACGTTCGGCGCCTCCGGCGTGCGGGCCGTGCTGCGGCTGGTGGAGGCAGTGTCCCAGCCGGAGGCGCTGAACGAGCAGCAGGCGACGTTGAACCGGCAGCAGTCCGGGCTGTGGTGGCTGGACCCCGCGTTTCAGCTGGTCAGCACCGGGGTGCTGTTCGCCTGGGGCGGAATGGCGGTGTTCCTGCTGCTGCGGCACGTTCCGCCGCCGGCCGGGTGGATGACGTGGCGGCTGCGGTGGCGTGGCGATTGGGCCCACGGCGTTGGCCTCGCGGCAGTGATCGGCCTGCCGGGGCTGGTGTTCTACTTCGCGGCCGTGCAGCTGAGCTTAAGCAAGCAGGTGGTGCCCAGCGGCTTGGATGACAACGCGTGGGAGCTGCCGCTGTTGGTGCTGAACTCGTGGGCCAACGGGTTCGCCGAGGAGGTCATCGTGGTGGCCTGGCTGGCGGTGCGGCTGCGGCAGCTGCGCGTCAGTTGGGCGTGGGTGTTCGTGGCCTCGGCGGGGCTGCGAGCCAGCTACCACCTCTACCAGGGGTTTTCCGCGGGCCTCGGCAACGCGGTGATGGGGGTGGTGTACCTGTGGTACTTCAAGAAGACCGGCCGCATTTGGCCGCTGGTGATCGCGCACGGGCTGATAGACACCGTGGCTTTCGTGGGCTACGCGGTAGGATTACCCCATGGATTTTAGGGATGAGCGCGGAGACGATATCGCTCGCGACCGCCACGGCAAGCCCATCGTGGACCGCTACGGCCGCCCCGTGCGGCGCCGTTCCGTGCCGCCTTCCGCCAAGCACCGGGCGCCGGAAAGGGCGCCGGAGGGGGCACCGCAGAAGGCGGAGCCGCCGCGCTA
>DXFZ01000077.1 GCA_019114175.1 Candidatus Corynebacterium gallistercoris
GTCAAGGTCAGTGAAGCATAATGGTCGATTTCCCCAAGCATTTTCGACTATTTTGCTGCCGGTCTCTGAGCGCGGTAGCAAAATAGCGGATATCTCTGCTGATGCTGTGCTGGTGGCGTACTGCTGGCGCCCTACTGCTCGTGCTGTGCTGGTGGTGCTTTGCAGACGCTCTGATGGCAAACACCTGCTGCGTTATTGCGTCGCTACGGCGCCCACAAATTCACTAGGAATGCCTACAGCTTCTCCATGGGCACATTTCCCACGAGCATGAGGCGCACCGTGCCGCGGGAACCGAAGTCAATCATGCAGGTCGTCATCGGCCCCGCCGCGTCCACGGACTTCACGGTGCCCAGGCCGTACTTGTCATGATTGACCTTGTCACCAGCCTGGAGCTTTAACTTGCTCGCCGCAGAGCCACCGGCACCCCTAGCAGGGGTGGGCTTGCCGCTGCGCCGGGGACCAGCGGACCGTGAGGAACCGCTGCCGAAGCTGGTGCCGTCCGCGTAGCCACCAGAGCCATAGCTGGACCCCTTGCTGGAGCCATAGTCTGAGCCGTAGTTGGAGCCATAGCCACTGCCGTAACCGCCAGAGCCGAACCCACTGCCGAACCCAGAGTCCCGCGCAGGCTCCTCGCGGATCCACTCCACAAGCTCGTCAGGCACCTCGCCCAAGAAACGTGAAGGCGGGTTGCTCACCGGCTGCCCCCAACCGCTGCGCGTCACCGCACGGGTCAAGAACAGCCTCTCCTTCGCACGCGTGATCCCCACGTAGGCCAGGCGTCGCTCCTCTGCCAGCTCCCTCGGGTCACCCAGCGCGCGCATGTGCGGGAACTGGCCGTCCTCCCAGCCCGTCACAAACACCACGGGGAACTCCAAGCCCTTCGCAGTGTGCAAGGTCATGAGCGTGACCATGTCTTGCTCTTCCGCGGGAATCTGGTCCGCGTCCGCCACCAGGCTCACGCGCTCCAGGAACGCCTGCACGCTCCCCAGGGGTGCCTCCCCCTCAGCCAACAGCGCGGCACCAGCGTCACCAGCGTCACCACTGCCGCCATCGCCCTCTCCCGGTTCCCCCGGCATCTCCGCGTAGGCCTTCTGGTTCGCCGCCTCCTGGGAGAACTCGTGCCCCACGCTCACCAGCTCATTGAGGTTGTCCATGCGGCTGGCGTCCTGCGGGTCATTGCTCTTGCGCAGCTGCTCTGTATAACCCGTCACGTCTAAGACCGCGGCGATGATCTCACCCAGGTCCGGCAGCCCCAGGCCATCCCCGGACTTCGTGGTCATCTCGAACTCCGGCATCCGCCCGCGCAGCCCGTCCATCATCTCGTTAAAGCCGGCTATCGCGTTGCGACCGCGAGCGGAGAGGCCGGCGACCTGACCCGCGGCGGCGTCGCCCAATGCAGCAGCGAACCCCTTACCGTGACTATCCGCATGAACAGTGACCTGCGCGAGCGCCTTATCCCCAATCCCCCGGCGCGGCACATTAATGATCCGGCGCAGCGCCACCGCATCGTCCGGGTTGTCCAGCACCTTGAGGTAAGCCACGATGTCGCGGACCTCCTTGCGCTCATAGAAGCGCGTGCCGCCGACCACCTTGTAGGGCAGGCCGGAGCGCACCAGCATGTCTTCTACCGCGCGGGAGGCGTTGTTGGTGCGGTACATCACGGCAATGTCGCCGTGGCGGTACCCGTAGTTATCCACCAGGTCGTCGATCTGCTCCACGATGAACGCCGCCTCATCGTGCTCGTTGTCCGCCACGTAGGCGCCGATGCGCTCGCCATCGCCGGTGTCCGTCCACAGCTTCTTGGGGCGGCGGCCATCGTTGCGCTCAATCACGGCATTGGCCGCCGAAAGGATGGTCTGCGTGGAGCGGTAATTCTGCTCCAGCAGGATCGTCTCCGCCTGCGGGTAGTCCCGCTCGAATTCCTCAATGTTGCGGATGGTCGCGCCGCGGAAGGCGTAGATGGACTGGTCCGCGTCACCCACCACGCACAGCTCCGCCGCCTGCGGCCCGTCACCCACGAGCGCGGAGACCAGCGCGTACTGGGCGTGGTTGGTGTCCTGGTACTCGTCCACCATGACGTGGCGGAAGCGGCGCTGGTAGTGTTCCGCCACCGCAGGGTTGTTGTGCAGGATCGCCACCACTTCCCCGATGAGGTCATCGAAGTCCACGGCATTGGCGCTGCGGAGGCGGGCTTGGTACGTGGAGAAGAACTTGGCCACCTGGATGCGGTAGGGGTTGGAATCCGCCTGCGCCTCCGCCAGGGCTGCGGCTGGCCCGATGAGCTCATTCTTCCAGTTGGAGATGATGGAGAGCACGGCGCGCGGCGCGAATTCCTTCAGGTCCAGCCCCGCATCCTTGATGACCATGGTCATCAGGCGCTTAGAATCGTCCGAGTCATAGATGGTGAAGTTGCTGTTCAGCCCTTCCGCGAGGTTCGCGTTGTGCCGCAGGATGCGCACGCACATGGAGTGGAAGGTGGAGACCCACATGCTCTCCGCGCTGGGGCCCACGAGGTCCATGACGCGCTCGCGCATCTCCGCCGCCGCCTTGTTGGTGAAGGTGATCGCGAGGATCTGCCAGGGGGCGGTGCCGTGCGCGAGCTGGTAGGCGATGCGGCGCGTGAGCACGCTCGTCTTACCGGAGCCGGCGCCCGCCACGATGAGCAGCGGTGTGCCGTGGTGGGTCACCGCTTGTTGTTGCTGAGGGTTGAGACCGGCCAGGATGTCTTCGTCTTTTTTCGTGCGACGCCACCGCGCCTTCTCCCCTCCCCCATGTTCCTGGTGCTGTGGGGTCTGCGGTGCTGGGCTGTGCACCGGCGGGGTGGATGGGCCCTGGGAGCGTGGGGGTTGGAAGGTACTCAGCAGGTCCTCGTAGCCTTCTGGCGGGAGTTCTTCTTCCGGTGGTGGGACCTCGAATAGCGGTTCTTCTGGCAGCGGTACGTCAGCTGAGTAGTTATTCATCGCTTCCTTCCTCTTGAGCCCTTCCCACGCAGTAGAATAGCCGCCATGAGCGACAACGAGTTCCGGGTGCGCATGCCTTCCGGCACGGATGACCCACTCTCGGATACAGAGATCCAATCCTACCGTGAAGAGATCAACCGGCTAGATCAAGTGATCATCGATGCGATCCACCGGCGTAGCGAGGTGTCCAAAGCGATCGGCAAGACCCGCTTGGGGTCTGGGGGAACGAAATTGGTCTATACACGCGAAGTGGCGATCATCAACCAGTTCCGGGAGGAGTTTGGCCCGGAGGGGGTTGAGATCGCCAAAGCGTTGCTGCAGCTCGGCCGGGGCCGGCTGGGCTAAATGAGGCCCGTTGGTTTAGGCCAGCTTGAAGCCTGCGCCGGTGCCACCGTGGGCGTTCAGCTCAGCTGAGATCTTGTTCCAGTCCACGGCTGCCAGTGGGGCGTGGATGGGGCCCTGCAGCGGGGTGAAGCAGGAGGGCAGGGAACCCAGGCCGGCGCTGACGATGCCGACGAGGCGGTCGCCCACGTAGACCGGGCCGCCGGAGTCACCGGTGGAGGCGCACACCTGGCTGATCAGCAGCTCGCCGGAGTCAATGAGCGCCGGGCCGCAGGAGCCGCCGGTGGTGATGCCGGTCTTGCACAGCTGGGTGAACAGGCCTGGGACGGCACCGCCAGCGTTGGAGATCTTGACGTTGTTGTAGCTGTTGGTCAGCTGCACGTTGTTGTCCAGCTTAACCACACCGTAGTCGATGGAACCCGCGCGCTCGAAGGTGCCGATGCGGGCGAACTCACCCCGGTCATTGGTCGCGTCGAAGGAGTAGACGGGGTTGCCGGGCTTGCCGCAGTGACCGGCGGTGATGCCGACCTTGTTGCCGTGGGAATCCGTGCCGACAGCGCCCATGGTGCACAGGCTGTCCTCGCCCACGAGGATCGGGGTGGAGGCGCCGACGAGTGGTGCGTTGAAGTCCAGGCCAGCAGGCACCTTCGGGGAGGTGAAGTAGTGACCGGGCACGCGGGAGCCGGGCTGACCCGTGAAGGTGAAGAAGGCATCCAGGGCGGGAACGTCTGCAGCGATCTGCGAGCTGCTCACGGGCGGCTGCGCCTGAGCCTCTGCCGGCGCGAGGGCCGCCTGGCCTGCGAGGAGGCCAGCTGCCATGGTCAGGGCTGCGGCCGCACGGCCGATGAAGGATTTACGAGACATAGCGTCCTTTGCGGTCGAGTTGGTGAAGAAAGCGCCACAGCTTGCCGCTGGCAACCTGTGGCGCCGGTGGTTATAACCTTAGCCGTTGTTGGGAGGTGGATGTTAGTTCAGAACCGAAACTGCACCGTCCGGGCCCACCTGCACCTGGGCTGCCATAGCCGCGGCGAGGTTGAGACGCTGCCATGAGCCCTCTGGCCCCTGCTTGTCCAACGGCATGCCGGCCGGGCCGGCGGTCTGGCGGAGGATCTCCGCACGCTGGCCGTAGCTCAGCTCCGGGAACGCGCCCAGCAGCAGGTCCGGAGCGGCCTGTGGCACGATCATCGGGGCGTTCTGGTTGTAGACCGGGGTGAATCCATAGTTCATGCGCTCGGTGTACTCCTTCACCGCCTGGCCGGTGGTGCGGTACGGGTTATCCGCCGCCACCGATTCCGCCAGCGGGCGGCCGGTGCGCCATTCCAGCTCCGCCCGGATTTCCTGGGCGGCCTGCTGCAGTGCGTTGCGCATCTTCGGATCATTCCACCGGTCCGCCGCTGCGGCAACGCCGGTCATGCGGCCACCGATGACGTCCAGCGGGTAGTGCACGCCCATGACCATGCGGTTGAAACCGGCCTCGGAACCGCGGGCCAGAATCTGCGGGGCCAGCTCCGGCAGAGCCACGGCCAGCAGGGTGGTCACCCAGGTGGCCTGGTTGGTGTGGCCGGAGGGGAATGCCTTGGAGACCTCATAGAAGTCCCGGTCAGCGATCTCGTAGCGGTTCACGCGGTCCGGGGCCACCACGAAGGGGCGGGGGTAGCGGAAGATTTCCTTTTCAATGAAGGTGGAGGAAGCCAGGCCGCCACCGCGGGCAAGGTAGCCATTGCCCAGGAGGTACTTCGCCTTCGGCAGGCGGTCCTCCGCCAGCGCGTCCAGGAAGTGGGTGCCCAGTTCCTCACCGAGAGCATCGGCGAAAGCCACAAACACTCCATCACGGTCAGCTGCAGCATCCTGCTGGGCGCGCTCCACGCGGCCAGGGATGGACGGAGCCTCGTTGTTGATGGCGACGGTGTACTCCAGGTTCTGCGCCATCACATCGGGGTGGTTGGCCCGAAGATCATCAAATCCATTGATGATTTCCCAGTAGACACCGCCCTGGTGGGCGCTGATATCAGAGATGTAGCCCGCCAGGTAGTCCGGGCCGAAAGGCTGCGGCACAGGTGCGCCTTCGTGCTGGACTGGGTGGGGGTAGCCCGGGAGAGCTTCGCCGCCGGCGATGGCCGGCATCTCCAGCTCCAAGGCGGAGGCCTGGCCGGTGGTTGCGAGGGTAGATGCGGAGACGAGGACGGCAGCAGTCACGGCGCGGATGGATCGGCTGGGGCGGCGCGTACGCAGGGAAAAAGTCATTTAAGCAAACCTCTTGAAGTTCACGTCACAGTTAGATCTTCTGAAGCCTATCCATCTCAGGTAAATTTTGGGTAAACTTCAGTGAATTTCTGGGTGACTTTACCCCCGTTGGCAGTTGTCGCTTATGATGGGCAGTATGCGAAACCTACCTAACAACAAGCACAGCCTACGCTCCCCTCGAGCTGCTGCCCTGGCCATCATCGGTGCCGGCGCCCTGGTCCTCGTCGGCTGCTCCACGGAAGAAGCCAAGGACGCTGTCTCTGACGCATCCACCGCCGCAGAATCTGCGGCCTCCGATGCCAGCTCCGCAGCCTCCTCCGTCAAGGAATCCGCCACCGCAGACTCTGACAAGGATGGGGACATTGACCTGGAGATCACTCCGGATCTGGACCAGCCCGTGCAGGCGGACTCCGACCTGCAGGTGAAGGTCACCGGCCTCAACCCGGACCTGGGCTACTACCTGGCCATCTGCAAGGACGATGACGCCGCACGCGTGCCAGACTGCACCGGCGAGCGCGGCGATGGCACCGCCCAGCAGTGGATCAAGGCCGAGGGTGGCACCGTCACCCTCAACGAGGATGGCACCGCAGAGGCCACCCTCAAGGCCGTGCCCACCGGCGAAAACGTGGACTGCACGACCGACAAGTGCGTGGTCAAGCTCTTCGGCGACCACACCGAGGGATTCAAGCCCTACGAGGACGAAGAGATCACCTTCGCCTAAACCCGACGTGCGCTAGACGCCGAGAAACAACTCCACCGCCGCATCAAGCTTCTCCTCCGTGAGCAGCTTCGTGGCGGTGTTTCTTTGTGACGGGTGAT
>DXFZ01000078.1 GCA_019114175.1 Candidatus Corynebacterium gallistercoris
AAGTAGGCGAAAGCCACGAGCACTGCGACTGGCGCGGCGAACACCGCGAGCATGATGAAGAATTCTACGATACCCATAGCATCATGGTAGCTAAAGGGAAGCCGTCATGGCGGGCGGCTGGGGCGGGCACCTGAAGAGGGCGATGGAGGGTGTTGGCAAGACCAGCGTCGAGGCTACCAGGTCAGAGGTCACCAAAGGCTGAGGTCGCCAGTGCTGAGGGCCGCCAACGGCCAGCTGCCGGCGGCATGAAACCTACCCCGCCGGCTGCTGTTGCGTGGCGCAGTGAATCCCGCCCCCACCTGCGGCGATGGGGTCAATGTTCGCCATCACGATCTCGCGGTCCGGGAACAACTCCTCCAACGTCTCGCGGGCGAACCTATCGGCTTCGCTATCTCCGAACTCCGGCGCAATCACCGCACCATTGCACAAGTAGAAGTTGATGTACCCGGCAGCGAAGTCTTCAGAGTCCAGGTAATCCTCCCTCACATTCACCGGCCCAGGGATCACACGCACATCCAACTCGTGACCCTTAGTATCCGTGGCCCCCTCCAGGATGGACAGGTGATTCCGGGTGACCTCGTAGTCAAACTGCGTCGGGTCATCCTCGCGCCCCGCCACCACCACGCCAGGCCCAGCAAAGCGCGCGTAGAAGTCCGTGTGCCCGTCCGTGATGTCCTTGCCGGCCACACCTGGCAGTCAGATCACCTTCTCCACCCCGATGGTCCGCTGCAGCTCAGCCTCCACCTGCTCCTTCGTCCACCCCGGGTTGCGGTTGTCATTGAGCACGCAGCTTTCGGTGATGATCGCCGTGCCTTCGCCGTCGACCTCCAACGCGCCACCTTCCAGTACCAGCTCCGTGGAGATCCGCGGCACCCCCGCGCGCTCGCACACAGCCGCTGCGACCTGTGCGTCTTTGGCGTGTTCCTGCTTGTCGCCCCACCCGTTGAAGTTGAAATCCACGCCCGCGATCGCGCCTTCGCTCCGGACGAATGTGGGGCCGGTGTCGCGGATCCACAGGTCATCGGCTGGCATTTCTATAAGGGCGACGCCATCAGGCACATCCCTCAACCGCGTCCCACTGGGCACGATAGCGTTCACTGGCTCGAACGCCGCAATAGCGGCTGCGATGTCCAGCAAGCTCTGCTGAACATCCTCCACCATGTCTGCTCCCCAGATGTCCTCGCTGACGGCAAAAGACATCCACGTTGCCGCATGCTCTGTGCCTTCATCCGGCATCGCGCCGGTGGCAGACTCGGCGGCCTCCTCCGGCTGGGGTGGAGTGGAGGTTTCACCCTTGGGGGAATTGTTGTCCCCGCTGGGGGAGCTGTCTTCGTCAGTGCTGGAGCATGCGGCGAGTCCAGTGGCGGCGGCACCCAGGCCGAGGCCCACCAGAAGCGTTCTACGCGAAAGGGTCATGGCTCCCACACTACGTGGCAGCCATGACCCTTCGAATACTCAACTGCGCGTTCAGCTACGCATCGGGGTAATAACCGCGCAGGGGCAGGCGAACCGCGCAGGGGCAGGCGCGCAGGCGCGACGACCTACTGCGCTGGGGCCTCCGCCGGGGCGGGCCCGGTCACGGAGTACTCCCACGCGCCCAGGCCGGCATTCGCGCCCGCGCCCTCTGCGACCACGATCTGCTTGAAGGGGATTGCGGTGCAGTCGCCGGCGGCGAAGACGCCCGGGATGTTCGTGGCGCCGCGCTCGTTGATGAGGATCTCGCCCATCCGGTTCATCTCCAGTCCGGATTCCGCCAGCCACTTCGTGTTCGGCACCAAGCCGATCTGCACGAACACGCCGTTCAGTTCCAGCGTCTTGGACTCGTCCGTGGTGCGGTCCGTGTAGGTCAGGCCGGTGACGGACTTGCCGTCGCCGGTCACCTCAGTGGTGGCCGCATTGGTGATGACGTCCACGTTGGACAGAGAGTTCAGCTTGTTCATCAGCACGTCATCGGCGCGGCACTGATCGTTGAACTCCAGCACGGTGACGTGATCCACGATGCCCGCCAAGTCAATGGCGGCCTCCACGCCGGAGTTGCCACCGCCGATGACGGCAATCGGTTTGCCCTTGAACAACGGCCCATCGCAGTGCGGGCAGAAGGTCACGCCCTTGTTGCGATATTCAGACTCTCCTGGCACGTTCATCAGGCGCCAGTTAGCACCCGTGGCGATGACGATCTGGAGCGCGCGCAGGGTGGCGTCGCTACCAAAATGAACCTCATGGGGCTCGCCCGGGTTTGCAGCTGGGGTGAAACCGGTGGCGGACTGGGCCTTGATCACGTCAATCGGGTAATCGCCGACGTGCTCCTCCAGAGCCGCAGCCAACTTGGGGCCCTCGGTGTACTTCTGGGAGATGAAGTTCTCGATCGCCATCGTGTCCAGCACCTGACCGCCGAAGCGCTCACCCACCAGGCCGACGTTCAGTCCCTTGCGTGCCACGTAGATGGACGCGGCGGCACCCGCGGGGCCCTGGCCGATCACCAGCACGTCGTACACGGGCTTCTCGTTGAGCTTCGCGGCCTCACGCGCGGCGGCACCGGAATCCAGCTTGCGCACGAAATCCTCGATGGTCATGCGGCCGGAAGCAAACTCCTGGCCATTGAGGTGCACGGTCGGCACGGCCTGAATGCCCTGCTCATTGACCTCATCCTGGAACAGGGAACCCTCCACGGCGGTGTGGGTGATGTTCGGGTTCAGCACGGCCATCGTGTTCAGGGACTGCACCACGGTGGGGCAGTTTTGGCAGGACAGGGACATGTAGGTGGTGAACTCGAGCTTCTGTCCATCGCCGGCCAGGGCCTGCACCTGTTCGATGAGCTCCTGCTCTTCCTTAATGGGGTTGCCTCCGACCTGCAGCAGGCCCAGGACCAGGGAGCTGAACTCGTGGCCCATGGGGATGCCGGCGAAGGTCACGGCGGTCTCCAGGTTGCCATCGCGGGCGATGGTGAAGCTGGGGGCGCGGTCATGCGCGGCATCGTCCCGGCGGGTGGTGATCTTGTCGCTGAGCGTGGCGATGTCTTCCAGCAGCTTTTCCAGGTCTGCGGAAGCATCACGGTCATCGAGGCTGTAGATCAGTTCCACCTGCTCGGTCATGCGCGGCATGAGGCCGCCGAGCTGCTTGGTGAGGTTGTCATCCAGAAGTTGCTTAGCCATTGGTGTTGGGGTTCTCCAGGTTGTTGAAGGGTTGTTGAAGGTGTCTAAGGGGTTAAAAAGCGGACCGCCGCGTTGAGTGGCTAGTCCGCTTACATAACGAGTGAAGAGAAGTTAGATCTTGCCAACCAGGTCAATGCCAGGGGTCAGGGTCTCTTCGCCCTCTTCCCACTTAGCGGGGCAGACCTCGCCCGGGTGAGCGGCGACGTACTGTGCAGCCTTCACCTTGCGGATCAGCTCAGCAGCGGAGCGGCCGATGCCCTCAGCGGTCTGCTCGATGTACTGGATCTTGCCCTCTGGATCCACCAGGAAGGTGGCGCGGTCAGCCTGGCCCACGCCCTCACGCATGTTCTGGAAGTTGTTGGTGATCTGGCCGGTGGAGTCACCCAGCATGTAGTACTTGGCCTTGCCGACCTGCTCGGAGTCGGCGTGCCATGCCTTGTGGACGAAGTGGGAGTCCGTGGACACGGAGTAGACCTCTACGCCCAGGCCCTGCAGCTCCTCGTAGTAGTCAGCCAGGTCGCCCAGCTCAGTGGGGCAGACGAAGGTGAAGTCGCCCGGGTAGAAGAAGAAGATGGACCACTTGCCCAGAACGTCGTCCTTGGAAACCTCAACGAACTCGCCGTTGTGGAATGCCTGGGTCTTGAAGTCCAGAATCTCGGTGTTGATCAAAGACATGCTTCTGAAAGCTCCTTTGGTGTCTCATAGGTGCCGTATCGCTGTTACGCCCACGACTATAACAAAAACCTAATCGCTCGCGCACACTGATAGGCAAATCTTTATGCTTCGGGGGTAGTGATAGGCTCCTCCACATAACGTTTCCGCAGCTCAAGGCCCTCAGCGATCTCTTCGCCGATGGGTGCCACAAAGTGTTCCCGGTGATTTTCGTCCGACGCCGCCGCGGCCGCGAAGTTCAAAGCCCCCACACCGGACAACACAAACGCGACCTTGATGAGTGTCGGTTCGAACGGGATCCTGTACTTCTCCCTCAGCGACAAATCCGCCGGCGCCCCGGTCCACTGCGCCACCGTCGCATTAGAGACCGAAAGGTCACCGAACAGGCAGAAGAAGCAGAACACCAACGCCGCAAAAAGGGACGTCTGGATCATCGTGACCAGAACCGGAACCAGCACCAGATTGAACCGCTCCCCACGGCGCAAACCCTGCTGATCGGCCAGCACATCCCGCATCTCATCCCGGCTGGTCATCGCCACCAAGAACATCGTCAACACACCCAGCACCGCCGCGACCGCCACGATGCGCGACCACGGCAAAGGCTTCATTACCTGCCAAATCTCCGCGTTATAAAACAGGAACAAACTCGCCAGCGTGAACAAGGGGAGAGTGCGGGCAATCATCGGCCCCAGGGCACCCAGCTCCCACACCACACGCCGCGCCGCCCACGCCATCACTGAGCCGGCCCCCACGTAGGTGCCGCCCACAATGAGCACAGCCAAGGCCACGGTGGTGGCGAAAGTCTGCCACTTATCCGGGCTGGGCAACACCGGCAAGACGATGAGACTTATCAGGCCCACGATTCCGGTGATGGTGGCGGGGAGGCGGGGGTGGCGTCGCTCAAAAAACCACACCAACAACGCAACCAGCGGAACAAGACAGAAAAAGATAATGGCCGCGCCGAACGGGGCATAGGCCTCCTCCGGGAGATACTCGTCCGCCTCCGTGCCGGTGAGCGGGGTGTCCTCAAGGATGGCGAAGACGCGGACGGCGAACGCGAGGGAGACCAAGAACGTCAATAGGGACCAGAGGAGCACGGCGCAGCGGGCGAAGAGATCCTGGGCGCGATCGCGGGGGGAGAGGACCGAGGGGAGGCCGCGCTGGCGTAGCTGGGTGACGATAGCGCGGTGGGAGGTTGGGGAGGTGTGCTGGGAAGACGGGGTCACGCTGTTCAGTATGCCAACAGATGTGCAAAAGTAGGAGCATGGGCGACCGACCAATAACAAGGCACACGATATTCCAAAACTCCCTCATGACAGCACTGCTGGACGGGATCTACGAAGGCGACATGACCGTGGGGGAGCTGCTGGGGAAAGGCAACTTCGGCATCGGCACCTTTGACGGGCTGGACGGGGAAATGGTGATCGTGGATGGGGTCTGCTACCAAGTGCGCCACGACGGCACAGCGCGGCGGGCAGACCTGGAAACGTGTAGCCCCTACGCGGTGGTGACGAACTTTGTGCCGCGTATAAGGCGCCGGGCGCCGGAAAATATTGTTCGGTCCGAGCTATCGGCGTTCATCGACGGGATGACGCCCAGCGAGAACTACATGTACGCCGTGCGGATTGCCGGGCGGTTCTCAAGCGTTCGGACGCGGACCGTGGTGAAGCAGGAGCCGCCATACCGGCCGATGGTGGAAGCCACAGACGATGACGCTGAGCAGGTGTTTGAGGATGTGACCGGGGTGATCGCTGGGTTCAGGACGCCGATCTATGAGAAGGGGATCAGCGTGCCGGGGTGCCATGTGCACTTCATCGATGATGATCGGACCGTGGGTGGGCACGTGCTGGACTTCACCCTGGCTGAGGGGAAGATTGAGCTGTGTCCGGGGACGGACCTGGAGCTGCGGTTGCCGCTGGATCCGGGGTTC
>DXFZ01000079.1 GCA_019114175.1 Candidatus Corynebacterium gallistercoris
CGTGCAGGGTATTGAGGCGCTGCAGGGCCGCGAGGTGACCGTACGCCCGATTCAGGACGTGAAGCACTGATGAGCGTTACAGCCAGCGGGAGGCCTACGTTTGGCCAGCGCTTCGTTGAGCGTGCCAAGGCGTTCGGCCCGGTGTGCGTGGGGATCGATCCGCACGAGTCCCTGCTGCGAGACTGGGGTTTGCCAGTCTCCGCCGCGGGTGTGGAGAAGTTCTCCGCCATCTGCGTAGAGGCTTTCGCGGACGTGGCGTGCGTGGTCAAGCCTCAGGTCGCGTTCTACGAGCGCTTCGGCTCCGCCGGGTTCGCTGCTTTGGAACGGACGATTCAGCAGCTGCGTGAGGCGGGTGTGCTGGTTATTGCGGATGCCAAGCGCGGCGATATCGGGTCCACGATGGCTGGCTATGCTGCCGCCTGGTTGTCCGATGATTCTCCCTTATGTTGCGACGCCGTCACGGTCTCCCCATGGCTCGGCTTCGGATCGCTAGCCCCTGTCATCGAGTTGGCGGAATCCACTGGGCGCGGTGCCATCGTGCTGGCCGCGACGTCCAATCCTGAAGCTCCCGACGTGCAGCGAGCGGAAGTGCCCCACCAGACCACGGCTGGCTCACATGGGCCGATCACGCTGGCGCAAAGCATTGTGGACCAGGTGGCGGAGGCCAACGCGGTGCATGACGGGACGGGAAACCTCGGGGTCGTCGTGGGAGCTACGGTGGAGCAGCCGCCGCGCCTGGATACTGTGGGTGGCGTGATCTTGATGCCGGGCGTTGGCGCTCAGGGTGGCACGGTGGACGACGTGAAACGCATTGCCGGTCATTCTGCGGGTCTCGTGAGCCCCAACGTGTCCCGGGCCGTGTTGTCCGCGGGGCCCGATGTGGAGGCTATGCGGAAGTCAATAGAGGTCACAACTGCCAATATGTTGAAATAGCAGGCAGTTCTAGTGATACAATGACCGCTAGTTGTTTTGCACCCGTGCTTGGAGTTGCTCGGTGACGCGCCCCGTGAAGGGTCACGCTGCCGGCACGCTGACACGTGAGTGTTAAGCTTCACGGGTCATCGAGAGGTGGCCTGGGTGAGAAGTTGGCATTGCGCCTTTCCACCCCATAAGATCCAGCGGTGCTCTCATGCGCGCCCTCGTGGCGTGCGTGGACTCACGCTGGAATTGACCAGTAAGTAAAAACTTTTCCAAAAGTACAAACACAGTAGACGGAGGAACCCGTGGCACTTCCCCAGTTGACCCCGGAGCAGCGCGCAGAGGCTCTCAAGAAGGCGGCAGAGGCCCGCAAGGCTCGTGCAGAGCTGCGTGAGAAGCTGAAGCGTGGCGCAACCGACCTGAAGCAGGTTTTGAAGGACGCTGAGACTGACCCAATCTTGGGCAAGATGAAGGTTTCCGCTCTTCTGGTCTCCCTGCCCAAGGTTGGCAAGGTCAAGGCTGAGGAGATCATGAACCAGCTGGAGATTGCTCCGACCCGCCGCCTGCGTGGCCTGGGTGACCGTCAGCGCCGTGCGCTGCTGGAGCACTTCGGTTTCGAGGACTAATCTTGAGCCAGCTGGATAACGGGCACATCGTAGTACTGGCTGGCCCGTCTGCCGTGGGTAAGTCCACGGTGGTGGCCCGGCTGCGGGACGAGGTTCCGCGCCTGTTTTTCAGCGTGTCGATGACTACGCGTGACCCTCGGCCGGGAGAAGTCGATGGCCGGGACTACATCTATGTGTCGCGTGAGCAGTTCCAAGAGAACATCGCCGCAGGGAAGATGCTGGAGTATGCGGAGATCCATGGTGGTCTCCAGCTCTCCGGTACTCCCCGTCAGCCGATCGAGGACGCTGTTGCTGAACAGCGTCCAGTGCTGGTTGAAGTTGACTTGGAGGGTGCCCGTAACGTGAAGAAGCTGATTCCTCATGTGCGGACAGTCTTCTTGGCGCCGCCATCATGGGATGTTCTGGTGGAGCGTTTGACCGGCCGTGGAACGGAATCTGCTGAAGTCATTGAGCGCCGTTTGGCAACAGCTCGCACGGAAATGGAAGCGACGTCGGAATTTGACTACGTAGTGGTCAATGACGATGTTGACCAGGCTGTGCGGGAAATCAGCTCTATTCTGCAGGCTTAAAGTAGAATCGCCAGTAGATTTTTAACGCAATTCAAAAGAAGGTGCATTTCGTGGATTCTCAGGACGTCAACGCAAACGATGCGGTGTTTGATCCGCCAGTTGGCATCACCAACCCGCCCATCGATGAACTCCTGACCAAGGTGTCCTCCAAGTACGCTCTGGTGATCTTCGCTGCCAAGAGGGCGCGTCAGATTAATGACTACTTCCAGGCCGTGGACGAGGGCGTATTCGAGTTCGTGGGACCGTTGGTCACCCCGGACATGCAGGAAAAGCCACTGTCCATCGCTTTGCGTGAGATTAACCGGGATCTGCTGGAACACACTGAAGGCTAGACCGGCTAGGCTGTGTGGGTGTGAGTGATCATCAGTCCGAGACCCATGTACAGTCTTCGAGCGAATCAACTGTGCCGCTCCGCGTCCTTGTTGGCGTTGGGGGCGGCATCGCCGCGTTTAAGGCCGCCCACCTTGTTCGTTTCTTCACCGAGGCCGGTCATCATGTGAATGTGATTCCGACGCGCAGTGCGCTGAAGTTCGTTGGTGCGGCGACGTTTGAAGCGCTGAGTGGCAACCCTGTCACGACGGACGTTTTTGACAGCATTGACGAGGTCCAGCACGTGCGCTTGGGCCAGCAGGCGGATCTGGTGGTGATTGCACCGTGCACGGCGGATCTG
>DXFZ01000080.1 GCA_019114175.1 Candidatus Corynebacterium gallistercoris
GTGGGGGTTGGGCTAGGGTTTGTTCTGGGGCTGGGGGGGTAGGGCTGGGGCGCGCCAGGGCTGGGATGCGCTGGGATGCCCGGGGCCTAAGGGGTGAGGGCGGCGGGATCCTCCGGCCACGAGTGCTTCGGGTAGCGCCCCCGCATATCCTTACGCACCCCCTGATAAGGCCCAGCCCAGAAGCTGGCCAGGTCATCCGTCACCGCCAGTGGCCTCCCAGCTGGCGAAAGCAGATGAAACTGCACACGCTGCCCCGCGATGACAGGCGATTCCTGCAGGCCAAAGCAGTCCTGCAGCTTCGTCGCCACAATAGGTGGGCCGGGGTTGGGGTAGGAGGACAACTCGGGGTACGTCACCCGAGCCTTCCGCCCCGTGGGCAGCTCCACCCGCTCCGGCGCCAGCTCATCCACCGGCTTGTCCCACGGCAACACGCCCTTGAGCAGCGATTCCACGTCCGGGGCGCGGCCCGCCAGTACCTCGGGGTAGATGAAGGCCAAGACCTCGTGGGGCAATACCAGCCCGCCAGCCCCAGCTCCAGCTCCACCCCCACCCTCAGCCACAAGCTCAGGGAACCCCTCCACCCCGGCCGCGGCCAGGAACTGCACTCGCCGCACCAGCGATTCCGCCCCCGGGGAAAGCTTCACCATGCTACCCACGCCCTCGGCCTCCACGTAGGCCGCCAGCGCGGCAGCGGCCTCGTCCTCGGTCACCTCCACGGGCCGCGTCTCCAGCTCCACCGCCCCCAGGGCGGAGACCTCACGCGCGCGGGCCTTACCCGCCGAAGCATCCCACACCACCGATCGCTGCCGGGTCACACCCCCGGCATACGCCTCGCACGCCAACTCAAAAGATATGGGCACGTAGCTGCGGATCACAGCCCCTGTTCCATCGCCGGTCCGGGCGCGCGTGACAGAACCCACCGCGATCCAGGAATGGGGAGGCGGGGGTGGCGTCGCACCCAAAAAAGAAGCAGCGGTGCTGGAGGTCAGCAGAGCCCGGGAACCATCGACCCGCCCGATCATGTGCGGAAAAGCGCAGGCCACGGTGTACGCGACCGCCTCCGCGCCCCGCAGATCCGGCGCGTCCGCGTGCCGCCGCAGCGCCTTCGCGAACCGCCGCGCCGTGGGATGCGACCCCGAACCAGCAACCCCTGCACTCACCGGCGCCTCCTCCTCCAGCGCGTGCAGCACCGCCGTGACCTGCTCCACCGCCACGCGCCGCACCGCCAGCAGCCCGCCGCGCGCCAGGTGCGGGGACATCGGCAGCCGCGCTGCCGCGTGCCCCAGCTCCGTCACTCCAGTGTCATCCACCAGCCCCAGCATCTCCAGCTGCGCCTGCCCCGCCTTCGCCGCCGCCACGGGGAAGGGATCCGGCAGCGCCAGCCCCTCGCCGCCCGGCGCTCCCCACACGGCGCAATCGAGCAGCGCGCCGGTGAGGTCGCTCGTCGCAATCTCCGGCGCGGCGAACTCCGGCAGCTTCCCGAACTCCTCCGGCGTAATGCAGCGGTACACCACGCCGGGCCCCTCACGCCCCGCGCGCCCGGCACGCTGCACCGCCGAGGCCTGCGAGCACAGCTCCGTGACTAGCACGTTCATGCCGCGGGTGGAATCGCGCCGGCTCACGCGCGCCAGGCACGCATCCACCACCACGCGCACGCCGGGGACGGTCAGCGAGGATTCCGCGACGTTCGTCGCCACAATCACCCTCCTTTTTTGGGTGCGACGCCACCCCGCGCCCACAATCGCCCCCTGCTCCTGTGGGGTCAGGCGGCCGTGCAGGGCCTGAGCGGTGACATGGGGGTGTGTTCGGTTGAGGGTTTCAGTGATGAGTTCGGTGGCGCGGATGGTGGGGACGAAGGCGAGGATGTCCCCGTTCGTTTCTTCGAGGGCCGTGGCGATGGCGCGGGTGACGTGGTCTTCGATGGAGCCGGGCTGGCCGGGGCGCGCGGAGCGGTCGCGGCGGGTGATGGTGGTGTGTGAGGTGGCGTGGTGGATGGTCAGCGGGTGGATGGGGGAGTCCACGGCGACGATGGGCGCGGCGGTGGTGTTGGCGGTGTTGACGGTGGGAGGGGTGGTGCTGGTGCCGGGCGCGTTGGGTGTGAGCGCGGCGGCGAAGCGGCGGGCGTCCACCGTGGCGGACATGGCGATGACCATGAGGTCCTCCCGCAGTTCGCGCAGCTGGGCAAGCATGGCGAAGGCGAGGTCCGTGTCCAGGGATCGCTCATGGATTTCGTCCAGGATGACCGCGCCGATGCCGGGGAGGTCCGGGTCATTGAGGAGGCGGCGCAGGAGTACTCCTGGGGTGACGAACTCAATGCGGGTGTCGCGGGTGAGGGTGGATTCGCCACGGACGGTGAACGCGGCTGGCGTTTCTGGTGCTTCTGACGCAGCTGCACCGACCAGCTGGTTGTGCCGCTCTGCGGCGGCTCGGGCTGCGACGCGCCGGGGCTGTGTCACAACCACGCGCTGGCCTTCCAGCTCTTGCAGCTCAGCGACATACCCTGGCGCGAGGGTGGTTTTGCCCGTGCCGGGTGGCGCCTGGATGACGGCCACGCCGTGGGTGCGCAGTGCCTCGTGGAGCTGCTGCTTGGCGCTGGCGAAGGGGAGCTGCGTGGCGGGATTGGACATGCCTTGCATGCTAGTACGCCTTGGAGACAACAAACCCCCTCACGGCGAATCCTGGTGTGCAGGTAGCCTCTTGTGAGGGGGAATACGGCTACCATGATAACGAATCCATACTTTGGATGCAAGGGGCGGGCAATAGAAGATGCTATCCACGAAACATGTGTCTCAGCAGCGATTGGTGCACTACAAAAGTGAAGCGTTTGATGATGAGGATCAGGCTTTGCAACTGTACGAGTGGGACAGGGATCTCAGTGCTGCCTTCTACAGAGATATTGCAATAGTAGAGGTGGCTTTGCGTAATGCACTTGATCGAGCACTCACTGACAAGTTCGGTGAGAGATGGGACCTCTTGAGTTCAGCGCTTTTCGATCAGAGAACTTGGAAGGGGATTTGCGAAGCCTGGGAACGCCTGCCTTCTTCGGTTCGAGATCGAACGGGCAAAAGTGGAAAGACAAGAGGTAGGCTCGTGGCTAGTTGCATGTTCGGAACGTGGGCGAACATGCTAGACAAAGGATCATCTGGGGAGAGTCAGAATGTCGTTGTGGGGTGGAGTCATGAAAAAGTTTGGGACAAAAATACTCTCCTGGTGGCGTTTCCTGGCGGACAACTAATCGCCAATTCAGAAGACCATGCGGAGTTCAATAGAAGTTGGTGCTACATCCAAGTTCATGAAGTTCATGTCCTTAGGAATCGGATTGCGCATCATGAGCCCTTGATCCGAGGGTATCCCCTCCCAGGTACTGGAAATAGTTCGAGCCCGGCAGTCCGGAGATCTGCGGAACAGGGATTCGATGCAGTTCTCAGGCTTGCAGCCATGATCGATAGGGACCTAACGAGCTACCTAGAGGCAACCACGCGTGTAGCCCAACTCTTAGAGAGCCGTCCTAGTCTAAAACCTGATAGTCCGTAGTTATCCACAGGCGCGGAGGTTGTGGATAAGTCGAGGTCCTCGGGCGCTCACGGCGCCACGGTGTCACCGCCACCGTCTACTGTGGTCATCAACGCGCCTGGCACACGGCTGGGCAACCAAAACCCTCAAGGAGCACGCATGTCCAGCAAGGACCTCACCCCCACACCCGGCGGCCAGCTGATCGGCGAAGACGGTAGGAGGCGGCCGCCGTGGGCGTACCGTAGCGGCGTCGAACTAGATTATTATGACAATGAATGGGGGCGCCCCGTAATTACTGAGCATGGCCTGTTGGAGCGCATTACTTTGGAGGGGTTTCAGGCGGGACTCTCCTGGTCCACGGTGTTGAATAAACGCCGGGATTTCCGTGATGTATTTTTTATGTTCGACGCCGCTAGGGTCTCAGCAATGTCAGAATCAGACCGTGCGGCGGCGTTGGTTGATGCGCGCTTGATTAGGAATCCGCAGAAGCACGCGGCGTTATATAGGAATGCGGCAGCGGCACTGGAGCTGCGGGACGCGCCGGAGTATCAGCGGTTAGGGGAGGACGCGCCGGCACGGCGGATCTTGAAGGGCGCGGCGGATCGGTTGGCGCCGGGCCTGCCGGTGCTGGTGTGGTCTTTTGTGCCGGAGGAGCATGAGCGGCCTCGGAGTGTGGATGCGATCCCGACGACGAGCCCGGAGGCGAAGGCGCTCGCGAAGGAACTGAAGGCACGTGGGTTTACGTTTGTGGGGCCGACCACCTGTTATGCGCTAATGCAGGCCATTGGCATGGTGGATGATCGGGTGGAGGAGTAACGCGGTGGTGGTTTCCGGTGTGGCACAGCGCTGGCATGAACGGTCCCTAGTTATGAATCTATGTCTAGATAAGCTGAGAGGCGTGGTGCGCGGACGGTAGCTGGGCGCGCCGGGTAGTGGAGGGGATGAATAGAGGGCTGCTCTTTCAGATTGGTGTGAGGGGTGGTGGCTGCGCGGGAAGAGAAAAAGGGGGCTTCATCTTTGCTCTTAGCTAGTGCTTGGAAAAAGAGGGGTAAATCTTTAGCTCTTTCTTAGCTTCCTTTCATGAGGGCGATAGCTCTTGTTTAGCTTTTCTGAAGCCCCTTCTTAGGCTGAAAAAGTATGCACGGCGATTTTTCGCGTGTATGCATTTTCCCTGTGTGTACCCGGTTCTTAAGATTTTGTTCATTATTCATGGGTGTATATACGTTTCATCTCCTCTGGCGTGCTGGGCTCACAAGGAAGCCTTCCCGCGGCCAGTCCTTTGACCTTTCCTAAGGAGATAATTTGTCCACGTTGAAAGCGAGCCTGACTGCCCTACTGGCGGCAGTGGCGATGCTCGTGAGTATCCTCTCGGCCGCACCCCTGGCCGCCGCGGCCTCGTCCACCGACAGTGGGGCCAATGAATTCCGCAGCTTCAGCACCGCTGACCCGCCCTGCAGCGCCGAAGGAGTTCGCTAAGGAATCCGCCGCGCCACAGGCACCGGCCCAGCCGGCGGAGACTCCGGCCCCACAGGCTGAGAGGGGAGCGGGGGAGAAGGTTGTGGCGTCGCCACAAAAACAAGAGAAGACCCTGGCGAACACTGGCGTGAGCGGAACGGGCCTGGTGCTGGGTGCGGCGCCGTTGCTGCTGCTCGCGGGTGCGGCGACCCTGATTGTCCGCCGCCGAGCTAGCGAGAACTAGCCGCCTGCGGCAGGGTGGCGTCCTGCGGGAAGAGTTTAGGGCCCACCACCTGCAGCGCGTACACCAGCGCCACCAGCACCGGCACCTCCACCAGCGGACCGATGGTCCCGGCCAGCGCCTGACCGGAATCCGCGCCGAAGGTGCCGATCGCCACCGCAATTGCGAGCTCGAAGTTGTTGCCCGCCGCGGTGAATGCCACCGAGGCGGACCGTGCGTACCCCAGCCCCGCCCCGCGCGAGGCCAGTAGCGCGATGGCGAACATGATGAAGAAGTAAAGCGTCATCGGCACCGCCACCCGCGCCACCGACCCGGGCGCGGCGATCACCTCATCGCCCTGCAGCGCAAACAGCAGCACGATCGTGTAGAGCAGCCCCACCAGCGCCAATGGGGAAATCTTCGGCAGGAAGCGATCCTCGTACCACTGCCTGCCCCGCGCCTTCTCCCCGACGATGCGGGACCCGGCGCCCGCCGCCAGCGGAACGCCCAAGAACACCACCACGGAGAGGAAGATCGCCCAGAAGGAGAATTCGGCGCTGGTCGTGGGCAGCCCCAGCCAGCCGGGCAGAATCTGCAGGTAGAACCACCCGAGCGCGGCGAACATGAGCACCTGGAAGATGGCGTTGATTGCCACCAGCACGGCCGTGACCTCCCGATCCGCGCACGAGAGGTCCGACCACACCAGCACCATCGCGATGCATCGCGCCAGCCCCACGATGATCAGCCCCGTCCGCAGCTCCGGCTGGTCGGGCAGGAACGCCCACGCCAGGGCGAACATGAGGGCGGGTCCCACGATCCAGTTCAGCGCGAGCGATAGTGTCATCAATTTTTTATTGGCGGCGACGCCACCCGCCTTGTCATACCTCACCTTCGCCAGGGGTGGGTACATCATGACCAGCAGGCTGAGCGCGATGGGGAGGGAGATCCCGCCGAGCTGCATGCTCTCCAGCGCGCGCCCGAGACCCGGGGTGAATTGGCTCAACGCGAGGCCGAGGGCCATCGCGGCGAGGATCCACATGGGGAGGAAGCGGTCCAGGAGGGAGAGGCGGGGCTGGGTTGGCTGGGTTGGCGTGTGCTCGCTCGGCTGGTGGGGCTGGGTTGGCATGCGCACCACTATGGCACACGTGTAGTTGCGGGGGTAGTGCGAGTGAATTTTTCATGAACAGCGGGGTGCTGTTTGTGCGGGCTTGTTGGCAAGGGTTTTTCCAAACAGCAGCGAAGATCTTTCCAGGAGGGCAAAAGTGGAGGGAAAAGGCAGATTTTTCGCTGGTTGGGGATCGGTAAACGCACTGGTGGCAGCTGGTTTATGGCGGTGTTAGTTAGGCCAATCATAAGAAGAGTTACTAGGTTCGGAAAGGTGGGTTAGCGTACCCTTAATGTGGTATAAGAGCGGAGTCTCTGGTCTTTTATGTGGCCTGACCGGGGGTAATGCTGTTTTTGGCTTTGTGTTTCCGCATTGCTACCTGTGGAGAACCTGTGTAGGTTCCCAAGTGAATCACTGCATCTGTAGAGCGCCACACTTACCTGTCTCTTAGAAATGTCTTAACTCAGGTGGCCATCATCTTTGCCGTTCCTGTAGGTAGATTGCTCAAGATCGTTCCGCCGGTCTCATGAGGGAGGGGAGAAGTGCGCCAAGGCTGCGTGTGACATGACATGTTCAAGTTTCCCTAGTTATTAGGGCTTCACTGGGAGAAGTTTTCCATGACAACTGCAGACTTTAGGACGAAGCGGGGGGGGGGTGTTCCCGCGTAGGCTTTTTGCGTTCCTGCTGAGCTTCTTCATGGTGACGAGCATGTCCCTGTTCGCGGGTGCGCCTGCTCACGCTCAGACGACGGATGACATCGGAGATGTGAGCGCCGAGGGCTTCGGGAAATACGACTTCACCCTTCAGGTTGATAGGCGAAGCTCCGAAGTGAGCCCAATTTCGGGTGGTAGGGATTACCAATTTGAATTGCGAGACAGTAGCAATGTCAAATTGATGGATCGACAGCCTCCAACCGCTCGCTTCATGCGATTGGTGGATAGCACAGGTAAAACGATCTACGTACTGTGTATCGACCCGCAAGGAAATGAGCCGACCCAGGGTGGAACTTTTTCAATAGGAGAGGCCACTTGGGCACGGGGCGAGCGTACGTATGTGGTGAACACGCCTGCGGCCATGAGTCTTGCGCAGAATTTCGGTAAATATGCGCAAGGTAACAATGGTGCGAGCTTCGGAGATCTATATCGTCAGTTCGATATTGATCCACCTAAGACGGGAGGGGGCATCGATGTGGCGCCAGCTCAGGCCGCTCTAAACCTCGCTACCTGGTCACTTACTTCCGAAGTTGATGTTCGCAACTCTTCTATCAAGGGAAGCCTCTTCAATAAGTCTAAGACAGAGGCGGCTCAACAACTTGCCATCAAGATGGTGGAATTCGCTAAGGCGAACCCTGTTGACGCTCCCGACCTTAGTGAAGCGCGCGCAGCTTACGTCAAGCTTGAGCAGCAGGCTCGAACTGAGTCCTCTGGAGAATTGCGAATTCCAGTAACCATCACCGGACTTGGTGATTCTGACTTGCTAACTCTTAAGGTTGAGGGCAAGCCAGATTCCGTACAGATCGTTAAGTCCGACGGCTCTGTAGTGGAGAATGGATCCACAATCAGTGCTAATGAAAATTTGACGGTGGTGGTTCCAGCTGGCGAGTCAGCGGGGCAGCTCCAGGTCGGTGCGATGTCTCGAGTTTCAGGCGGCGTAATGCCTGCCGGTACTATCCTGTGGCCATCCAATACGGTTGCCCAGCGCGTTCTGACTATGAAGGACGTGGACAATGTCGATAGTACGGCGGAAGCGCAGATTACGGTGAAGTGGCCGCGTACCGAGGTGCCTGAGGAGCCAGTTGGTCCGGGCAACATCGGCACCACCGTCAAGGTTGGCGAGCAGCAGGGTGCGCAGGATCGGCCTGTGATGCTCGAGGCTGGGCAGGTTAACGTCAAGGACGTCATCAACTACTCTGGCCTCAAGGAGGGGGAGAACTACGATATCGTCGCCACCCTGCGTGAGGTTGATGGCAATAATGCTGAAAAGATTGTTGATACCGAGCGGGTAACCCGGACTGCTGATACTGCTGATGGCAAGTGGGAAATCGACTTCGGCCAGGTAAACCTCGAAGCCGGTAAGAAGTACGTCGTCTTTGAGACCGCTACCTCCCAGAATGCGTTCCTCCACAAGGTTTCTCAGGATGCTGAGGCGCAAAATGCCAAGCAGGAGCTGCGTCACGAGAACGCTCAGGATCAGGCGCAGACCATCGTCGTGAACTCCGGGCCGGAAGCTGGGCCTGGCAAGATCGGGACCGTTGTTAATGCTGGTGGCCAGGAAGGCTCCGCTGATAAGGAAGCCGTTGTTGCACCAGGCACCATCAACGTTCAGGACACCATTAACTACAGCGGACTGAAGCCCAACGCTGTCTACGATGTGACCGCGACGCTGAACAAGATCGTCAATGGTGAGGCGCAGGCAGTTCAGACTGTTCAGGACCAGAAGACCGCTAATGAGAATGGTGCTGGTAGCTGGACCGTGAACTTCGGTGAGGTTCAGCTCGAGGCTGGCGCGAAGTACGTCGTGTTCGAAGAAGCTGTCTCCCAGGACTCCTTCAAGCACGTCAACACGCAGAACCAAACGGTCACCGAGAAGCAGACCGTTGTTCACAAGAATGTGAATGACAAGGCTCAGGCCGTTGTTGTCGGCTATCCACAAGGCAGCCTGGCAACGCAGGTGAACAAGAACTCTGTCACTGCCGCCGAGGCACGAGCGGGCGTCGATGTCATCGACACCATCTCCTTCACCAACCTGAAGCCGGGCGAGACCTACAACGTCACCGGCGAACTGTTCAAGGTTGTTAACGGCAAGAAGCAGGGCGACGCCATCCTGTCCAAGACGGAGCAGAAGGTTGCGGAGACCGCTTCCGGCAATTGGGAGCTGAACCTAGGCAACACCACTGCTCTCGAGCCGAACACCAAGTACGTCGTGTTCGAGACCGCTGTGTCCGAGAATGCCTTCCCGCATGTCAATGAGGAAGGCGAGTTCTCCGAGGGCAACCAGACCGTGACTCACAAGGATCCTTCCGATCCGAAGCAGACGGTCGCCGTGGGCGAGACCCCGGTCGGACCTGGTGAAATCCGCACCACTGCATCCGCTGGCACCGAAACTTCCTCCCAGGATGCCCCCGCAACGGTTGATGCTGGCACGGTCAACGTAATTGACACCATCGATTACGAGGGTTTGAAGGGCGGAGCCGAGTACAAGGTCGAGGCTCGCCTGATGAAGATCACCGACGATGCTCAGGTAGAGGTTGCAAGCAAGACCGAGACCAAGACTGCTGCGCAGAGCGGCTCCGGTAAGTGGACCATCGACTTCGGCCAGCAAGAGCTGGAGGCGGGTACCAAGTACGTCGTCTTCGAGAAGGCAACCTCCGTGGAGTCCTTCCTCCACACGTCGGTCGATGAGAACGGTGAACAAGGTGAAGAGACCAACGGTCAGCAGGTCCTGACCCACGAGAACCCTGAAGACACCGCGCAGACCATCGTGGTCCGCGAGGCTCCAGTTGGTCCGGGCACCATCGGCACCACTGTCACCGCAGGTGAGGTAGAGGCGACCGATTCCGAGCCAACATCTGTTGATGCCGGCACCATGGTCGTGACGGACACGATTGCTTACGCGGGCCTCAAGGCTGGCGAGCAGTACACCGTGGATGCACGCCTCATGAAGATCGTGGAAGGCCAGGAGCCTGAGCAGATCGCTCAGAAGCAGGAGCAGTTTGAGGCTGCTGAAGGCGGCGCCGGCAACTGGACCGTGAACTTCGGCGAGCAGTCTCTCGAGGCTGGCGCGAAGTACGTCGTCTTCGAGAAGGCAACCTCCGTGAACAACATCGTTCACGTGCCTGCCGAAGGCGAGGACAACGCTGGTGAGGAAGTCAACGCACCGCAGGTGCTGACCCATGAGAACCCTGACGACGTTGCGCAGACCATCGTGGTGAACGAAGAGCCAGTTGCCAAGGGTAACCTGGAAACTTCCGTGAACCCGAAGGAAGTCACCGCAGCTCAGGCTGGCGAGGGCGTGAACGTGGTGGACACCATCACCTACACCAACCTCAAGCCAGGCGAGACCTACGAGGTCACCGGTGAGCTGTTCAAGGTCGTCGGTGATCAGACCAAGGGCACTGCCATCCTGTCCAACACCGAGAACCTGGAAGCAGACGCTTCCGGCAACGGCACCTGGACCCTGAACCTCGGCACCACCACTGAGCTGGAGCCGGGCACCAAGTACGTGGTCTTCGAGACCGCCGTGTCCACCACCGAGTTCCGTCACATCGACGAGAACGACCAGGTAGTGGACGGCAAGCAGACCGTGAACCACCACGAGCCAACCGATGCTGCCCAGACCATCACCGTGGGCGAGACCCCAGTTGGCCCGGGTGAGATCGGCACCACCGTCACCTCCACCCAGGATGGCCAGGAGTCCCTGGGCTCCGAGACTGAGGCGGCCACCGCTGAGGCTGGCGAGGTGACCGTCAAGGACACCATCGCCTACTCCGGCCTGAAGGCTGACGAGACCTACATGGTCACCGGCACCCTGAACAAGGTCGAAAACGGCGCTGTGGTTGAGGCCGTCAAGACACTCGGCCCAGAGGAGCGCACCGCAAGCTCTACCGGCCGGGGCACCTGGGAGATCGACTTCGGCTCCGTCACCCTGGAGCCGGGCGCTACCTACGTGGTCTACGAAAAGGCGGTCTCCAAGACCGAGTTCCTCCACCAGGTGGCAGCGAACCAGCCGAACGCAGGTGAGACCATCACCGGTACCCAGAACCTCAGCCACGAAAACCCTGAGGATCTGGCGCAGACCATCGTGGTCGGTGAAACCCCCGCAGGCCCCGGCGAGCTGAAGACCTCCGCAGCGCCTAAGAATGTGACGGCTGCTGAGGGCGCTGCTGGCGTCGCAGTACAAGACACGATCACCTACCGCGGCCTGGTACCTAACCAGGACTACACCATGAGCGGCGAGCTGTGGAAGGTCGAGGGGAACGAAACCGCTGGTGACGCGCCTGTCGCCACCGCAAACGCAACCCTCACCGCCTCCCCAGAAGGCGAAGGCACCTGGACCATCAACTTCGAGTCCGTGGCCCTGGAAGCCGGCGCGAAGTACGTGGTCTTCGAGACGGCGGCGTCCACCGAACCAGTGCGCCACGTGACGGAAGAAGGCGGCCAGCCGGTCACCGACATCCAGCGCGTGGAGCACCGCGATCCGACCGATGAGGCGCAGACCGTGACTGTTGGTGAGACCGAGCCGGAGACCGGCGCGGGTGAACTGCAGACCACCGTGACCGCCGGTGAAGTGACCGCCGCCGAGGGGGCTCCTGCCCAGGTGGAGGCCGGTACCGTGACCGTGACTGACACGATTGCCTACTCCGATCTGAAGCCGGGCGAGACCTACACCGTTGTGGGCCGCCTGATGGAGATCGGTGAGGATGGTGCTGCGACCGAGGTTAAGAAGGTTGAGAGCCAGGAGGTTGCTGCTGGTGAAGACGCTGGCAACGGCTCCGGCACCTGGACCATCGAGTTCGGGGAGGTGGCACTGAAGGCTGGCGCGAAGTACGTGGTGTTTGAGGAAGCGACCTCCGCCACCGCGTTCAAGCACACCAACGCCTCCGGTGAGATCGTGACCGAGAACCAGGTTGTGACGCACGCGGATGTGGATGACCAGGCGCAGACCATCGTGGTGAACGAGGAGCCGGTTGGAAAGGGTGACCTGGCAACCTCCGTGAACCCGAAGACTGTGACCGCTGCCGAGGCTGCAGAAGGTGTGACGGTGGTGGACACCATCAAGTACACCAACCTGAAGCCAGGCGAGACCTTCACGGTCACCGGTGAACTGTTCAAGGTTGTGGATGACGAGGTTGAAGGATCTGCGATCCTGACCAAGACCGATGAGCTGGTTGCTGACGAATCCGGTAATGGTGAATGGAAGCTGGAGCTTGGCTCCACTTCTGACCTGGAGCCAGGCGCTAAGTACGTGGTCTTTGAGACCGCAGAATCTGCCACCGCATTCCGCCACGTCAATGAGAATGACGAGGTGGTTGAGGGCAAGCAGACTGTGGAACACAAGGATCCGACCGACGAGGCGCAGACCGTGACGGTTGGCGAGGAGCCAGAGGTCCCGGGGACCACGGAGCCTTCTGAGTCGACCGAGACCACCCCGGTGGAGCCGACCGAGCCGACCGAGACCACCCCGGTGGAGCCGACCGAGCCTTCTGAGACTCCGGTGGAGCCGACTGGCACGACTGAGACCGAGGAGCCTTCCGAGCCTTCCGAGCCTACGGGCACGACGGAGACCACCCCGGTGGAGCCGACCGAACCAACGGAGCCTACGGAGACGCCTGAGGGTGCGATTGACACCACCGAGCCTTCCACCCCGGCTGAGCAGCCGGTGGGCCCCGGCAAGGTAGAGACCGAGGCTGACCCGCAGGATGTTGCTGCGGTGGATGCCGAGGGCGCCAAGATCAAGGACAAGATCTCCTACTCCGGCTTGAAGCCGGGTGAGACCTACGCGGTCACGGGTGAGCTGTTCAAGGTTGTTGACGGCAAGACGGTTGGCGAGCCAGTGGCTAAGAAGACGGAAGACTTCACGGCTTCTGACTCCGGTAAGGGCGAGTGGACTCTCGAGTTCGAACCGGTTGATCTGGAGGCTGATACGAAGTACGTGGTCTTCGAGACCGCCGTGTCCAAGTCCATGTTTGAGCACGTCAATGAGGAAGGTGAGACTGCCACGGACAACCAGACCGTGAAGCACCACGACCCGAAGGACGAGGCGCAGACGGTCACGGTTGGAAAGCCTGAGGAGCCGACTTCTCCGGAGGAGCCGGAGGGCCCGACTGACACGGAGACCCCGGGCACCCCGACCGACACCACGGAGCCGAGCAAGCCTGAGGTCCCTGGTGGTGGTACTGACACCACCAAGCCGGGCAAGCCAGACACTGAGGTGCCAGGTAAGCCGAGCGATAAGCCAGGCAAGCCCTCCGAGGAGCCGGGTAACCCAGGTGACAAGCCGGGCGAGCCAACCACCACCACTCCGGGCACCCCGGGTGGAGGCAACGGCGAGAACCCAGGCGGCGGCGCAGGTGAGAACCCTGGTGCCGGCTCCGGCTCTGGCAACGGCCAGGGCGCAGGCCAAGGCAACGGCAACGGCCAGGGCCAGGGTCAGGGCGACCTCGCGAACACCGGTGTCAGCGGCGTAGGCGCCGTGCTCGGTGTGGCGATGATGCTGCTGCTTGCTGGCGCGGGCATCCTCTTCGGAACCCGCAACCGCTGGGAGAGCTAGAACCCCGACTTCCGGGCGAGTCCTTAGACAAGCCCGGGAAGGTGCCTAGCGCTTGAAGCCCCGATCCACTTCCACGTGGACCGGGGCTTTCCCCTTGGCTGGGGAGCGCATGCGCGATCGTGACCCGGGGGTTAAGAGCAGCGAAGAAAAGTGGACAAGCTCAGATCGAAAAATCGCGAGATTACCGATCTGAGCTTGTCCACTTTTCCTAGAGCCGACCCCACCCAGTGGACACGCACCCAAGGTCCCCTACCGGCTTAAGGATGGAGCAAGGAGAACCTCCCGCGGGGCGCTGGAAGGATTCCCTGCAGACTTAATGCACAAAATCGCGCGATTCCGTGCAGTAAGTCTGCAGGGAAACTATGGGGCTCAGGCCAGCCGGCCGGGAGGTGTGGTGCCGTCGCCCCAAAAACCCCCAAAAACCCAAAAACCTACACCCGCCGCGCGGGATGCGACTCCTTGACCAGCGCCGCCAGCACCACAGCCACCACCATCAGCGCCGCATACGCCACCAACGGACGCTGGTAATCAGCCAACAGCTCCGCCGTGCCCTCCAGCATGGAAGCCGGGATGGCGATGATCACGCCGCCGGCCAGGAACATCGCGCCATTGACCACGGAGCTTGCGGTGCCGATGAGCCGCTCCGGCACGTTATCGCCCGCAATCGTGAACGCCAGCATGTGCCCACCATTCGCGGCACCGAAGATAGCGGCCAGGGCAATCGCCAGCGGCGCGTTCAGCGGCAGCACCAGCATGCCGAGCAGCGCCACAAGCATCACGGCAGTCGTGATGACCAGCGGGCGCTTGCGGGAGCGGATGCGGTCCGTCCACGGGTTAATCACCGCGGACCCGGCGGCGAGGCCCAGCCAGAGCGCGGCGGAGGTCATGGCGGCCATGGTGTCCGAGATGCCGTGCGCGCGGGCGATATTCGGCATCCACACCACGCCGAGCGCCAGCTGCATGCCAAACGTGATGGCGCAGTTGAGGGCCACGAGGATGACCTCGCGGTTGCGCGCCGCTTCCAGGACGTTGGCGAAGACACCGGTGATCAGGCTGGTTGCGGTGGTTTTTTCGGGGTTGTTGGTGTTGTTGGTGTTGCTGATGCTGTTGGGTGCGACGGGATTACGCAACAATGGGATCGCGAACGCGAGCAGTGCTATGCCGAAGATCGCGAAGCCGATCATGAGACCGCGCCAATCGGTGACGGCGAGGGCGGCGTCGAAGCCTGCTTGCCCGAACGCGGAGCTGAGCGCAGCCACGACCTGCACCAGCCCGAACATGGCACCGAAGCGCGCCATGCCGAACCACACGCCACCCACATAACCAGCGCCCACGAAGCCGGTGCAGGCGCCGAGCGCGAGGACCGCCTGGGCGATGGCCAACATGGTGAAGCTCTGCGCGGAACCGAAGAGGAAGGCGCCGAGGCCGACCAGGAAAATGGACGGGACCAGGACTTTCCTGGAGCCTAGCTTGTCGAGGAGTGCGCCGGCGAAGAGCTGGCAGAAGGCGAAGACCCAGGTGTAGATGGATGCGATGAGGCCGATCTGGGAGACGGAGAGTGTGAGGTCCTGCTGGACGGACTCCTTGAGGATGGCGAAGCCGGTCTGGATGTTGAACAGCCAGACGACGAAGATCACGGCTAAAGTCCACGCGATCCACGCGCGGGCGCCGGGGCGCGGTTGCGGGGTGTTGTGTGTGGTACTCTGAACTGCGGGTTTGCTGGATTTAGCGATGTTGGAGGGAATGCTGTTTTGCGGGGTGTCTGGTGAGGGCGGGGTGCCTGGTGTGGACTGTGAACTTGGTGAGGTCTGTGAACCTGGGCCGGAGTTAGACATGCTAATGAGAGTAGAGTACGCGCTGGTCAGGCACCTAAGCGTGTGGCCTGGGGTTGGCGGACCTGGGGGCACCCATCAATTTGGCCTAGTTCACCGACTTGGCGGCTGAGGTCGTTCAACTTGTCCGAATTTGGCTCTAATTCGGTCTAGTTCACCGACTTCAGGCCAGTAGCGCCTCTAATGCACCATCAGTAACCCATTCAGATCTTGCCCTTGAGGTGTTTGGGCCACTTGGGGCCCAAGAATCGTCGATAATGCTTCACTGCCCCAGGGAGTGAAGCAAAATGGTGGAAAACTACTGTTCATCGGCCCGCTCCTTGACTCTCGTTCTCTGCACCCTGCCCAAAGTCTGCTGTCACCCCGGCACAACACCCGCGCCAACTCCAAGCGCCCCCAAGCGCAACCCTAAGCACCCCCGCGCCAACCCCAAGCACCGCCAACCACAACCCCGCCGCGCGCCCACTCCACCCCCAATGTTTCAACCATGTTAAAAATCTTGCCCACTGGGACACCCCGCGCGGTATATACGGATAAACTACTTATCAAAATGTGCATATCTAAGCCCGTGCTCAGCGGTGTGGCAAGCGCAAAGGCTCCGCAGAATCTTCGTTGAGAGCAGGAAAACTAACTAAT
>DXFZ01000081.1 GCA_019114175.1 Candidatus Corynebacterium gallistercoris
GGGTCGCGCTTACCCTGACCTGCGGATTCCCCCTGGTCCAGCTCATCGAGCTTCTGGCCGGAGAGGAAGCCATAGTCCGCAATGGCCGCAGGCTGGGCGTACACGTTGCCTTCGGCGGCGTAGCCTTTACCTGCATCAATGATGCGCTGCATGTAGGCGATCATCTGCGGGATGTGGCCAGTCGCCCGCGGCTCGATGGAGGGCGGGGTCACGCCCAACTGGTCATAAGCCCAAGTGAAGGAGCGTTCATGCGTAGCAGCCCATTCCCACCACGGCCGGCCGGCTTCCTCGGCCTTAGTGAGGATCTTGTCATCAATGTCTGTCACATTCCTCACGAACGCCACATCCAGCCCCTTGGCCTCCAGCCAGTTCCGCAGAATATCGAAGGCCACCCCAGAACGGACGTGCCCGATATGAGGAATCGACTGCACGGTGGCGCCACAGAGGTAGATGCTGGCGTGGCCTTCGCGGATCGGTTGAAAGTCCCGCATCTGCCGGGTTGCGGAGTCATAGAGCCGTAAGGTGGTAGCTGGAGTATTCACACGTCATATTGTACGAAAGGTTGCCGATGTCTCCCATGTCCGCCTCTCCTCGTCGCCTCGCCACGGTCTCGGTCGATGGCCAGTTGGTCACCGTTGCTGTTTCTTCTTTCTCTTCGGCTGGCGGTGCGGGTCGTATTGTGGGCGACGCCACCTCCGGGCTCTTCTTCCCCAGCGAGCCAGGGGAAGAAATCACGTTTGCCCCGCAACAGCTGGCGCCGGTGGTGCCACGCCCGGGAAAGGTGGTGTGCGTGGGCTTAAACTTCCGGGAGCACATTGAGGAGATGGGACACCCGGTTCCGGATCACCCCACGCTGTTTGCAAAGTTCCCGAACGCACTGACGGGCGCGCACCAACGGGTGCGTGTGCCGGAGGGGATGCAGGAACAATGTGACTACGAGGGCGAACTAGCGGTAATTGTGGGCCCGCGGGGAGCGGACGGGAGAGCGGAGATCGCGGGGTATGCGGTGTGCAATGACTTCTCACAGCGGGATTGGCAGTACCGGACGCAGCAGTGGCTGCAGGGGAAGAATGTGGACGCATCCTCCGCTTTTGGGCCGTGGATGACGGTGGCGGAAGATTATGACCCCGTGGTCGCGGGAGCGATGCTGCGCACGTGGGTAAACGGGGAACTACGCCAGGAGCACAGCCTGGCGGATCTGGTGTTTAAGCCAGAAGAACTGGTGGAATACATTGACCGCTTCTCCAGAGTGGAGGCCGGGGATGTCATCATCTGCGGAACACCGGCTGGCGTGGGGCACGGCATGAAGCCACCGCAATACCTGGAGGACGGGGACGTAGTTAAGGTGGAGATTGAAGGGCTTGGGCGGGTTGTCAGCGAAATTTACCACGTTGAAAACTCCGAACTTTGCTGACTTGAGTCCAAGGACCACTATCCAGACCAACGCTATTCTAACAATCATTAATCAAGTAGCAGCTGGCGAACTTTGGGCAAATCCACGCCATTGGAATCAACATAAAAGCAACAGGCGAGTGCATTAGCAAAAGAATTTTCTAATACGCAGCGTAGACCACCGGCACCAACACACACGAGAGATAATAAAAACTAAGTTACCAAGTAAATCAGGGAATCGCCAGGGTGACAAGAAGCTTAAACTCCCGAAGCAAACAAACTAAAGACAAAAGAAACAGCCTGCTAGAATTCTACAACCCGCCAAACACTGATGTATCAGGGTTATTCAACATATCACCCCTCTGACTGCATCCTAACCTTCAAGTTTTGTCACTAACCTTACATGCTCTGCCCGTGCCATCGGCGTACTGTGGGCCCCATGGCTGAAACAACTTTCTCCAAGACGTACCGTTTCGCTGTGGTCGGCGCTGGCCAGATTGCCCAACAGGCTTTCATTCCCGGCCTCGAGCAGCTGCCCGAGGCCAAGCTTGTGGCCATCGTCACCGGCTCCCCTGAAAAAGCCGAAGCCTTTGGGGTTCCCGGCTACTCCTATGACCAATACTCTGAGCTGCTCAACTCCGGAGACATCGATGCCGTGTACGTGGCCGTGCCAGTCGATCAGCACCGCGAGTACACCCTCCCTGCCCTCAAGGCGGGCATTCCCGTGCTCTGCGAGAAGCCCATGGCGGCATCCGTGGAGGACTGCCAGGCAATGATCGAGGCTTCAGAACAGTCCGGCGCCCCGCTCATGCTTGCCTACCGCATGCATCACGATCCCTACACCCTGGAGCTCCTGGACATCGTCCGCTCCGGCACGCTCGGTGAACTTCGCAGCTTCGTGTCCACCTTCGGCCACATGATCAACCCGGATAATCACCGCGCGAACAACGGTTTCTGGGCCGGCCCTGTTCCAGACATCGGGCTGTACCCCCTGAATCTGGTCCGCAATCTGTATGAAGAAGAGCCCACAGAGGTCTTCGCCCAAGGCGTCGAACACGAGGATTCTGACTTGGCCGTCACCCCCACCGTGGCGGTCTCTCTCACCTTCCCCAGCGGCAAGACTGCCCAGTTCACCGTCAGCTATGCCTCCGAATCCCAACAGTCTTTCTCCCTGGCTGGCACCAAGGGCGCTGTCTATTCTCGCTCTGCGTTTATGTGGGGTGAGGGCGCAGATCTGGCCTACACACTGGATCTGGCCAGTGCAGAAAAGCCAGAAACCAAGACCTTCTTGGCGCGCGATCAGTTCGCAGGCGAGACCCGCTACTTCCTGCAGTGCGTGGAGTCAGGCACCCAGCCAGAGGCCAACGGCGAGGAAGGCCTCATGGACATCCGCATCTGCGAGGCCGTACTGAAGTCCCTCGAGACCGGCCAGCCCCAAAACCTAGAGCCAGCCCAGCGCACGCGGCGCATCGCCGCCGACCAAGCCGTCTCTATCCCCGCCCCCTCTACCCCGGGCGAAGAAGAGCTGACCTCCATCATCCCCGAGGAGCAGTAACCCCCCACTTCGTGGCCTAGGGGGCGTGCGTATCCTCAAACACCAGCGCCGTCGCCACCGCAGCCACACCTTCGCCCCGCCCAGTGAAGCCCAGCCCGTCGGTGGTCGTCGCCGAAACACGCACCGGCGCGTCGAGAATCTCCCCCATCACCTTTTCTGCTTCCTCGCGGCGCGGGCCCATCTTCGGCCGGTTGCCCACCATCTGCACCGCCGCGTTGCCGATTCGGAACCCCTTCGATTCCAGCAACTCCCGGCATTCACGCAACAGCCGCTTGCCGGAGACGTTGTCGTACTCCTTCTTCCCCACGCCCACGAAACTACCCAAGTCACCCAGCCCGGCTGCGCTCAGTAGGGCGTCGACAACCGCATGCGCGACCACATCGCCATCGGAGTGTCCCTCGCAGCCGTCCTCGTCCTCAAACAGCAGGCACGCCATCCAGCATTCTTTACCCGCCTCACGCTGGTGCGCGTCCGTTGCAATGCCAACTCGTGGGATCATCCCGGTTCCTTCACTCTCCATCTGCCGTGTTTGCCTCTTTTTCTCCGACGCCACCACGCGCCCCACCAACATCTCCGCTATCCGGTAATCCTGCGGGGTGGTGATCTTCATGGCGAGCGGGTCGGCCTCCACCGCCAGCACGCGTTTGCCCGCCAGCTCCATGATCGAGGCATCATCGGTGGCCATGGGCACCGGGTTGCCCCCATGGGCCTGAGTGGGGTGCGCACTGGCGATTTCCACGGTGGCAAAATACTGGCGGTTGGCCTCTAACAGTTCCCCAAGGAGGAACGCCTGCGGTGTCACGGCCGCACGCAGCGTGTGGCGTGCCGGGGTTTGCTCCACCAGTGTGGCACCATCAGCCGGGCCGGATTCGGCCTGGCCGATGATCTTGATGGTGTCCGCCACGGGAAGCACGGGAACTGCCCCCGCCCAGGCTCCGCTTTCTGCCCCTTCGGACGCGCAAGCGTGAATGCGCACGATCATCTCTGGGGGCGTAAGACACCTAGCGGCGTCGTGAACAAAAACAAGATCATCACCAGAGGCACCTGAGGCCTCGAGGTGTTCGAGCCCAGCGAAGACAGAATCGACCCTTTCGCCGCCACCGAGCTGCACGTCCACGCGCATCGGAGCCCACGATGTTGCGTTGGCGCTGACGAGATCGCAGGCAGCGGCGTGCATATCTGGACTGACCAGCACCACCGCGTGGTCAATCACGCCGGATGCGGCGAGGGCGTCCACGCTGCGTTCCAACAGGGTGCGACCAGCGAGTGTCACGAATGCCTTCGGGGTATCAAACCCCAGGCGGGTGCCGCTGCCCGCGGCGGCGACCAGCGCGTGGCTAGTCCTCGTCATCCGCGCCCAGCTCTTCGTCAAGGTCGATGGGCCCCTTGGTGTCCTCGTCCTCGGACAAACCGGCAGCCCGGGCGGCTTCGGCCTTCTCCCGGTGGCGCTTGATGGCCTCCTGCATCTCCGCGAGCAGGGCGTCCGTCTTCTTATCGTCCACGCCTTCGGCCAGCGCCAACTCGCCCACGAGGATCTGACGTGCCTTGGCCAGCATGCGCTTCTCACCGGCGGACAGGCCACGATCCTGATCGCGGCGCCACAGGTCTCGGACTACTTCCGCGACCTTGTTCACGTCACCGGAGGTGAGGCGCTCCTGGTTGGCCTTGTAGCGGCGGGACCAGTTGCCGGCCTCTTCCACGTCCGTCTCCCGCAGTACGGAGAAAACCTTGAGGAGGCCCTCTTCCCCCACTACGTCACGCACGCCCACCTTTTCCGCGTTCGCGGCGGGCACACGCACGGACAGGTCCCCCTGGTTGATGCGCAGCACTAGGTAGTCAACGGTCTCCCCTTTGAACTGGCGCTGCTCGATGCCCTCAATGACGGCTGCGCCGTGGTGGGGGTAGACAACAGTGTCTCCAACCTTGAACTCCATGAGTGTGCTTGTAGTCCTTCCCTATTGGCCTTGAGGTAACGCCCCATTCTACCGCAATTTGATTCCTCTCACCCCGGTTAGGGGCACGGACTCGGGCATGTGGGGCGCTTGGCTATGTGGAACGCGGATGTTCGGGCTAATCTAGTGGGCAGACGTTTTATTTCCCACAATTGCCTCAGATGGAGGATCACACCGTGAAGTCCCAGAAGTCGTTCGCCATGCGCGGCACCTTGGCTATCGTTGCTGCTGGTTCCGCACTGGCCCTCACCGCTTGTGGTGCAGGCCAGATCACTCAGACCTCTAGCCAGGTTGCTGCCGTTAACGGTGTCAATGGCCAGGTGGAAAACGCCTCCGTGCGGGATGTGGCAGTGGTGATTGGTCCGGATAACGGCGTGGCTTTGAAGTTCACCGCAGGCAACGTGGAGAACAAGGGTAACCCAATCCACCTGCAGTCCGTCACGGTGGATGGCCAGGATGTCTCCGGCATGGATGCGGGCGAGATCAAGCCGGGCTGCAACCTGGTTGCAGACGAGGCTTCCGTGCTGAAGAGCATTGAAAAGGGCGCGTCCAAGACCTGCAACACCTTCGCCGCCACCGAGGTTGATGGCGTGAAGGATCTGTACGTGGGCGGCCACAAGGATGTCACCTTCACCTTTGATGTGGGCACCATTGATGTCTCCGCGCCGGTCACCGCCTACAACCCTGAAGCTGGCACCCTGTACCGCGATGGCGGTGCCAACCTGGTGGACGAGAAGGAATACCACGAGGGCGAAGGTCACCACTAAGACTTTCGATTTTTCACCCGCTGCGCTGACTGTTGTCCGCAGCGGGTTTTACTATTGTTCCCATGGCTAAGACCTCTAAAAAGACCAGCGTGTTTGTGTGCCAGTCCTGCGGGCACCAGATCTCTAAGTGGATGGGCAAGTGCCCTTCCTGTGGGGAGTGGGGCTCGCTGGAGGAGCGCCAGCCCATGGCGGCTACCGTGGGAGCGGCTGGGGGCAAGGGCACCCGTGGCGCTGGACTTGGAGCTGGGGCAAGCGGTGGGACCGACATCGGCGGCCTCGCGGGCGGGTTGGTGCCGAATACCGCCGCACAGCCGGTAACGAAGATTGACCCAACCATCGCCCAGCACAGGCGCTCCGGCATCGGGGAGCTTGACCGTGTGCTCGGTGGGGGCATTGTGCCCGGCAGTGCGGTATTGCTGGCCGGCGAGCCGGGGGTGGGCAAGTCCACCTTGCTGCTGGAGGTTGCTGCTGCTTGGGCGAAGACCGGGCGCACGGTCCTGTACCTCACCGCGGAGGAATCGGTGGGCCAGGTTCGCCAGCGGGCGGAGCGCACCGGCGCGTTGGATGAGCGGCTATTCCTGGCCAACGAGGCGGACTTGGAGCAGGCCTTGGCCCAGATTGATGCGGTGCGCCCTGAGCTGGTGATCGTGGACTCCCTCCAAACGATGCACGCCACAGGGGCGGAGGGCGTGGCCGGTGGTGTGGCGCAGACCCGCGCGGTCACCAGCACGCTGACGAGCTTGGCGAAGCTTACGGGCATCCCCATCATCGCCATCGGGCACGTGACGAAGGATGGCAACGTTGCGGGCCCACGCACCATCGAGCACCTGGTTGACGTGGTGCTCAACTTCGAGGGGGACAAGCACTCTTCCCTACGCTTCCTGCGTGGCATTAAGAACCGCTTCGGCGCGACCGACGAGGTGGGGTGTTTTGAGCAGACCGCACACGGGATACGGGAGGTCCATGACCCCAGTGGGCTGTTCCTGCACCACCGCACCGAGTCAGTCACCGGCACGGCGGTCACGGTGGTGATGGATGGGCGCCGCGCGATGGTGGGTGAGCTGCAAACGCTGGCGCTGAACAGCGAGTTTAAGAACCCGAAGCGGTATGTCACCGGCATGGATGCCGGCAGGGTCTCCATGAACCTCGCGGTGTTGGCTGAGCGCTGCGGGTTGGGCCTCAATGACAAGGAAGTGTACGCGGCCACCGTTGGTGGCATGCGGATCCAGGAACCTTCCGCGGATCTGGCTACTGGTTTGGCTTTGGCTTCGACGGCGGCGCGGGCTCCCCTCCCCTTGGGGCTCATCGCGGTCGGCGAGGTGGGCCTGGGTGGTGAGGCGCGAAGGGTGCCACAGCTAACCCAGCGCTTGAGCGAGGCCGCACGCCTAGGCTTCACCCACGCCCTCGTGCCGAAGCACTGCCACTACGATGTCCCGAAGGGGATGGAGGTCACGGAGGTCGCCACGCTGTGTGAGGCTGTCCGCCACTGTGGGCTGGGTCGGGGGTAGGACCTAACCCATGTTGAAGGTAGCCGGCTGAGACGTTTTCTCACCCACGTGCGCGTAGAGCAGGTAGCTGCCCGCCCCAACGGGTTGACGGTCCCCACACTCACCCGGCGCGGAGGTGGTCTTCGACCACGCCTTGAGCTCGTAGTTCACGGATTCTCCCGCCGGTACGTCGACTTCCCCGGTCACCTCTGGGTCATTGCAGTCCGTGTCTCCCCATACGCGCTGATAGTTGTTCATCGTGAACACTTCAAACTTCAGCTCGTTGTCATCAAAGTCCACCATACAATCAGCATCGGTGGGGTTGGAGATCTTCGCGAAGAAGTTCGGTTGACGGTCTGCACCAAAGGACACCGAGCCCGGCGTGGCTGTGATCTCCAGATCTTCCAGCGTGCAGGATTCCTGAGCAGTAGCCTTCTTGGATTCGGATGCCTTGGTGGTCTTGGACTCTGATGGTTCAGCAGATTCGCTGGACTCGGTAGACTTCGCGGACGTGGTGGTCTCGCTCACCTGAGTCTGCTGCGCAGTATTGGCAGTGTCAGCCTGGTTGTCATCTCCACCGGTGATGGCTCCGATGATCCACCACAGCAGCAGCACCACGAGCACTAGCGCAACCACGGCCGCGATGCGGCGGCGCATGTACACCTCCGGTGGCAGGGGCCGGGGATCCTGCGGCGCGCGGGAGTCCCGTGGCGCGCGGCGGTCACGGTCAGGGCGGTTGCGGCTCGGTTCAGGTGTCACAACCCTCATGCTAATGGGCTAGACCTGCCGAAACGGCGAATGACACTCCCTAAAGCGTGACGTGTTGAGCACCTGGGATATCCAGGCCATAGCTGACGAGGGGCTCGGTGAGGCCGTCGGACAATCGATACCGTAACCCCACAACAGCGCAGCGCCCGTCCGCGATCCGCTGCTGCACCTCCGGCGAACGATCAACAATGTGATTCGCGATCTCCTTGACGTGGTTGCGCTCGAAAGCCTCCGTGCCGGAAAGGCCCTCCTTGCGCGCGGAAAGCAGCGAGGGCGTGACCTTCTCCACCAACACCCGCTGGAAGCCGCTGGGCATGTCCCCGGTGTCCAGCGCCTTCGCCGCAGCCGCTACCGCACCGCACTTCTCGTGCCCCAGCACGACCACCAGCGGCACCTGGAGGGAGTCGACCGCGAACTCGAGGCTGGCCAGAACAGAGAGATCCGTGATCTCCCCGGCCGTGCGGATCACGAACACGTCCCCCAAACCCTGATCGAAAAGGATCTCCACCGGCGCGCGGGAATCCGAACATGCCAGGACTACAGCGTGGGGGCGCTGCCCCTCCTGCAGAGCCTTGCGCCTGTGCAGGTCCTGGTTGGGATGGTCGGAATCCTGCTCCATGAACCGTTGGTTGCCCTCCCGCAGGGCCTCCCATGCGGCTTCCGGGGTCGTGATAGGTGTTTTTGGCGCGCTCATAAATTTCTATTGTAGCTGCCCCCGTCTACCTATGGTTTGGGTACTGCTGAGAGTGCAGCGCTAGGCTCATACGCATCATGGATTACACCTTGGATACCGCCCAGCTGCGTACCGACCTCAACCGTTGGTATGCGGTGGAGGGCCGCCCGTTGCCGTGGCGTGCGCCCGGTACTTCCGCCTGGGCGGTGCTGGTCAGCGAGATCATGGCCCAACAAACGCCGGTGGCCCGGGTCATCCCCCATTGGAACGAGTGGCTGAAGCGCTGGCCGACCCCTGGAGCCCTCGCGGAGGCCACCACCGCCGAGGTTCTCACGGCCTGGGCGAACCTGGGTTATCCCCGCCGGGCGCTGCGCTTGCGCGAGGCTGCCCGCGCCTGCATGGCACATCACGGCGGCGCGGTCCCCTCCACGGTCGCTGACCTGGAGGCCTTGCCGGGGATCGGTAGTTACACCGCCCGAGCCGTGGCCGCCTTCGCCTATGGCCAGGCCGTGCCGGTGGTGGATACCAACGTTCGCCGCGTCCAGCACCGCGTGGTCCAGGGCCGCTTCTTGGCCGGCTCGGCCCGCGCCCGCGACCTGTTGGATGTGGCGGATTTGTTGCCGTGGGTGGATGAGGATCCTTTTTTGGTGCGACGCCG
>DXFZ01000082.1 GCA_019114175.1 Candidatus Corynebacterium gallistercoris
CACGATCAGGTGGAGGCCATGACGATGGGCCACCGCGTGGCAGTGCTGAACTTCGGTGAGCTGCAGCAGGTGGATACGCCGAAGAAGCTGTATGAGGAGCCGGCCAATGCGTTTGTGGCTGGATTCATTGGCTCCCCGGCGATGAACTTGATCCGCGTCAATGGTTCGGTGGAAGGCTGGGATCTCCAGCTGCCGCGTGAGGAGGTCATCGTGGGTGTGCGCCCGGAGGCATTGGAGCTCGCGGAGGCCGGGGTTGCCGGCACTGTCACGATGGTCGAGGAGCTGGGGGCGGATTCCTATATTTATGTGGATACGGCGCACGGTCAGCTGGTCGCTCGCGGGGGTGATACCCGGCAGGCTCCGGGGGTGGGCGAGCAGGTCCATGTGGCTCCTCGTTCCGGTGCTCAGGTGCATTATTTCGACGCCATAACGGAACAGCGCATCAACGAGGGGTAGGGGAAAACGGATCTGTTTTCTCCGGTTTTTGTGGGTTTTGTACCCCCGGTGAACTAAGCTTATTCCTCACACTGACTCCTCTTGAGGAAAGGCTTGAAAAAATGGCTCACCAGAATAAGAAGCTGCTGGCTCTGCTGGCAGCATCCGGCCTCGTATTGGCCGCATGTTCGGATGACAACGGTGGCTCCTCCAACGGTGGCGGAGACACGGAGTCCAACTCTGCCCGCGGCCCCATCACCTTCGCTATGGGCAAGAATGACACGGACAAGCTGCGCCCCGTCATTGACAAGTGGAACGAGGAGCACCCGGAGGAAAAGGTTTCCCTCAAGGAGCTCGCTGGTGAAGCTGACGCCCAGCGCGATGCCCTGGTGCAATCCCTGCAGGCAGGATCCGATGAATATGACGTAATGGCGCTGGACGTGGTGTGGACCGCACAATTCGCCGCCAACGGCTGGCTCGCCCCGCTGGGGGGCGACCTGGAGGTCGATACCTCCGAGCTGCTGGAGGCCCCAGTGGAGTCCGCCACCTACCGCGATAAGCTCTACGCCCTGCCGCAGAACACGAACGGCCAGCTGCTGTTCCGCAACACGGAACTGGTTCCTGAGGCCCCCGAAAAGTGGGATGACGTGGTGAAGGCCTGCGAGAACGTGGAGGGCCAGGACTGCCTGACCACCCAGCTGAAGCAGTACGAGGGCCTGACCGTCAACACCGCCGGGTTCATGTCCGGCTGGGGCGGCGGCATCATGGATGACCAGGGCGAGATCACCGTGACCTCTGAGCAGTCCCGCGAGGGCCTGCAGGCGCTGGTGGATGCCTACAAGAACAAGGTCATCTCCTCTGCTTCTACGGGTGCTACCGAGGAAGAGACCAATCTGGCGTACACCCAGGGCCAAACCGCCATGGCGATCAACTGGCCGTACATGTACGGCACCTCCCAGGAGGACGGCTCCGCGGTGAAGGACAAGACTGAGGTCTCCCCGCTGGTCGGCAAGGACGGCGTGGGCGTGTCCACCCTGGGCGGCTACAACAACGGCATCAACGTCAACTCCAAGCACAAGGCCACGGCCAAGGAGTTCATGGAGTTCGTGGTGAGCGAGGAGAACCAGAAGTCCTTCATGGAGGCCTCCTTCCCACCGGTGCTGGCCAGCGTCTACGATGACGAGTCCCTGCAGGAGGAGTTCCCCTACCTGGAGGCGCTGAAGATCTCCCTGGAGAACGCCAAGCCACGCCCCGCATCCCCGAACTACGACGCGCTGAGCAAGGCCGTGCAGGATAACGCCTACGCTGCCCTGACCTCCGGCAAGTCCGTAGAGGATGCCACCAATGACATGGAAGCCGCTATCAAGAACACTGCCGGCAACTAACCATGGTTAAGACCAAGAAAAGGGACTTCTCAGCCGTCTGGCTGGTGGGTCCCTCCCTTCTTTTGTTGGCCGTTGTCATCGGCTACCCCGTGCTGCGGGCGATCTACCTGTCCTTCCAGTCTGACAAGCACTTGGATCCGGAGACGGGCATGTTCGTGGAAGGCGGCTTCGCCGGCTTCCAGCACTACCTGTACTGGATCGGCCAGCGCTGCATGACCCCCAGCGGTGAAGTGGCGCAGTGCGCGCCCGGTCAGCTGTCCATGGACTTCTGGCCCGCCCTGTGGAACACCCTGTTCTTCGTCGTCGTGACCGTGAGCCTGGAAACCGTGCTGGGCCTGTGGATGGCGCTGGTGATGAACCGCGCCTTCGCCGGGCGTGGCCTGCTCCGCGCCGCCGTGCTGGTGCCGTGGGCCATCCCCACCGCCGTGACGGCCAAGCTGTGGCAGTTCATCTTCGCTGACCAGGGCATCGTCAATTCCGTGCTGGGCACCCAGATCCACTGGACCACAGACCCGTGGGCCGCACGCTTTGCGGTGATCATCGCGGACGTGTGGAAGACCGCCCCGTTCATGGCCATCCTCATCTTGGCCGGCCTGCAGATGGTCCCCAGCGGCGTCTACGAGGCCGCCCGCGTGGACGGAGCCAGCAAGTGGCAGCAGTTCACCAAGATCACGCTGCCACTGATCCGCCCCGCCCTCATGGTGGCCATCCTGTTCCGCACCCTGGACGCGCTGCGCATGTACGACCTGCCGGTCATCATGATCTCCAGCTCCGCGAACTCCCCCACCGCCGTGATCTCCCAGCTGGTGATTGAGGACACGAAGCAGGGTAACTACAACTCTGCTTCCGCCATCTCCACGCTTATCTTCCTGCTCATCTTCGCCGTGGCGTTCATCATGATCCGCTTCCTCGGCGCCGATGTCTCCGGAGGAACGAAGGCAACCAAGAAGCACAAAAAGCACAAGAAGCAGAAGAAGGTGGCCGCCTGATGAAGACTCTGCGCAATTACATCGCCGTGGCACTCATCCTCATCTGGGGCCTGGCGCCTTTCTATTGGATGGTCGTCACCGCCCTGCGGGATAAGGCCTACACTTTCTCCACCAATCCGCTGCCCAGCCACCTGACTCTGGAAAACTTCCAGGAGGCGCTGGCCACGGACGCTGGCAACAACTTCCTGCGCGCCATCGGCAACAGCCTCATCATCGGCGCGGCCACCACCACCATCGCGCTGGTGGTGGGCGTGTTCACCGCCTACGCCCTGGCGCGCCTGGAGTTCCCGGGCAAGGGCGCGGTCACCGGCATCATCCTGGCCGCCTCCATGTTCCCCGGCATCGCCCTGGTCACGCCCCTGTTCCAGCTGTTCTCCAACATCGGCTGGATCGGCACGTACAAGGCAATGATCATCCCGAACATCTCCTTCGTCCTCCCGCTGACGGTCTACACGCTCACCAGCTTCTTCCGGGAGCTGCCGTGGAAGCTGGAGGAAGCCGCCCGCGTGGACGGCGCCTCCCGCGGCCTCGCCTTCCGAAAGGTCATCCTCCCCCTCGCCGCCCCTGCGCTGTTCACCACCGCGATCCTGGCGTTCATCGCCACGTGGAATGAGTTCATGCTGGCCAACCAGCTCTCCAACTCCACCACCGAGCCGGTGACGGTGGCCATCGCCCGCTTCTCCGGCGCCTCGGCCTTCGAGTTCCCCTACGCCGCCACCATGGCCGCCGGCGCGCTGGTGACGGTCCCGCTGGTGATCATGGTTCTGGTGTTCCAGCGCCGCATCGTCTCTGGCCTGACCAGCGGCGGCATCAAGTAGATGGATTCCGATTCCCGGCGCAAGAAGCTGGTCTGGGAGTCCCTGCTGGGCTTCGTGGGTTTCTTCACGGTCCTGGCGGGCATCCAGGCCGTGTGGAACGTCTTCCAGCCGAACCCCGCGGTCGGCCCGGCGCTGCTGTTCCTAGCGTTGCTGCTGGCCACGTGGGGCGCGTGGCGCGGTTACCGTAGACATCGCTAGCGCCACCGCCTCCCGCAGGAACGCCGCGGGGGCGGATAGGCGTGGGGTGGGCGCGCCGATCACCCGCACAGTCGCGGGGAATTGCCGGGCTAGCCGCTCGGCCCTTTTCACGTGAAAGTCGCTGGTCACCACGGCCACGGTGGGGTTGGGTGGGCACATGTCCAGGCTGTAGGCCAGGTTCTGCTCCGTGTTGGTTGCTCGTGTTTCTTGGGCGACGCCACCCCCGTATCCCACCACCCCAGCAATGTAGCGGGCCATCGCGTCTGCCTCGGTGCAGGGCTCATCTGGCCCCTGGCCGCCCGTCACGATGATCTGCGCTTCCCCGGCCTCAGCGGCCTCCACTCCTCTCCGGCACCTGCTGGCCAGCAGCGGGCCCGGCATGTCCCCCGCCAGCCCGGCCCCCAGAATGATCACGGCGTCTGTCCCGGCCAGCGGGGTTCTGCGGTGGCTGCTCCACGCCGTGACGGTGAACCAGATCAGGCACCCCACAACGGCCAACCAGCTGAGCGTGCCTACCCATCCGAGGGTGGTGATGGGGAAGGGCGAGGTGGCGTCGCCAATAAAAGAAAAAGCGGCGAAGCCCCAGGACAGCATGGCGGCGGCACCGATAACGGTGGTCCAGTGCACCCAGCCGCGGCGATCCCCCGTGCGCAACTGGGGCGAGACCGCGAGGCCGACCGCCACGACCACCACCAGGTGCGCGATGAACGCGGGCCAGACCGGGTGAAGCGTCAGGGCAATGGCCCAGCCTGCCTCCGCGATGGCGAGGACGAGCAGGCCGATGCCGTTCCAGCGTTTCATCGTCGGCGGCGGCTTAGCCGAGCAGCGTGTTCTTGAGGTTCTTATCCTTCTCCAGCACCGCGTCCCGCATGGACTCCTGATACTCGACCATGGCGGTCATGAGCTTCTCATCGGCCACGGCGAGGGTGCGCACGGCCAGCAGACCGGCGTTCTTGGCACCATCGATGGACACGGTGGCGGTGGGCACGCCAGCGGGCATCTGGACGATGGACAGGAGGGAATCGAGCCCGTCCAGGTTGCCGAGGGCGCGGGGCACGCCGATGACCGGCAGGGGTGTGGCGGCGGCGACCATGCCCGGAAGGTGGGCGGCACCGCCGGCGCAGGCGATGATGACCTTGATGCCGCGGGTGTGGGCGGTGCGGGCGTAATCCAGCATGCGTTCCGGGGTGCGGTGGGCGCTGACCACGCCGACTTCGAAGGGGATGGAAAACTCCGCCAGCACCTCGGCGGCGGGTTCCACGGTGGGCCAGTCAGAATCGGAGCCCATGATGAGGCCAACGAGGGGGGTGGTCATGGTGTGTTACGCGTCCTTCCATCCATCAGCCCACTGCGCGGTGACGAGGAACTCGGCCGCTAGGCGAGCGTCCTTGCGCACCGCGGGGGCATCGGTGCCGGTCATGTTGACGTGACCGATTTTACGGCGGGGGCGCCAGTCCTTGCCGTAGACGTGGATCTTCGCGTTCGGGAAGCGGCGCCACACTGCATCCATGCGCTGGGTCATGGGCATCTCTGGGTCCTCCTCGCCGCCGAGCACGTTGGCCATGACGGTGACGGGCGCCAGCGGTGCGGTGGACCCCAGCGGGCGGTCCAGCACGGCGCGCAGGTGCTGCTCGAACTGGCTGGTGGTGCAGCCATCCTGGGTCCAGTGGCCGGTGTTGTGCGGGCGCATGGCCAGCTCATTGACCACGATCTCCGGCTGCCCCAGCTCATCGGTGGTTTCAAAAAGCTCCACCGCCAGCACGCCGGTCACGCCTAGGTCCTCGGCGATGTCCTTGGCCAGGCGCTCGGCCTTCTCCAGCAGGAAGCCCGGCGTGTTGGGGGCGGGTGCGGTGGCTTCCACACAGATGCCCTCTTCCTGGACGGACTCCACCACCGGCCACGTGACCGTCTGGCCGGAGGGGGTGCGGGCGACCATGGCGGAAAGCTCGCGGACCAGCTGTTCTTTGCGCTCGGCCATGAGCGGCACCCCTTGGGCGATGAGGTCCGTGACCAGGCGTGTGGCCTCCTCGGCTGAAGCGGGGAACCACACGCCTTTGCCGTCGTAGCCACCGCGGCGGGCCTTGAGGCATACGGCTCCGCCGGTGGCCTCGAAGAACCCGGCGATGTCCTCCGCGGACTCGATGGCGGCGAAAGGTGGCACGGGGGCGCCGAGTTCACGCAGGCGCTTGCGCATGACCAGCTTGTCCTGGGCGTTGATGAGCGCCTCCGGCTGCGGCTGGACGTTGAGCCCCTGGGCGATGAGGTCATTGAGAAACTCGTTTGGCACGTGCTCGTGGTCGAACGTCACCGCGTCAGAGCCGGCGGCCACGGCCATGACATCCTCGCGGTTGGTGTAGTCCCCCACCACCACGTCCTGGGCCACCTGGGCAGCAGAGGAGTCCCGGCTGCCGGCCAGGATGCGGCTGCTTAAGCCCAGCTCGATCCCCGCCTGGTGCATCATGCGGGCCAATTGGCCATCGCCGATGATGGTGACGATGGGTATGCCCGGCGCGTGGGCTGAGGACAGGTGTTCTGGGCGTGTAGTCATCACCCCAGTGATTATAGGGCCCCGATCTGCTGGCGGAGAATGCGCACAAACTTCTTCGCCTGCGGCACGGAGTGCAGCTCCACCGGCATGCGCTGGCCAATGATGTACACGGCCACGGTGGACCCGTGCGCGCGGGCGTCCACGACGGAGTGCAGGGGGATCTGCGCAATCTGGCTGCGCAGGTGGCCGGAGGCGGTGATGAGCCGCCGGTCGGTGAGCACCATCCGGGAACGCGCTCGGAAGATGAGGTGCTTGATGCAGCGTCGCCAGGCGAGGATGAGCCAGAGGACGATCAGGCCGCGGCGCAGCCACACCAGGCCCGCGGCGGTGGCATTATCGACCTGCGCTGGCAGGGCGGTCAGCGGAACGGTCTCAAACCCCAGCAGGCTCACGGACATCCTGGCCAGCTCCGCGTCAATCCAGCCGATGACGAGCCAGATCAGCCCGGTGATCAGCACAAGCTCTAGCACGGGGAAGATGACGGAGCGCCGGGTGGGGCTCAGTTCCGCCAGCAGTGGTTCATCGGGGTCAAAGGTCACCTTGCTCATGCGCCGACCCCCGGGCCGTAGTCTCCGGAGCCATCGGGGCGCAGGTGGACGATCTCCCCGGCGCGGACAGTATGGCGGGTGCCATCAGACCCGCGCACCAGCAGCTCTCCTTCATTGTCAACGTCCACTGCCTGTCCGGTGAGGACCTTCTCCCCCGGCAGGTGGGCGCGCACCTGCGTTCCCAGTGTGGCGCAGATGGAACGGTAGCGGGGCAACACCGTCTGCGGGGCTCCGCCCAACCCCCTCCAGCGTTGGAGGTTCACCGCAAGTTGCGCCAGCACGTCGGCGGTGACGAGTGTTCTGTCCGGAACGTCCTGCGCACCGGCCTCCGCCGCGATGGAGCTGGCGTGCGGCACGTCAATTTCGCCGGGCTGCAGGTCATAGTTGATGCCGAAGCCGATGATGACCGCCGGATGCGGCTGCAGGTGTACTGCCTCCACGAGGATCCCGGCGAGCTTTCGGCCACCCATGATCACGTCATTCGGCCACTTTAGCTGGGCTGCAATGGGTAGCCCTTCCGCGATGGACAGCCCGGTCAGCAGCGGCAGCAGCCCGATCCGGTCCGCCGGCACGTCAGTCAGGCGCAGCAGCACTGAGCAGATGATCTGGCTGCGCGCTGGCGCGCCGAAGCTGCGCCCCTTACGCCCGCGGCCTGCGCTTTGCTCCTCGGCCAGCAGCACCGTCATGTCCGGCAGGTCCTCCCCCACTCGCACGCGGTCGGCAAGATCCGTATTCGTGGAGCCGGTTGTTTCCACCACGTCCACATGGGCGTATCCGGCCCGGGTGAGGAGTTCCCGCAGGCGTGGCTGATCCAGGGGTGCGCGGACAGGTGTGCTCATGGTTTCTTAGCCTACCGTGACTGGTGGGGAGAAATATTGTCCCTCACGCGCCGTAGCAAATTGTTGAAGCGTTGTGTTTAGACCGTAAACTGTTGCGCATGACTTCTACCCCGGATACTTCCACCACCGCCGGCAAGATTGCGGATCTGCGCAATCGTTTGGCTGAGACCCGCACTCCCGTGGGTGAGGATGCCATCCGCGCACTGCATGAGTCTGGCCGGGTGAGCGCGCGCGAGCGCGTGGAGCTGTTGCTGGATGAGGGCAGTTTTGTTGAGACCGATGCCCTGGCCCGTCACCGCTCCACCGCGTTCGGGGCGAACCGCAAGCGGCCGGTCACCGATGGCATCGTTGCTGGCCACGGCACCGTGGATGGCCGGCCGGTGTGCGTGTTCTCCCAGGATTCCACGATCTTCGATGGCCAGTTGGGCGAGACCGCCGGGGAGAAGATTCTCAAAGTGGCGGAGCTGGCGCTGAAGTCCGGCACCCCGCTGGTGGGAATCTATGACGGCGCTGGTGCCCGCGTGAAGGAGGGCATGGCTGCGCTGGAGTACTTCACGCGCATCTACCGCCTGCAGTCCCAGGCGTCCGGCGTGATCCCGCAGATCGCCATCGTTGCGGGTCCGACCTCCGCCGCCCAGGCGCACGGCGTGAGCTTGGCTGATGTGGTCATCGAGGTCGCGGATCACGGCCACGTGCAGCTGGATGTTGCTGGGGCTGGCTCCACCGCCGCCGATGCCGCTCACGGCTTGGCTCACCTCGTTGCCGCTGATGACGAGGCCGCTGTGGCCCTGGCAGCCGATGTGCTCGGATTCTTCCCCAGCAACAACCGCGCGGTGCCCATGCCGGCGGAGGCCGTGGATCCTGCCGCCGATGCGTCCTCCTTGGATTCTCTTGTTCCTGATAGCGACGCCACCGCGTATGACATCCGCCACGGCCTCGACCATGTGGTTGACGCAGGTTCGCTCCTCGAGCTGCAACCGCAGTTCGCCCCGAACATCATCACCGCTTTCGCCCGCGTGGCCGGGCGCAGTGTGGGCCTGGTGGCGAACCAGCCGGAGCACCTGGCTGGCGCGCTGGATGCGGACGCGACAGAAAAGGCCGCCCGCTTCATCCGCACCTGCGACACCTTCAACATCCCCGTGGTCACGTTCGTGGACTGCCCGGGCTTCGCCCCCGACGAGGAGGACGCGCTGCTGGTGCGCCGCTCCGCGAAGCTGCTCGGCGCCACTGCCAACGCGTCCGTTGGCCTGATTTCCGTGGTGACGCGCAAGGCCTTCGGCTCCGCGTACCTTGCGCTGGGCGCGAAGAAGATGGGGACGGACCTGGTGTTCGCGTGGCCCACGGCTCAGATAGCGGTGGCGGACGCGGAGACCATCTCCGAGGCCGTGGGCAAGGACGTGGACACGGTGACCGAACTGCTCGTCAACCCGTATGCCGCCGCGGAGCGCGGCCTCGTGGATGCAGTGATCCCGCCGCGGGAGACCCGCCAGCGGATCTCCGAGGGCCTGCGGCTGCTGGAGCGCAAGATCAGCGACGGCTTTGACCGCAAGCATGAAAACCTGCCCTTCTAGGCACAAGGGAGGACCACAACCATGACAGAATCTGCGTATGAGATCACCAAGGGTGCGCTGGACGAAGCGCAGCGCGTGGCGCTGACCCGCACCCTCGATGGCATCGCTGCCGAGGCACGCGCCATTAGGAGCGCGAAACCGGACACGCGCGGCCACTACGGCGTGCACGCGGTGCGCCACGCCAACCCCGCGGGATTCCGCAATCCCCGCATGCCCCGATCATGAGAATCATCCTGGCCTCCACCAGCCCCTCGCGCCTGTCCATCCTGCGCTCTGCTGGGGTGGAACCGCTCGTCATGGGGTCTGAGGTGGATGAGCGTGGCGCCGTCGCTGCATTAGAAAACCCCACCCCCAGCGAGGTCGTGGCCCACCTGGCCGTGGCAAAAGCCCGCAGCGTTGCGGGGAAAGCTGCGGGGGAGGGCGCCGTGGTGATCGGCGGGGATTCCATGCTGCTCATCGATGGGGAGCTGCAGGGAAAGCCGCACACCGAGGAAGCGACGGTGCAGCGGTGGCGGCAGCAACGGGGGAAGGTTGCGGAGCTGCTGACCGGGCACGCGCTGATTGACCTGCCCACGGGCCGAGAGTACGTGGAGGTCTCTACCACCACGGTGCATTTTGCCCACGCCAGCGACGAAGACATCGCCGCCTACGCCGCCACCGGGGAGCCTTTCGGCTGCGCGGGGGCGTTCACCTTGGAGGCTCTCGGCGGCTGGTTCATTGACCGGATTGAGGGAGATCCCTCCAGCGTGATCGGGCTCTCCCTGCCGGTCGTGCGGCGAGGCGTGGAGCACTTCGGCTACCGCGCCAGCCAGTTCTGGAACCGTTAAGCCTGAGCTGCGGCTTCCTCCACGCGCTTGATGGCCTCTTCCGCCACGAGCTGCTGGATGCCCATGTCCAGCTCAGAGGTGAAGCCCACGCAGGAGCAGTTGATCTCGCCGAGCACGTAGGTGTCGGAGCCATCTTCGGCGTCTGCGAGCATGAAGTCCGCGGTCCAGATCAACGGGATGTTGTCCCCACCGAGCTTGTCAGCGATGACGGGGCGGGCCTCAGCGAACATGTCCACCAGGTCCTGCCAGTCCTCCGGCTTGTCGTACTTGTATGTCGCCCCGGAGAACAAGGTGGCGGAGAAGTTATCCCCACCGGCTGCGGGCTTCTTGTGCACCACGAACACGGGGTGCGGGCCGACCAGGAGGATGCGGATCTCGCCTTCCACAATGCGTGGCATGAAGCGCATGTCCACCAGCATTCCGTTATCGCCCACGATGTACTGGTCACAGAAGTCCATGAACTCACCGAGCTCACGAATCTCCGTGTGGTTGTCCACAGCCTCGGTGCACTTGAGCTTGGTGTCTAGCGGCAGGGCCATGCCTGGCTCCACGGAGGCAGCCAGCTCCTTGTCCTCCAGCTGGACGCGCCAGATGCCGGAGCCGGTGGAGCCGCGGTTCTGCTTTAGCACGCGCTCACCGTAGGACAAGGAGGTGGGGAAGGTCTTGTGGAAAGTCTCCACGTCATAGTAGGCGGCGGTATCGGCGGGAACCAGGTCCGTGCCGGTGAGCTTGACCAGCGCGTCCTTGGCGCCGTAAGCCATCATCTCTTCCGGGGTGGACATGCCCACCAGGCCGGCTTCTTCGCTGAGCTTGGTCAGCATGGAGAAGTAACCCTTTTCCCCACCTGGGATGTGGCCGGGGTTGACGCGGGAAATGTAGGCGTCAAAGTTGTTCGCTACCTTCTGGTAGATCTCGTCGGCCTGGTCTGGGTGGAAGTAGATGACTTCTGCTCCCCAGCCCTTGGCTCGGATGGCTTCCACGATGGGCATGGTGTCCCTGCGGTGGCCGTCCTCCCCCTTATCGTTTCCGCCCTGAACTTCAAAAACAACAATATTCTTACGCAAGGAATGTACCCTTCCTAGTAGTTGTTCCAACACCTTTAATAATATTCTGAGAAACCCAGGTCTAGCACCTCGAACAGGCGCGATTAGCGGGCAAAAACTACCCCTTTTACCCCTCTAAGTGGCCAGCGTTACAATTGTGCGGAAGGAAGGATGGTTCGCAACCGATGGGAATTGAGCAGGATCCAAGCCCACAGCTGGCGCAGTTTGCCCGTCAGGACAAGCTCGTCAGCAACGCATGGCTGGGCGCAAAGCTGGGCACGCCGGGGCTGAAGGTGGTAGAGAGTAACGAGGACTCTCTGCTTTATGACATCGGGCACGTCCCCACCGCCGTCCGCATCAAGTGGGAGCAGGACCTTTCTGACCCGCTATGCCGCGATGTCCTCACCCCAGAGGCCTTTGCCCAGCTGATGGACGAGAAGGGAATCTCCCGCGAGGACACGCTGGTGATCTACGGGGATCACACCAATCTGTGGGCGGTCTACACCCTGTGGGTGTGCGAGCTCTTCGGTCACCCAGATGTCCGGCTCCTCGATGGCGGCCGGGACGCATGGATGCAGGAAGAACGCGAAATCAGCTATGCGGTGCCCACCTCCACCACCGGCGGATACCCCGTGGTGGAGCGGGATGATTCCACCAACCGCATCTTCGTTGATGAGCTGCAGGCCAACCTGGATGACTTCCAGGTCATCGACCTGCGTGACCCGGAGGAATTCGCGGGGGAATCGAGCCTGCCAGGCATGGCGATCAGCCGTCACGGCCACGTGCCCGGAGCCGTGAACCTGCGGGCGGATGACAGCCTGCACCCCAATTCCCGTTTCCGCACGGCTGAGCAGCTGGCCAAGGTCCACGAGGGCCTGGATCCGAACAAGCCCACTGTGGTGTACTGCAACAATGGAGCGCGGGCGGCGCAGCAGTGGTTTGTGCTCAAGCACTTGCTGGGGTGGGAGGACGTCCGCGTGTATGACGGCTCCTGGGTGGAATGGGGCAACATGATCCGCGTGCCTATCGAGCGTGGCTAGTTTTTTCGGTAGTTCCCGTAGTAGCTTCAATGCACAAGCTTTTGTAGATGAAAAACTGGAGGAATGGACGTGACCGAGAAGGCCGGACAGATCACCAAGGTGCTGATCGCCAACCGTGGCGAGATCGCCGTTCGCGTGATTCGCGCCGCCCGTGACGAGGGCATTAGCAGCGTGGCCGTGTATGCGGAGCCCGATGCTGACGCGCCTTTCGTCCGCATGGCGGACGAGGCCTTCGCCTTGGGCGGCCAGACCTCTGCAGAGTCCTACCTGGACATCTCCAAGGTCATCGCCGCTGCCAAGGAAACGGGTGCTGATGCGGTGCACCCGGGGTATGGATTCCTCTCCGAGAACGCGGACTTCGCCCAGGCCGTCATCGATGCTGGCCTGACGTGGATCGGCCCCAGCCCAGACGCAATCCGCACCCTGGGGGACAAGGTCACCGCCCGCAACATCGCAACGGCTGTGGATGCCCCGATGGCGCCAGGCACCAAGGAACCAGTCGCCGATGCCGCGGAGGTCATTGCCTTTGCCGAAGAGCATGGTCTTCCCATCGCGGTGAAGGCAGCCTTCGGAGGCGGCGGCCGTGGCATGAAGGTGGCCTACACCATGGAGGAGATCCCGGAGCTGTTTGATTCCGCCACGCGTGAGGCCATCACAGCATTCGGCCGGGGTGAGTGCTTCGTGGAGCGTTACCTGGATAAGGCGCGCCACGTGGAGGCGCAGGTGGTTGCTGACATGCACGGCAACATCGTTGTCTCCTCCACCCGTGATTGCTCTTTGCAGCGTCGCTTCCAAAAGCTGGTGGAGGAGGCCCCTGCACCATTCCTCACCGAGGAACAAAACGCACGCATCTATGAGTCCGCGAAGGCCATCTGCAAGGAGGCTGGATACTACGGTGCCGGCACCGTAGAGTACCTGGTCGGTTCTGATGGCCTCATCAGCTTCCTAGAGGTCAACACCCGCCTGCAGGTGGAGCATCCCGTGACTGAGCAGGTCACAGGGTGGGATCTGGTGCGGGAGCAGTTCCGCATTGCCCGCGGGGAGAAGCTCTCCCGCACCACGGATCCTGAGATCCGTGGCCATGCCATTGAGTTCCGCATCAACGGCGAAGATGCCGCCCAAGGGTTTATGCCCGCACCGGGGCGCATCCAGCGCTACCAGGAGCCTTCCGGGCCTGGAGTGCGGATGGACTCCGGCATTGAGGAAGGTGCCGTCATTGGTGGCCAGTTTGATTCCATGCTGGCCAAGCTCATCGTCACCGGTGAGGACCGCACCCAGGCCCTGGCGCGTGCCCGCCGGGCCCTGGATGAGTACGTGGTGGAGGGCGTGCCGACCGTCATTCCTTTCCACCGCGCTGTGCTGGATGTCCCGGCATTCGCCGCGGCTGACGGGGAGTTCACTGTCTACACCCGGTGGATCGAAGAAGAGTGGGTCAACGAGCTGAGTCCGCACCAGGATCCGGTGGGGGCTCCCGCTGATGGGGAATCCACTGCCCTGCCGAAGGAGAAGGTCATCGTGGAGGTTGATGGCCGCCGCGTGGAGGTCGTTGTTCCCGGCGAGCTGATGGCTGTACGTGGCAGTGTACGCCGAGCGGTGAAGCGCCGCGCGGATGCGGGGGCCATTGCCGTGACGGGCGATACCGTGGCCGCTCCCATGCAGGGCACGGTCATCAAGGTGGATGTTGCCGAGGGCAATGTGGTTGCCGAAGGCGATAGCATCCTCGTGCTCGAAGCCATGAAGATGGAAAACGCGGTGAAGGCTCACAAGTCCGGCCGCGTGACCTCCCTGTCCGTGTCTGCCGGGGATGGCGTGACGAAGAACCAACCGCTGCTGGACATTGCCGATGAGTAAAAAGGGCATGGTCATCTTGGGCTCCGGCTTGCTGCTGGTGGCCCTCATCGCCGGGGTGATCTCCACCTCTGCGGTGAAGAACTTTTCCGATGGTTATGACGTGAAGGCAGGCACCACCTACTACCTGCTGGCCAACGAGGAGTCCCTGGGCGCCACCACCTGCCAACTCGTGGATGGCAACGGGGTGGAGATCAATGATTCGGTGGCATCTGCCGAGGCACAGATTGACCCGGATGACCCGAAGGCCACCGATATTTCCTTGCCCCTAGTAGAGGGCAAGGGTGTCTTTTCCGCCATCACCTTCAGCCAGGATGTCTCTGGCGCGCGC
>DXFZ01000006.1 GCA_019114175.1 Candidatus Corynebacterium gallistercoris
GGAACTGGAACTGAACCCCAGCCGCTCCACGGTCGCTAGCGCAGATTCAGGAAGTCTATCAGGGGGAACTGGAACTGAACCCCAGCATTCTTTAGCGCAACGCACTAACCAGGGGAAGTCTATCAGGGGGAACTGGAACTGAACCCCAGCTGCTCCGTGCGGCGTAGAGTGGAGGGCTTGAAGTCTATCAGGGGGAACTGGAACTGAACCCCAGCAGGCGCGGCACCTTACCGGCTAAGCGTCGAAGTCTATCAGGGGGAACTGGAACTGAACCCCAGCCCGCCCTTGCCTGTGACTGTGAGCCATTGAAGTCTATCAGGGGGAACTGGAACTGAACCCCAGCATCCCCAAGGCCACAGCCGTGTTTGGTGGAAGTCTATCAGGGGGAACTGGAACTGAACCCCAGCCTGTGGGGAAACGATGCTTGAGTGAGTAGGAAGTCTATCAGGGGGAACTGGAACTGAACCCCAGCTTCCTTCTGCATGCTTGGCGGCGGCTAGGAAGTCTATCAGGGGGAACTGGAACTGAACCCATCAATTCGGTGAAAAACTCTCCTCAAGCTAGGGAAGCCCCACCCAACAGTTCCCCAAGTTCCGCACCACCACCGCCTCAACTAGCTACAGTTATATACATCATGAAAATAGTGTTGCTGTGCTGGAGAGACACGGACCACCCAGAAGGTGGCGGCAGTGAGCGCTACCTGGAGAGGGTGGCGGACTACCTGGCGGATCAAGGCCATCAGGTTATGTTCCGCACCGCGAAGTACCCCGGCGCGCCCCGCTTTGAATACCGCCGCCTGCCTAGCGCGGGCCAGAGCAACGGTCAAAGTGGCACCCAGAGCAACGCTCACGGGGATACCAACCAAGCGAACCCCGCCACGGTCCTCTTCTCCCGTGGCGGCGGCAATCTCTCCGTCTACCCACGTGCTCTCGCAGTCCTGCTGGCGGAGCGCCTGGGCATCAAACGCCTCGGTTTCGGACGTTTCTCCTACCGCCTCCCCCTTGCGTACTTCGGCCGCCCGGACGTGGTGGTGGACACGCAGAACGGTGTGCCTTTCTTCGCCTCCTTGGTCTCCGGCGCGCCCACCATAGTGCTGACCCACCATTGCCACCGGGAACAATGGTCCGTTGCCGGACCGCTGCTCTCCCGCCTGGGCTGGTTCATTGAATCCCGCCTGTCCCCGCTGGTCCACCGCCGCACCCCATGGGTCACTGTTTCCGCCCCCTCCGCGGAAGAGCTGACTGAGTTGGGTGTCCCAAGGGACAATATCCGCATTATCCGAAACGGTATCGATCCGGTTCCTTCTTCTTTGATCCCAGACGCTCCCAATGCCTCCACTGCCGCAGCGAGCTCCACTGGCCCAAACACCCCAGACACCTCAACCAACCCAGCCAACGCACCGGGGCCACCCACAGTTCATCTGGTGGCGCTATCCAGGCTGGTGCCGCACAAGCAGATCGAGCACGCGCTGGATGCCCTCGCCGCCGTGCGCCGCACCCACCCGAACGTCCGCCTGGACATCATCGGCGATGGCTGGTGGGCCGACAAGCTGCGGGAACACGCCCGTGAGCTGGGCATTGAAAGCCACGTCATCTTTCGCGGCCACGTCTCCGAGGAGCTGAAGCACCGCGTGCTCGGCCGCGCCGCGCTGCACGTGATGCCCTCCCGCAAGGAAGGCTGGGGCCTAGCTGTGATTGAGGCCGCCCAGCACGGCGTCCCCACGGTGGGCTATGAGTCCTCCGCAGGATTGCGGGACTCCGTGATCGACGGGGAAACCGGCCTGCTGTGCGGCTCCCCGGGCGGGCTGATCAACGCGGTGGAGTACCTCCTGGATCACCCCGAGGAGCGCGCCCGCATGGGCCAGGCGGCGAAGGAGCGGGCGGCCGAGTTCTCCTGGGAGGCTACGGGCGCGGCGTGGGACGCGGCCGTGCGTGAGCTTGGTGAATAAAGGTCCGCGCGGTGGATTGCGCCCACAGCGCCAGCCCCGCACTGCTGACAATCCAATACAGCATAAGCCCCAGCAGCGTGGGTGCCTTCTGCAGCAGCGAAGGCACGTGATCCACCAGCTCCGGGTTGTTGACCCGGTACAAGGTATAGCCATCGAGGGCCACAGACTCATGGATGCCTGGCGAGTTCAGCACTTCCATCGCGCCGGACATATCCGCGGGATCCTGCACTGATTCCCAGTCCACCAGGACCCAGCTCACACCCGATGTCCGCAGAGTGTTCTCGCCCGCGAGGAGATCCTTGAGGAGGGCGATGGTGGCGGCGTCGCCGTCAACAACCTTCCCATCAACCACGAGGAAACCGGGATCAATCGGGCTTCCCGGAAGCAGCTTGAGCGCTGGAGAAATCGCCGGCCGGCCATCCCGATCGCGGTAGCTCCCCGGAGGCAACAACAGCGTCTTCCCAGCTGGCGCGCATGCCACCGCGTTGTGGATCTGATCCCATGCCGCAGAAAGCGCGACCGGCTTGAGCGGCTTCATCTCCGCAGGGTAGGCAGGTACGGTAGCGACGGCCAACCCTGCGAAAATCCCCGCCATCACCGTGGAAAGGAACCGGGGCGTCAGCCGGCCGAAGGTCACGGGGCGATTGCTCCGGCTGAACTGCTGCGTGACTGTGGCCATGAGCAGCACGTAGCCGGGGATGGCAAGGGCGACGAACTTGGAGGTGTCCCGGAACAGGCCGAACCCGGGGACGTGGGCTAGCAGCCACTCCATCGCGGCGATCCCCGGGGCAGTGGCGAACACGGCTGGCAGGGCGATGGCTGCCACGGTGACGATCGCCGCCGGCTGGTACACCCGCCACAGCTCCTTGAAACCAAGGAAAAGCAGCAGGCATAAGATGACGCCCGCGACGGTGGCGAAGGTGCCGCGGGAATGGGGCACGGCCTCCGCGTTCCAGATCCCGCCCAAGCCCATCAGCGCGCCGAGAGTGCCGACCGACTCCTCCGCGCGGGCGGCGAAGGCGCTGGCGGAGGCGGGGTCCGTGAACGTGCCTGCCATCTGCGCCTCATCGGCACCGCTGGCGGCGAAAGCGCTCCAGAGGGCGTGGAGGATCCACGGGGAGGCGGCGAGGGCGCAGGCGAAGAGGTTCATGAGCCGTGCCCTGGTGGACGGGGAGAACACGGCAACGGTCACGGCGGCGAAGATCGCGCCAGTGGGGGTGAGGGAGCAGGAGCAGATGAGGAGGAACAGCAGACCGCGGGCGTGCCTGCCTGCGGCGGCGAGGTACGCCACCGCTGGCAGGAGCATGCCTGCGGTGGCGACGGTCCACTGGCCCTGGAGCAGGCGCTCAATGACAAAGGGGTTCCACGGGACGAACAGCGCCACCGCCAGTTGGGCGGGCAGTGCAGCACCGGCCATGTTGCGGGCCATGCCGGCGGCGAAGGCGGAGCCCAGCAGGGCGGCAGTGACCGTGACGAGGCCCGCCAGGAGAGTGCCCGGGATCGCGGGGCTGAGCAGGGCCAGTACTGCATCCTGGGGCACGGCCCGGGGAGGGGCCTCAATGGTGCCGAGGGTGTTGCTGTTCGGGGCGACGTTGTAGGGGACGAACATGTCCCGCAGTAGGTAGGCGCGGCTGGGGTGGGCGCGCATGGAGGCGATGCCCTCCCAGAAGGGCCACAAGGTGATCACGGAGATGAAAAGGGACCACCCCCGCACCACCCAGCGTTGCTGGGCAAGTGTGGGGGTAGTCCAAGTCCGTGTTGCGTTCACGTGAAGTTATTCTAGCCACCGCGGTGTGGGGTGGTGGTGCGCTGGCAGCCTAGTGGCTGCGGCGGGAGCCGCGTGCCAGCACGAAGCCCACGACCAGCAGCAGCACACCCACGATGCCCAGGATCCACGGCAGGGTGGTTCCCATCAGCTCCATGGAGTTCTTGCCCTCGAGGGCCTTGTCCATTTGGCGGGCGCGGGATTCGTCATCCCACTCGCCGGGGAAGAAGGTGGCGGTGCGGGTGGGGTTGTTGACCTCTTCGTCGCGGTTCTCGGCGATGGAATCGGCCTCAGCCTGATCCTGTGCGTAGAACTGGAAGACCTCTTCGCGGCCGTTGACGATCACGCCCGTATCCGGCTCCACCCAGATGGTGCGGTTCACGGTGTAGTAGCGGTTCATCTCCACGTCTGGGCCCAGGTCATCCTCGCCCTCGGCGGCTTCCTCCACGGCCTCTTCGGCTTCGGTCTCATCCAAGGGTGGTTCGGAGTTGGCCGGGTTGTCAGACTTGATGTCCTCTTCGCTCACGCCCCACACCTTGGCGGGGAACTTCAGGCGGTAGGCGGCCAGGGTCCCTTCGTCAGCCTTGGAGAGGTCTCCGTCTTGCTCCAGGCGCTCACGCACGGCGGAGTACAGCTCAGTCGGCGGCACGGTCTGCTCGAAGCGGTAGACCTTGGTGCCATCGAAGTCCTCTTCACCCACGTAGTCGATGGGCTGGGTCTTCATGACCTGCATATCGAAGTAGTCGTAGGACTTCCGGTCCGTGCCCATGGGGAACTGGTAGGTGATGCCGGGGCGGGTAAAGGGGGCCACGGAGGCATCGATCTCACCTGCGCCGGACTGTGCAGGCGCGTTGATGTGGATGGTGGATACCGGGTCCGGCACTGGCATCTGGGTCTTGCGGTCCAGGGTCACGCGGTCCACGGAGGCGCTGAGCAGGTTCTTCGGCTCTTCCTTGTCCTTGCGGAACAGGGTCTGGCCGGCTTCCAGGGTCACAACCTCATCGTTGGCTGGCTCCTGGCCGGTGGTGAAGCGCTGGGACTGCAGCTCGATGCCCTTCCACATGAAGCAGCTGATCTGCGGGTGATCGCCCTGGCACTCCGGGCGGGATTCCTTGCCCTGCACCGGCTTGCCGGAGGCCAGCGCGCCGGAATCCAGCAGGTTGCCTTCGATCACGTCTGTTTTGGTGGTGGAGACCACGTCCAGCGGCAGCACCTTACCCTTGGGGACAACATAGGTGGGCAGCGCGATGGCGAACACCAGCAGCGCGGCGCCCAGTAGCACCGCTGTGTAAGACAGAATCTTCCTCATGGAACTTGTTTTCCTGACTGTGCTTGTTTGTGCTTATCTGTTCTTGTTGTGAACATTGTGACTGGTCTGCACCGGCGTGACACCAGCGCGCAGACGCGGACTGGCTATACTTTAGCGAAACAAAACTTGAAAGTGCAGGAAATTTCAATATTTCTTTCAGAACATATCCACCCCCGTCGCAGCCAACGGTGAGATAAACTTTCCCCTACTCCGCCCTGCCACCGAGTTTTCCCAGGTAGCAGGGCGCATGACAGCATTATCGAGCAACCGGATTGCCCAGAGCATTGACAGCCCCTACCCCCACAGCTACACCCACCCGCAGGGATGCGGTGCGCCCACCCGCGCCTTTCCTGCCCTCGTTGGAGGGGCTGCGGGCCGTGGCGTGCTCCGGCATCATCATCACGCACGTTGCTTTCCAAACCGGCGCGGATACGGGCAGCCTCTTTAATCGGATGATGGCGCGCACGGACTTCTTCGTCCCGGTCTTTTTCGCGTTGTCTGGGTTCCTGTTGTGGCGCAGGCACCGGGCAGATTTCCCTCCCGCTGCTATTTTTGGGGGCGACGCCATCACCTGGACCCGCCTTCTCAGCTATTACGTGAAAAGAATAGGGCGTATCTTCCCGGCCTATCTGGCGCTGGTTCTGATCGTCCTGGCCATCTTTCCCGTGGCGGAGGATCCCCCTGCACTGCAGATGCTGGCGAATGTCACGATGACGCAGATCTACGTCACCGACGGGCTGGTCGGCGGCCTAACCCATCTGTGGAGTTTGTGTGTGGAGATGGCCTTTTACCTGGTCCTCCCGTTGTTGGCGCTGGGTTTCGGGTGGGCGCGGCGCCCCGTGCGCATCGCCGCAATCGTCGTGGGGGCTGCGCTCAGCTTCGGCTGGGCTTTCATCCCAGCCTTCGCTGAGGCGCCGGGCCCCGGCGAGCTGAATCCGCACATCATGCCCCCAGCCTTCACCGCCTGGTTCGCGGTGGGGTTCATGGCGGCGGAATTGGAGTCCATAATCCTGGACCGTGCCAGTGCCTATGCCCAAGCCAATGCTCAAGCCGGTGCTCACATTCATGCCCGTGAGGAGCTTCCCCTGGTGCGCTGGATCATTCGCTTCCGATGGGTGTTTTGGCTGATCGCGCTGGCTGCGCTGGCGGTTGCGGCCTCGGACGGCCCCGAGGGGCTCACCCACGCCGAACCCGCAGAGTTTGCGCGCCGCACCTTCTACGGCCTCGTCTTCGCAGCCGCGCTCATCATTCCCTACGCGGTCGCCCCACGCTCCGCGGTGTTGGAGTCCGCCCCCATGCAGGCTCTTGGCCGATGGTCTTACTCCATCTTCCTCTGGCACATGGCCATGCTTTCGCTCGTGTTCCCGCTGTTAGGGATCGGACTCTTCCAGGGGCACACTGCGGTGGTGCTGGTCGCGACGTTCGTGCTCACCGTTCCCGTCGCAGCCCTTAGCTACGCTCTGGTGGAGGAGCCCGCGCGCCGGGGAATCAACTCCTGGTGGGCGCGTGTGAAGCCGGGCGCGCCTTCGCAGTGACTGCACGCTCCCACCACGGGGCGCCCCTGGGGAGGACGGTGTTACTACAATCGTCCACGAAAAACGGCTTTTGCGTGGACGAATATAGTAACAATCCCGGGTGGTCGGGATGTGGCACCGGGAAGCGGAGGCTGCCAAGGCTCGGAGCAGTTCGGGGTAGAGTTGGTGTGGCAAGGGGAAAGGAAAGGTGCGGGTCACTCTTCGGAAGTCTTGCGGCGGGAGGCGGAGGCCACGAACTGGGACACGCAGGTCGCAGCCACCAACGTTGTGAGGCTGACCGCGACAATCCAGGAATCACCGGCGTAGAAGGCACTGCCCCAGGGGCCGCGGGCGGACAGGACGACGCTCACGGTGCCGAGCGCGCCGAAGCCCAGGGCATATGCTCGGTTCACACGCGTAGGGGCAGCGGAGACGTGGCCATCCTGCTGAGGCTTAGAAAGAGCTCCGCTTGCATGCGTGGGGGTCGCGGAAGCTGCAGCATCCATCTGAGGGGTGGGGGAGGAGAGGTGGGGGTGGCGTCGCGCAATAAGGAGAAAAACCCCTGTCAACAGCAACAATACCGCGGCGCCGATGCCGCCCGCCAGCAGCCAGTGGCGGTAGGTGTCCGTGGCGGCGAACGTGATTGTCACCGGGCCGGACGCGCCGGCGGGCACGAGCCACCCCTGCTGCCAACCGTTGATGGTGATGGGGGAGAGGTGGGTGCCGTCGGCGAGGGCGGCCACACGGCCGGGGTTCGCCGAGGACGGGGTGTAGAGCACGCGCGGCACAGAGGAAGCGGGGAGCTCCGCGCGCTGGCCGCCATGGGAATCAACGCCGGTGGTGGGAAGCGGCGCAGCGGTGTCCGCCTGGCGCACCGCTGCGGCGAAGAGCGGCTCGGCCACGGTGAGCGCCACCCAGCGGTCACGGGCGCGCAGCTCATGGGTACCGGCGTCCAGGTGCACGACCTCGCCGCACGGCGCAGGGGAACCATCAACGATGATCTCAGAGGCAGGCCCTTCCGGGGACTCGCATCGGTCCGAGTGCACCACAAAAGGCATGCCCTGGGGAAGGGTGAACTGGCGGGTCATCACCGCTTCGGGGATCTCGTGGCCGAAGACCCACCGGTTCGGCGGGGCAGCGCCCGCATCGCCAGCATCGCCAGCCCACGCGGGCAAGGTGGGGGTCCGCCGCGGGGTGATGTCTGCTGTGTCATCGCCGCGCGTTGCGGTGACCGTGGCCTCCGCGATGGCAAAGTCCCCGAACGTGCCCACAATCGTCACGCGGATCCGGTCCGCCTGGCCTGCGGGAACGGTGATCTTGTTTTCCTCAAGCGGTTGCACGGTGGCGGTGGTGCCGGCCACCACCTTGTCCCCCAAGTACGTGGTGATCTGCAGCCGCGCCGGAGCTCCCTGGGTTTCCAGGGTGAGGCCCAGCGAGCCGTGGGCCTGCGGCAACCGGAACTCCAGGTACTCCCCGGCGGCCTGGCCGGGCGCTGGCCTCCACGCCGTGACCGTGGACTCGTCCACCGCCGCCGTGACGCTTGAGTGCGTTTCCGCGCCCCCGAAGGCCGTGGGGTCATCCGCCGCAGAGGAGGCGACCACGCGCCCGCCCGTTTCCTCCACCTGGGTCAGGGCTTCCACCCCGCGCACGGGGTAATCCCGCACGGGGTTTAAGATGCTGGACCGGTCATCGTCGGCGCGGATCGCGGAATCCGCCCTGGTTACGTTGCCGTAGTTGTGGTCGCGCAGCGCGGGGGTGTCCGTCGCCGTTTGGGCACTAGCCACACCGCTCACACCAGCCACTTCGTCGGGTGCCACCGGGAGATCGTACGTCAACACCCGCGTGCGTGGCAGCTGCGGGTTCTCGCCGGTGGGGTTGCGGCCCAGGGCGGCATCGGCTGCGTCCAGGCGGGGCAGTGCTTCTGGTCCAGCAGCGACGGCCTCAACCTGATTCCCCTCCACAATCCGAAGGTCACCCGCGGTGGCGCCAGCCTCGCCGTCGCCTGCGGCGGCAACTCCCTCCGGCTCAACCCGGAAGATCCGCACGGCGCCCTTTTCGCCGAATGTAGCCTCCTCCCGGAACCCGCCGGAGAGCCGCAGAGTCTTCAGCAGTTGCTGTGTGCCGGGGGTATCCGCCGCAACGGTGAGGTCAGAGCGCACCAGGAGGTACCCCACGCCCTGGGTCCACAGGCTGCCCGCCAGGGTCGGTATACCGACCCCGGCGGACAGCTGTTCCTGGATCCCGTCCAGCGCCCGGATGGCCTCCGGGGCCACCAGCGGCACTGAATCCCGCACCACCCACGGCACATCCAACAACGGTTGGGCAGGCTCATCGCGGGTGTTTCCCCAGGTCTGCCGCCCGAAGCGGGCTTCGGGCAGGATCAGCGTCCGGGCGGGTGCGTGGCCCTCTTCCGGCACGTTCTGGTTCAGCCAGTCAGTGGCCTCGGACCAGTAGGAGGGCACCTCCCGGTAGGCATCCGCGGCGGCGATGCGGCCGCTCCAGCCTGGGGCCGTCGCCACAACAACCAACAGAGCCAGCGCAACGGCCTTGACCACCTGCGGATTCTTCTCCGGGTTGCGCCACGCCACCCAGCGCTGGCGGGAGAGCCCTGGCCACTCCACCCCGCGCAACGCATGAGCCACACCCACCACCAGAGGAAGGCGGACCAGCGGATCAACCTTGTGCAGGTTGCGCAGCGGGGCCCCGGCGCCATCTAAGAAGGCGCGCAGCTGCTCCGCCACAGGGCTGAAGGGGGACACGGCGGCGACCATCGCCACGTAGCCCACCAGCAGGATCACCACCCACGTGCGCCCGAAGCGCAGACCCGGCTGACCCGGCCGACCCGGCCGCCCCAGCCCCCACAGACCCACCAACGCCACCAGCAACGTGGCCACGATGAACACCGGCTCCACCGCCAAGGCATGCCCGGCCACGCGCTCCGTGGACAAGAAAGGCACCCAGCTGGTGGTGCCGCGCAGCACCTCCAGCGGGTTGAGCCAGCGCGTGGTCAGCGCGGCGGACTCGATGTAATCAGTGAAGGGAGGGGAGTAGCGCCCCAGTAGCAGAAGCGGGCCGACCCACCAGAAGCACGCCAGCACACCGGCCGGTGCCCACCACAGGATGAAATACATAGCGGGGCGGGGGGAGGCGGTGGGGTGGCGTCGCCGAAAAAGGCCAGACAACAACCACCCACACCAAAAAATGACCGCAGGGAGCACCGCGATGGCCGTGGCCACGGCGTTGACCGCCCCCATACACAGCACGGCTACCGCGGAAAAGACGGCCTGAGCAGCGTAAAAACGGCGCGGCGCCCCACTGTCAGCAGCCAGGCGCGCCCGCACCACCGGCAGCAGCACCCACGGCACGAGCGCCACGACCCACGCCTCGGAGCTGATGGCCCCCAGCGTGGTCAGCACCCGCGGGGACAAAGCGAACAACACCCCCGCGATCACCCGGGAGGAGCGGCTGCCGATGCCCGCAACCTCCAGCAGGCGCACCACGCCCGCGAACGCCACGAACAGCAACAAACCCCACCACAGCCGCTGCACCACCCACCCGGGCAGCCAACTGAAGGCAGCAAAAAACAAGCCATGGGGGAACAGGTACCCGTAGGCTTGGTTTTGCAGCTGCCCCAGGGGGAACGTGTCCGTCCACGGGTACAGCGCTTGGGCGAGGAAGCCCCACGGATCAGCGACGAGATCGTGCTTCGTATCCGCGCTGGTCAGCCCCGGGGACTGCAAGAATGCGAAGAGCAGCCACGCTACCGCGGCGATGCCCAACGCGGGCTTACCCAGGGAAGGCCTCTCCAGGGAATGGCTCCCCGAAGAAGGCCCGGAAAGCTTAGTTGCTGGTGCGCTCACCGTATTGCACGGAGCCCAGGAATGCGCTGTCCTGGTTCACAGCAATCTGCTCCTCATTGGGAAGCTCAGAAGAGTCAGCCATAGCGCCGGCGCCGAAAGCCACGGCGCCGCCCAGCACGATGCCGGCCACGGCAGCGGCGATGAGCGCGCCGGCGGATCCGCGGTCCCTGGTCTCTTGATCAATAGCCATTGATGGGGGTTCCTGTTCTTGTTGTTCCTGTGGTGGTTGGTCAGTATGTCTATCTTAGTCTTCTTCACCGGCCGGAGGCACAATCAGCACCGGCCGGCCCGCGTTCTTGATGATGCTATCGGACACGCTGGACTGGAGGAGCGATTTCCAGCCAGAAAGTGCGCGCGTACCCGTGACGATCAAGTCCACGTCCAGTTCATCTGCCGCGTCCACGATGGCGCTCCAGATGGCTGTTCCAGACTCTACCAGGAAAGGTTCGGTTTCAAAGCCGTTTTGGCGCGCAATCTCCACACCTTCGGTGCAAATGGTCACGGCCTCGGCGTATGCGGGGTCATCGCCGGTGGGGTCCGCCTGGTTGTCCGCGGACCAATCGTGCTGCATCATGCCGCTCATCCCGGCGGCGCGGGCGGCTTGGCGGTGGATGGGTTCCCACACGGTGAGGATGTAGGCGTTCTTCGCGGAGAGGAAGCGTCCGGCGTGTTCCACGGCTTTCTTGGCTTCATCGGAGCCATCGTAGGCGATGAGGACGGTGTCCCCGTTGGGGTCGAACGCGGTGGCGTGCTGGTCTAGCTGCTCGGACATTGGTCATTCTCCTTTGTGCACGGTTTCTTACTACGTTAGTCATATGCGCAGACATCTTGTTGCCACATTCGCCGCGTTGTCCGTGGGGCTCGCTTCTTGTTCTTCGGAGGCGACGCCACCTGCCGATCCCACCCCCTCCCCCTCAGGTGGGGCGAGCACGGTTGCGTCTACCTCAGAGGCTCCCGCTGTTCCGGCGGAGGAATTGGCGGGTCGGCTGTTGGGTGTGGGGGTCACGGATTTCGAATCCGCCGTGGAGGCGGTGGATCTTGGGGTGCGGCATCTGTTCATCGGCACGCAGACTGATAAGAGCATTCTGAACGGTCAGGGGGACCCCACGCGGAGCTTGGCGGCGCTGGAGGAGCGCGCTGGCGAGCCGCTGGTGGTGAGCGTGGATGAGGAAGGCGGGCTGGTTCAGCGGCTGGCGGAGCTGATTGGGCCGCTGCCTTCGGCCCGCGAGATGGCGGAAACGATGAACCCGGAGCAGGTCCGCGGGCTGATGGCCGAGCACGGGCGGAAGATCCGCGAGCTGGGGATCACGGTGGACTTCGCTCCCGTTGTGGACTTGGGTGTGGGGGCGGAGATCTCCGATAACGCGATTGGATCCCGCGCGTTCAGCGCGGACCCGGTGGCTGCGGCTGACTATGCGCGCGCCTATGCGCAAGGGTTGCTGGACGCGGGTGTCACACCGGTACTGAAGCACTTCCCGGGGCATGGTCACGCCACGGGCGACTCCCACTTGGGCGGGGTGACTACGCCGCCGCTTGGCGAGATGCAGGACGTGGACTTGCTGCCCTTTGCGGAGCTTGTGGGTATGGAAGGCGTGTCCGTGATGGTTGGCCACGTGCAGGTGCCGGGGCTGGACGGAACCGCCGGTCCTGGAATTGAGGTGCCTTCCTCGGTGAACCCGGCGGCGTATGACCTGCTGCGTGCTGGCGGGTATGGGCCGGGCGGGGCCGCGCCGGGGTTCGGGGGCGTTATATATACGGATGACCTGACGGGCATGAAGGCCGTGACGGACCTGCACCCGGGCGGGTCTGCTGCCGTGGCGGCGTTGGAGGCTGGTGCCGATATTGCCCTGGCCGCTGCGGGGGCGGTGTCCATTCCTGAGGTGGTGGAGCAGATTCGGCTGGCCATCGTGGAGGGGAAGATCAGTGAGGAGCACGTCCGGGCCGCGGTGGAGCGGGCCGCCGGGTCTGGGCGGTAAGTATTCTCCTTCCCGTGGCGGTAATCGTACGCATGTGTTAGCGAATTCTCACGAAATTCCCAGCTGGGCGGGTGAGCAGCTAGACTAGCTGACGTGAAAAACTCGGACGGTAACCACAGCACGGCTGGTTCCTCTCCTGCTGCGGTGGGGGATGGCGACCGGCCAGTCAAGCCACGTTCTTCCAAACGGATGCCTTGGTGGGGTTGGGTTTTCCTTGGCCTGCTTGGGCTGGGTGGCGTGCTGTACGGGGTGGATTACGCCATGAGTGAGGGGCGGGTTCCCCGCGGGGTGACCGTGGGTGGCGTGGACATCGGAGGGATGACCGAGTCCCAGGCGGAGCAGCGGTTGCGCCTGGATTTGGGGGAGCAGGTTCGGGAACCGGTGCGCATCCATGCGGGCAATATGGACTCCTCCCTGGAGCCGACTCAGTCCGGTCTGCAGGTGGACTGGGAGGCAACCGTTGATCAGGCGGGGCAGCAGCCGCTGAACCCGATCACCCGCATCCGCTCTTTCTGGGAAACCCGCGAGGTCGGGATCATTTCCAAGGTCACCGATGAACCGCTGAACCGCGCCATGAACCGGGTGACACGGGAGCTGACCCGGGACGCGGAAAATGCGGAATTGAGCGTAAACGCTGAAGGCCGTGCGGAGGTCAAAGATGACGTGCCGGGGCAGACCGTGGACCGAGACGCGCTGCGCGCCAACGTGGTGGATAACTGGCTAAACAAGGAGCGCCTGATCACCCAAGAGGCGGACGTGGTGGAGGCCACCATCCGCAAGGACGCGGCGGAGAAGGCCGTGAAGGACGTGGTGGAGCCGGCTACGTCTGGCAACCTCATCTTTCATGGCCGCGATGGCGTGGATGGCGTGATCACCCCGCAAAACATGCACACCATCTTGAGCTTTGCCCCGGATGAAGAAGCTAAGGGCTTCCGCCCAGAGTGGAACACGGATGCGGCGCAGGAGATCCTGGCGGAGCAGCTGAATGGGACGGAAGTGCAGTACCGGGACGCGAGCTTCGATTTCTCCGGAGGCGGCCTGGCCGTGGTGCCTTCCCAGGATGGCGTGGCCATCAAGTGGGATGACACGTTGGCTGATTTCCAGGGCAAGGCGTTAGCCAAGGATGCCCGTGAATTTGACGTGGTCTATGAGGACAAGCCCGCGAAGTACACCACGGAGCAGGCACAAAAGGCGCACTTTAATGACGTGGTGGGCGAGTTCACCACGGGCGGGTTCTCCAGCGCCTCGGGTGTGAACATCCGCCGCGTGGCGCAGATGGTTACCGGTGCCATTGTGCTGCCGGGCGAGACTTTCTCCCTGAACGGCTACACGGGCCCCCGTGGCACGGCCCAGGGCTTCGTGGAATCCGGCATCATCATTGATGGCCATGCCTCTGAGGCCGTGGGTGGTGGCATTTCCCAGTTCGCCACTACGTTGTATAACGCTTCTTATTTTGCGGGCATGGACGATGTGGCGCACACTCCGCACAGCTACTACATTTCCCGCTACCCGGCTGGCCGCGAGGCCACCGTGTACGAGGGCGCGATTGACCTGAAGTTCCGCAACCCCTTTGATACCCCCGTGCGTATCACCGCCTCTGCGGACTCCAGTTCCGTGACGGTGCAGATGCATGGCGTGAAGCAGGTGAACGTGGAATCCATCGCGGGGCCGCGTACGAACCCGACGAGCCCGCAGCGTATGGAGCTCAGCGGTGACAAGTGCACCCCCTCCAGCGGTGCGCCAGGTTTCACCACCTCAGACACACGCGTGATCCGGAACCTCGATGGCTCCGAGCGCTCCCGGAAGACTACCACCACGGTGTACGATCCCCAGCCCATCGTCACCTGCAAGTAGTAGGTTCGTGTGAAAATTCAGGGGGTTCGCCGGGGGCTATAATGCTCGTCAAGTCTACCGGCGGGTTTAGTGCGATTGGCCGACACCGGTAGCAGGACGTGACTTGTAGCCGACTGGCGAGGGGGATTCAGTCGGTGGGGTCGGGGACTTCTGGTGGGGCTTTTAAGTGTTATGTGGTGTCTGAATCGGTGGCTTTGGCAACGGTGCGGGTGAGCTTGCTGTTGTTGGGTTGATCGGCGACAACATCCATGCCTATGACGTGGTCATGTGTCATGGGTGTCTTTTAGTGATGAGCATGGTTGGGTTGGGTTCGTCACTGGGAAATGGGGGGCATGCTGAAGCCGGAGGCTAGTTCCTTTTTAGGGAGAGAAACGAAAATTCAAGCGTAGCGCGGGAGAGTTGCCCCTAGGGCGCGTTGTGTGGACGATTCTCTTCTGAACCGGAACTACTTAGAACGTAACGGGGAGGGCGAGGGACTCCCCCCGCCCTCCCCCCTTCTTGCTCCCTAGATTGTCATGCCTGTGTGACCATAGTATATCTATCAATCACTAATGACAATCGTTTGCATTAGTTAGTTCGTATCGTTTCAAGGAGCTTCATGTACAACCTGACTCAAGGGCGGTGTCGTCGACTTCCTGCGGTGATTTTTGCCTGCGCGCTCGCCTTCCCTCCAGTTGTTGATGCACTTCCCGCCGCTACTGCGCAACCGGAAACCGCACATAGCGGTAATCATGTGCCAAACAGCACTTCGCCAATGACGGAGGGGGTGGGGACACGCATAGTTAACAGCAAGGATGAGTGGACTGCGAATTTGTACTTCTTCGGAGTGCCTGCTCAGCATCAGCTCGGAGAAGATTTTGAATACTCCTTTGAGATCGCTCAAACCACCGATGCCGATAATCCGAATATTGATAACGCAGTTGCCCGAGGGGTTTTCGCTCTGGCTACTACTTCCGGCGTGTCCATCTCGGATGTAAGTACTCAATGCTACGATCCAGCTGAAGACGATGAAAACGCTGACGGAGAGGCTATTCCTGGGAATGTAGTTGGCTGTTCCATTGGTGAAGCGCAACCCGGCATTGATTTGATGGCAGACGGTGCCTCGTATGTGGGAGAACGGTTGGTTCCTTATGTCGTTCCTAACTACGGTTCCATCACTGTTAAGGTGCGTGGTACTTATACTGAGGAAGGGCATCAGGGGGTTCTCGTGTCAGCCGCAGATTATGAAGATCTAGATTCGGCTGAGTTGCTTACTCATTCTTTGAATAACCAAGCACTCACTCAGCGCACCTTCGTTTCAGAAGATGGTACGGCCACGAATCCTGACATCGAAGTTCAGCGGGAAACGAAGGCTACAGTTCAAGTTTCCCAGGACAAAAAAACAATCAATTCTGGTTCAACGCGGACTTACATAATCCGGTTGGAAAATTCAGGAAATGAGTCAATCAGCTCAGGTCTCCTTGCTGGGAATTATTTGTTTGGTACGGAGGATCACCGACTTGTTGAAGGTGGGTCTGTTGCTGTAACACCTTCATGTACAACTCCGACTCTTGATGACATGCAAGTAAAGGCTGTATGTCCGGCTTGGGCGGATGGTGAAGAGGTAACAGTCGATCTTGATCGTGGTCACGATCATGGCCACGATCATATTGTTGGCGCTGCTGGACTCCCGCGTTTTGGAAATGTATTTGATGGTCCAGTTGAGTTGCCGGCGCATTCGGTCTTGGAACTAGCACTGGAGGTTCGTCCGAAGTTGCCACATGGGCTCAACAAGGCAACGGATTCGTTCGTTGCTATTCTCAGCAGTCCGTGGGAAGCAGGGCTTGCCTTCACTGGGGATAGTGTCCTGGAAGCAAGTCAATCAGGAGAGGTTCTGAATCTAGCTGGAAGTGACCACGACCATGAAGGTTTGGATGATGGCCATGACCATGGTGGTAAGGGTGATGACCATGACCATGGCGGCAACGGTGGTGGCCATGACCATGGCGGCAACGGTGGTGGCCATGACCATGGCGGTAAGGATGGTGGCCACGGGCACGACGGCCATGGGCGTGATGACCATGGTGGCAAGGATGATGACCACGGCGTTCATAGCCCTGCATCGAATGGTAGGGGGCACGACCATGACCACGGGCACGCGCATTTTGGAACGAAGGGCAAAAAGCTTGCTGATACCGGTGTTAGTGGTGCCACGGGGGTAGTAATTGCGGGATTGTTGCTGCTGACGGCAGGGGTTGGTGTTGTTTCTTACCGGAAGCGGCGGAATGTGTAACTGAAGCGTCCTGGGTTTTGTTCCGATCCAACTGAAGGAGAATCGGAACTTGCCTAAGAAGTACAGCACCGCGTTCACAGCCCGCGCCCTGCAGCTGATCGTGGAGCGCACCCGCGCCGAGAACTGCTCGGCCTGAGTCGCCTGCACCGCGGTCGGTGAAACCCTCGGAAGAGGTCTTGCCCCATACCCTGCGGAACTGGTGGAAACAACACCGCATCAACCAAGGCCAAGCCCCAGGAATCAGCACCGCTGTGGCCGAAGAGATCACCAAGCAGCGCTCAAAAGAACCACCAGGCCCGCCGCGCGAACGAGATCCTCACAGTCGCATCGGCTTAATTCGTACGCGGAGCTCATGGCATCCCACGACGAGATGATCCGGTTCATCGACGACAACCGCGAACGTTTCGCCGGTCGTGGCCATCTGCCGCACCTTGGGTGCAACGGACTGTGGGTTCATCACCTTACGTGGTTGCCGCGCGGCCCAAGGCCCGGCCAACCTCGGTCAGGACTGTTCGCGACGAGGTGCTCCTCCCCCGAGCTCCGGCGGGTCCATGAGGAGAACTACAGCGTCTACGGTGTGCCGAAGATGCACCAGGCGATGGTTCGTGCTGGCTGGCGGATCGGCCGGGGCCAGGTCGCCCGGCTGGTGAAACTCGCCGGGGTGAAAGGGGGTTCGCCGTGGACGCAAGCCGGTCACGACGAAACCTAGAGGCCAGCCGTATACCCGCCCGGACCTGGTGGAACGTACGTTTGCTGCTGAGCTTCCCCCGCCAGCTGTGGGTCGTAAGATATCACCTATGTGCGCATTGTGGGAGGGTTCTGCGACACGGCGTTCATCACCGACGGCTGCTCCTGCCGGATCGTCGGCTGGGCTGTGTCCTCGTTACTGCATACGGACCGCCTGCTGTTACTGGCCTTGGAGCATGCGCTTCTCAGCACGGGAGCAGACCGCAGTGGGCAGGGGCTGATCCACCACAGCGATAGGGGGTCTGAAGTGCCCCGGGTTTTGTTCCTAGGCGTTTGCCTTGATTTCTATTATTTCCTGTGGCGGGTTCTGCTTCCAA